>JBKPSQ010000065.1:0-27751 GCA_046735075.1 Pseudomonadota bacterium
ATCCTAGGAGGAGTGCATGACACGCTGGACCCCAGACCCGACCTTCTACCCCTCGCCGCGACTCGCAGCCAAAGCTCCGGCGGAGACGCTCGCTTATGTCGCGACCTTCGCGCCGAAGCGCGATGTGCCGGATGCCCTGGCCGTGATCGACGTCGACCCCTCCTCGCCGACCTACGCGAAAGTGGTTGGTCGCGTGGACATGCCGAAGGTCGGCGATGAGTTGCACCATTACGGGTGGAACGCGTGCTCATCCTGCCTTTGTCCCAACGCCCCGCATCCGCACACGGAGCGGCGTTATCTCGTGGTTCCCGGCTTGCGCTCCTCGCGCATCTACATCCTGGACACCAAACCCGATCCCAAGAATCCCACGATCGTGCGGGTCATCGAGCCGGAAGAAATCATTGAGGCCACCGGTTACAGTCGGCCGCATACGGTGCATTGCGGACCCGACGGCATCTATGTCTCGGCGCTCGGCGATGCCAAAGGGGAGACGCCGGGTGGCGTGTTCCTCATGGATCCCGAGACCTTCGATGTGCTCGGCCGCTGGGAGGTCGAGCGCGGACCGCAGCGGCTTGCCTATGACGCCTGGTGGCATCTCGGCTACGACACCATGGTGACGAGCGAATGGGGCGCGCCCAACACCGTCGAGAATGGGCTCGTCCCCGAGATCCTCCTCGGTGCCCAATATGGGCGGCGCCTGCATTTCTGGGACTTGCAGAAGCGCAAGCATCTGCAGGAGATCGACTTCGGGCCCGATTATCAACTCGTGTTCGAGCTTCGACCTGCTCATGACCCGACCAAGGCCTACGGCTTCGTGAATGCCGTCATCAGTCTCAAGGATCTGTCGGCCTCGATCTGGACCTGGTACCGCGATGGCGACAAATGGGCGGTCAAGAAGATCATCGAGATTCCGGCCGAGCCCGCCGACCCCGACCTGCTGCCGCCGGTGCTGAAGGGCTTCAAAGCCGTGCCGCCGCTCGTCACCGACATCGACCTCTCGATGGACGACCAGTTCCTCTATGTCGCCTGCTGGGGGACCGGCGACCTCCGCCAATACGATGTCAGCGATCCGTTCAATCCGAAGCTCACCGGCAAGGTCAGGATCGGTGGAATCGTATCACGCAGTTTGCATCCTGGGGGCAACGGCCCCTTGAATGGCGGACCGCAAATGGTCGAGATCAGCCGTGACGGGCGGCGCGTCTATTTCACTAACTCGCTCTACGGTGCCGTCGATCCGCAATTCTATCCCGAAGGCCTCGATGGCTGGATGGTGAAGCTCGACGCCGGCGCCGAGGGCGGCATCGAATTCGATCCGCGCTTCTTCGTGACGTGGCCGAAGAGCCACCGCCCTCATCAGGTGCGCCTGCAAGGTGGCGACTGCTCCTCCGATTCCTATTGCTACCCGTGAACCACACCGTCGTCATTCCCGCGAAAGCGGGAATCCAGTAACGGGTTAGCATGTCCAACATCTCGCCATGGTTGGTGCTGATCGCGCTCGGCGCCTTCCACGGGCTCAACCCGGCCATGGGCTGGCTGTTTGCCGTGGCGCTCGGCCTTTATCGGCAGAGCCGTGCGACTGTTCTCGTATCGCTGATACCGATTGCCATCGGCCACGCGCTCGCGATTGCCGTCGTGGTCTATGCGGTGATCGGGCTTGGGCTTGCGATCGACGAGGATGCGTTCCGCATCTTCTCCGGCGTACTCCTGATCGCTTGGGGGCTCTATCATCTCCTCTACGGACATCGCCATCGCGTGCGCATCGGACTCAAGACCGGGCTCATCGGTCTTGGCGTGTGGTCCTTCGTCATGGCCACGGCGCATGGCGCCGGCATGATGCTGATCCCGGTGTTGATGCCGCTCGAGCAGATGGGCGAGCATGCCCACCACATGCCGGCAACGCACTCTCTCTGGATCGCCTCGCTCGCCGTGTTGCTGCACAGCCTCGCCATGCTCGCTGTGACGGGCATCGTTGCGCTGATCGTTTACGAGTGGGCAGGACTCGATTTCCTCAGGCGCGGCTGGATCAATCTTGATCTGTTGTGGACCGCGGCCCTCATCGGCATTGGGCTATGGCTGCTGCTTGCCTGACGCGGCTCCTTGCCGACAGCCGTCACACTACATAGCTTTAGGCGAATTAGGGAGAGGGAGGGCCTCGATCGTGACGATCCATTCGCGTGGCGGGCGCGGAATGCCGCTCGGCTTGAGCGCCGCCTGTGCCATTGCCCTGCTCCTCTTTGGCCTTCTCCTCTTTTCCCAGCCGGCCCTTGCCGCGAAGCGGCTCGCGCTCGTCATCGGCAACAATGCCTATGAGAACGTGCCGCAGCTGCAAAAGGCGGTGAACGACGCCGACGCCATCGCGCAAGAACTATCCAAGATCGGCTTTGACGTGGTGAAGGCTGAGAATGTCGGTCGCCGCGCCATGAGCCGGGCCCTCTCCGAGCTTGAGAGCAAGATCGCGACGGGAGACACGGCGCTCATCTATTTTGCGGGACATGGCTTTGCCATCGACGGCACCAACTACCTTCTCCCGGTCGACGTGCCGGCGGTGGGTCCGGGCGAGGAACGCCTCGCCGAGGACGCCTCCTTCGCCGCCAATGGACTCTCCGATCGCTTGCAGGAGAAGGGCGCGGCGACCGTGATCCTGATCCTCGATGCTTGCCGCGACAATCCCTTCGCAATCGAAGGCAAACGCTCGATCGGCATGACGCGCGGGCTCGCCCGCATGGACCCGGCCGAAGGCATGTTCGTGCTGTTCTCGGCGGGGCAGGGTCAATCGGCGCTCGACCGCCTGAGCGACACCGACGTTAATCCCAACTCGGTATTTACCCGCACGCTGCTGCTCGAGATGGAGACGCCAGGCCAGTCGATGGTGCAAATCGCCAAGAAGACGCAAGCCAAGGTGCGGGAGCTCGCCGCCAAGGTCGATCACCTCCAAGTGCCGGCCTATTACGATCAGATCGTCGGCGATCTTTATCTCTCGCCCGATGCCGGCACTGCCGGAAGCGTTGCCAAGCTGCAGGAAGGTGGTGGCGAGAGCGTGTTGCCGCCGCAGGAGGGAGAAGGTTGCGGCGCTGACAGCAGGTCCGCAGCCTCTGACCAGCTTCATGCGCTCGAACGCGGGTTGGACAGTGAATGTGTCGCTGCCCGAAGCGGCGACCCAGTTCGGCTATCGCATCGGCGACCAAGGCAGCTTCATCGACGCCGGCTTCATCGACGCGCTCGATCAGCGCACGGGCATGCGAATGCCGAAGACCTATTTCGAGCTGCCGCCGGACCAGGGCAAGACCAAGCTCTATTTCACTTGGCGCGACAAGCGCGGCGAGCAGGCCGACATCGTCACCATCAATTTCGACCCGCAAGCCGCGCTCGCCGAGAGCGAGAAGAAGATCCTCGAGGAATTATGGACCGCCTGGATCGACTTCCGCGATTGGAATGGCGCTATGCTCGTCTATTTCTCGCATCTCATCACCTATCGCTGCGCGATCCAGGAGGTGCGGTATGGCTATAACGGCGGCGCTGCCGATCAGGTCTACAAGCTGCCGCCATGCAACATTCTCGATCCCAACAGCGTCCCCGAGGATGCCAAGATCTACATGAAGGTTCCGCCCAAGACGAAGTCGATGCAGGTGCAGCTCACCTATCTCGATGGCACGCGGTCTCCGGTACGGAGCTTTAACGCTCCGCATTAGCGCGCCTTTCCTCGTCGATTCTCCGCTTGACCGCAGCAGCCGGGACGCAATGTCCCAGTCTCCGCCAAGACCTTTGGGCGTAGGATCGTCCACTGGTGGCCCAGGGGCATGGGCCGCGCGTACGGAGGGAAACATGCGTACATTCGTGATCTTGCTTGCCGCGACAACGGCTTTATTGGGCCTGGGCTATGCCTTCCAGGCGAACGCCACGATGGGAGTCCTGCAGCGTCCCGCTCAGTCCTTCTCGCCGGTCGAAAGCGCAGATTGTGTCGAACAGGGATTCTTCTGCCCCAAGGGTTCGACCTTGCAGTGCGATCCCTTCTGCGTCTGCGCAAAATGCGCCGCCACCCATCCGGCGCAGCCGACGCACAGGCACGTGAAGCACAGCTAACGATCGGCGCTCGCTTCGTCCGAGCCGCTGGCCTGGGGCCGCTGGTTAAGGCCCCATTGAAAGTTTGTTCAGACCCTTGGCCGCAAGGTACCGGCCATGGGGGCGAGGGTCGCGTATCTCGTAATTTGCCTTTCCGTGGCCGGGTGCCTTGGCGCTCTGTTCGGTTGCGCCGGAGGCAACTTCAATTCCGGCCAGCGCGCGCCGTGGCGTGGCAAGGTGGAGGAGGCCTGCCTCACCGGCGGCGCGGTGCACGCCTCGGCCTATGTGACACCGATGGAGACCATCGACGGGCCTGGCGTGTGCGGCCTCGAACGCCCGCTGCGCGTGTCGGGCCTGTCGGACGGCCGCGTCACCGTCACCCCGCCTGCGACAATTGGCTGCCCCCTGACCGCGGCGCTCGATCGGTGGGTCGAAGCGTCGGTGCAACCGGCGGCCTACCGCTATTTCGGTAGCCGGGTCATTGAGATAGGCCAGATTGCCTCCTATGGCTGCCGCGGCCGGAACGGCAATAACTGGGGCCGTATCTCGGAGCACGCCTTCGGGAATGCGCTGGATGTTGCCGCCTTCCGCTTGGCTAATGGGCAGATCATCACCGTGGCCAATGCCTGGTGGCGCGGTACCCCACGCGAGCAGGCGTTCCTCGCGGCCGTATTCACCGGCGCCTGCCAGGAATTCTATACGGTGCTCGGTCCGGGCAGCGACCGGTTCCATTACAACCACATCCACGTCGATCTCTTGCTGACCAATGCCGAGCACGGCTCCCATTACTGCCGGCCCGTGCTGCGGCGCGGCGTACCGGTGGCCGAAGCCCCGAGCGAGCCGAAAACCACCGCTTCGGTGATGCCGCTGCCCTTTACCGGGCCAGGCGCCGACTAGTCGAAAAGACCGCCACTGTTGCAGCTTCGCCACGTCTATCCGGCCCAAGACCAAGTATGATCGTGAGTCGGGGGGGATCCGCACCAGGAGCGCAACAAGACTGAGCGCGAGCCATGAGCCTGCGGGCTAGGCAGATGGAGGGGCGCGATGGCAGCTGAATCATTGGTGCAGATGCTGGAAGAGATCGCCGTCGGCCTCAGAGCCGGGGACGAGGAAATCTACGGCTGGCTGCGACAGCAACTTAAGGAGTGTGGCGCAAGCGAGATTTCAGTCGAGCTTGCCATGGGCGTGATCGCGAGACTGTTGCCCGAAGAGGCGCAAGGCAATCTCGAAGCCGCTCACCACCACGCGCGGCGCTGGGCTCACTGACCAGCCTCTATCGCCTTTGCGCTGGCAAATGCGTTTAATGCCGAGCGCAGCCGTTGCCATTCATCCTCCCCGCCGGGAAGTCCGAACCGAAGCCAGGCGGGATACTCGTTAAACCGCCGCACGAAGATTCCAGACTCTCCGAGATGCCGGAATAGCCTTGCCGCCTCATTGCTGCGCGCGAGGCGGAACAATGACGTCCCACCGATGACTTCGAGCCCCGCGCCGGCGAGAAGAACGTCGAGCTTCAGCGCGGCTTCCGCAAGCGATGTCCGAGTCGTCTCGCGCCATGCCGCGTCGGCCAGCGCCACGCGGCCAACCGCGACAGCAGCGCCTGATATCGGCCAAGGCCCGAGCGCGGCGGCGAACCGCGACGCGATGACTGGTGTCGCGACGGCGAAGCTCAGCCGCAATCCGGGAAGCCCGTAGAACTTGCCGAAGGAGCGCAGCACCACGATGTTGCCGCGCTCGACTTGCCCCGCGAGGCTCAAGCCTGGCGGCGCGACATCCATGAAGGCCTCATCGACCAGCAGCAGGCCGCCGCGCCGGCGCAATCGCTCGGCGAGCGAGAACAGCGCATCCTTGGCAACGATCCGGCCATCAGGATTGTTGGGATTGACCACGATAGCGAGGCGCGCATCTGCGAGTTGCGCGACCTCCGCCGCCTCCACCACCTTATGGCCGGCAAGCTCCGCCGCGCGCGCATGCTCGGCATAAGTCGGAGAGAGCACTGCCGCGTGGCCGCGTGCCAGCAGGAAGCCGACTTGCGCTACCAGGATTTGCGAGCCTGGCGCGACCGCGAGGTGCGCGGCCGATGGCGCGCCATAGGCCTTGGCCGCGATTTCTTTGAGCTCGAGCAGAAGCGCCTGCTGCGGCAGGCGTGCATAGAGTCCCTCGGCAAATTCCGGCAAAGGATAAGGATGGGGATTGATCCCGGCGGACAGGTCGAGGAAAGGTTCTGGCGCGTTGGGAAACAATTTCCGCGCGGCGCCGAGGTCTCCGCCATGATTGAGTGGCGCAAGCTGTCCTGGATTGGCCATGTCTGCTGTGCTCACGCTGCTTGCGCTTCTGTTCGAGGCCGCCTTTGGCTACCCGGACCGGCTCGCGAAGACGCTCGGGCATCCCGTGACCTGGATTGGCCGGATGATCGAGCGTTTCGACCTTCGGCTCAACCGCGATGGCGATGACCCGCGCCGCCGCCTCGCCGGCGTCTTAGCTATTCTGATCATCATCATCGTTGCCGGCGCCGTTGCGTTCCTCATCGAGCGTGGCCTATTGCTCCTCCCCTTCGGCCTCGTCCTCGTCGCCCTCCTCGCCAGCACGCTGCTCGCCCAGCGAAGCCTGCACGCCTATGTAGAGCGAGTCGCCGTGGCTTTGGAACAGGACAGCCTCGCAGCAGCGCGCGAGGCAGTATCGCATATTGTCGGCCGCGATACCGCTCAGCTTGATGAGGCTGGCGTGGCGCGGGCGGCAATCGAAAGCCTCGCCGAGAATTTCTCCGACGGGGTGGTGGCGCCCTCCTTGTGGATGTTACTAGGTGGACTCCCCGGCGCGGCAATCTATAAGGCAATCAACACTGCCGACAGCATGATCGGCCACCGCACGAAAAGGCATGAGAATTTTGGCTGGGCCGCCGCGCGCCTCGATGATCTCGTGAACCTACCCGCATCTCGGCTTACGGTTCTTTTCCTAATTGCCGCCGCCTACTCCACTCCGGGCGCTTCAGCTTCCGACGCTTTGGAAGCCGTTAGGCGCGACGCCTTTCGTCACCGCTCGCCAAATGCAGGCCACCCGGAGGCCGCCATGGCCGGTGCGCTCGACCTCGCGCTGGCAGGACCGCGCTCGTATCATCAAGTCGAGACTGACGATGCCTGGATGGGGAATGGACGGCGCGCCGCCACCGCTGCAGACATTCGCGCCGCGCTTTCTCTATATCGACGTGCCGACGCGCTGCTGATCGGGTCTGTCGCACTTATCGCCATTCTCATCGCGCTAGCGTGAGCAACCTGTCGATATTGATGTGCGTCTCGAGGTGAGCGGCCAGCCTGTCGAGCGTGGCGTCAATCAAGGCCTCGTAGGCAATCGTAGGGACTCCGGCCGCGAAGCGCGCGAGCCACGCCGCACGCTGCCGGTCATCGGCAAACAGGCCATGGAGATAAGTGCCGATCACGCGCCGATCGGGTGTCATCGCGCCTTCGGGTGTGCCGTCGCTAAGCTGGGCAAAGGGCCGCGCACGATCCGGACCTTCGCTCACGCCGATATGCATCTCGTAGCCTGCGAGAGGCGTCCCATCGAAGCTCGTCCCTTCAACTTTCTCTAGCCGCTTCTCAGCCGAGAGCGTGGTCTCGACGTCGAGCAAACCGAGACCTTGGGCGCTTCCCGCTGCGCCCTCGATGCCATCGGGATCGTTGATAGTGCGGCCGAGCATCTGATAGCCGCCGCATAGCCCGAGTACTGTCCCGCCGCGGCGAAGATGGGCAGCGATATCGATATCGAAGCCCGCGTCGCGCAAGGCCGCGAGATCAGCAATGGTCGCCTTGGAGCCAGGCAATATGATGAGGTCCGCATCGCCGGGCAGCGCCGTGCCGGCCCGCACTTTGACGAGGTCGACGGCTGGCTCGGCATCGAGCGGATCGAGATCATCGAAATTGGCGATGTGCGGCAAGAGCGGGACCGCGATCTTGATGCGCGCATCGGGCTTCGCGGCGCGCTCGGTGGAAAGTGCCAGCGCGTCTTCTGCCGGTAATAGCCGCGCCTCGGGAAAGAAGAGAATGAGGCCGAGCGCTTCCCAGCCCGTGGCCTCGGCGATCAGCTTCATGCCAGTGGCGAAGAGCTGCGGGTCGCCGCGAAACTTGTTGACCAGGAAACCTTTGATCAGCGCCGCATCTGCCGCATCGATCACCGCCTTCGTCCCAACCAGCGAGGCGAGCACTCCGCCGCGGTCGATGTCGCCGATAAGCACGACCGGCACGTCCGCCGCGCGGGCAAAGCCCATATTGGCAATGTCGTTGGCGCGGAGATTGATCTCCGACGCACTGCCCGCACCTTCGGCGAGCACGATCTCGGCGTTGGCCTTGAGCCGCGCGAAGCTGTCCAGCACGAACGGCATGAGCTCTGGCTTTGCCTTCTGGAACTCGACGGCCGTGGCGCGCCCATAGACCTTGCCTTGCACCACGACTTGGGCGCCGACCTCGCTCTGCGGCTTGAGTAGCACGGGGTTCATATGCACCGAGGGCGGCACGTCTGCCGCGCGCGCCTGGAGCGCCTGGGCGCGGCCGATCTCGCCGCCGTCCTCCGTCACCGCGGCGTTGTTCGACATGTTTTGTGGCTTGAAAGGCGCGACTTTCAATCCACGCTTATGGAGCGCGCGGCATAGCCCTGCGACGATCAGCGACTTGCCGACGTCCGAGCCGGTGCCTTGAAACATGAGCGCGCGGGCGGCCACGCTTTTAGAACTCGATGCCTTCTTGGGCCTTCACGCCCGACGCGAAATGATGCTTCACCAGCGTCATGTCGGTGACGAGATCCGCCGCATCGATCAGCGCTTGCTTCGCGTTTCGCCCGGTGACTACGACATGCAGCTCCGGCCGCCGCGCTTTCAGCACTGCGATGACCTTGTCCAGCGGCAGATAATCGTAGCGCAGCGCGATATTGAGCTCATCGAGGATCACCAGCGCAAAGCTCGGGTCGGCCATCAACTCTTGCGCCTTGCTCCAAGCGCGCTCGGCTGCCGCCATGTCGCGCGCCAGATCCTGCGTCTCCCAGGTAAAGCCTTCGCCCATCGAATGCCATGCCACCTGATCTCCGAATCTCGCCAGCGCGTCGCGCTCGGCGCTGTGCCACGCGCCCTTGATGAACTGCACCACACCGACACGCTTGCGCCGCCCGAGCATGCGGAGCGCGAGCCCGAAGGCCGCGGTCGACTTGCCTTTGCCAGTGCCGGTATGGACGAGGAGCAGGCCCTTCTCGAGCTTCTTACCGGCGACCTCCTCGTCCTGCACCGCCTTGCGCTTGGCCATTTTGGCGCGATGGCGCTCGGCCTCTTGCCCGTCGATTCCCTTGGTCATGGGCTTTTCACCGCGGCCGCAATCCCTGCCACCATTACGATCACGCGGTCTGCCTGCGCCGCCAGCCTTTGATTGAGATTACCTTGCAGGTCGCGGAACCTACGGGCCAGCGCGTTCTCTGGCACGATGCCAAGGCCAACCTCATTCGAGACGATCACGGTAGGCGATTTCCGCTCAGTCACTGCTTCCTGTAGTTCCGCGATTTGGGCGTCGACGTCGGAATCGCGCTCCAGCAAATTCGAGAGCCATAGCGTGAGGCAATCAATCAAGACCGCTGCGCTGGGCGTCGCGGCGCGAAGCGCTCCGGCAAGATCGTGTGGCGCTTCTATCGTCTGCCAGTCGGCACCGCGCCTCGCTCTATGCAGTGCAATCCGCTCGACCATTTCCTCGTCCTGTGCCTCCGCTGTCGCGAGATAAATCCATGGCTGTGGGTAGGTCATGATCAACCACTCGGCGTAACGGCTCTTGCCTGAGCGGGCGCCGCCGAGCACGAGCGTAATCAGCCCGCGCCCGACGGCACCGCCTTTTGCCATGGCTCAGCTTGCGCCGAGGAAGCGGCCTCGGAACAGTCCGGCGAGTCCCCCAAGCAGCACCCAGAACAGCAGCGTCGTGAGCACTACGGCAACAACGAAGCTGTGGTGCAGGCCTTCCGGAATCGCCGTCTCATAGCTCACTGGCTGCGGCGCGCCGATCAGGTGAGGCGCGACTAGAAGGGCGATCGCCGCCAGCACGGCCCATGGCGAGCGGCCATAGACGAGTAGGCCGAGGGCAATTGCCGTAGAGGCAGCGGTCGCCACCCACCAGAGCTGGCGTGCACCAAGCTCTGCCGCGGGCATGGCCGGAAGCTCGGGCGGAAGTCCAAGGCTAGGAGCGAGCGTGAACACGGCAAAGCCGGCAAGCCCCCAGAACACGCCCTGGCGCCAGTTCCTGATGCCGCCGGCGAGTTCGCTCGCGGCGCCGAGCAGCAAGGCGAAGCCAACACCCGTGAGGACATTGGCGAGCAGCGAAAAGGCGGTGCGCTCGAAGCCGTTGGATGGTTGCCAACCCTCCTCGCCATGCTCATGGACTGTTGCCTGAGCGGCATCGCCATGATCGTGCGCAGCTGGGAGCGCGCCCTGCTCCTCGTAAACTTCGGCCTTGAGGATGAGGGGCACCGTGGTGACTTGTTGCGCCACCGTCATTGCTAGCCCGGCGACCACACCTGCGATCGCGGCGACCAGCACGATATTGCGGAAATAATCCATAACATGCCCCCGCTAGTGGCAGGGGAAACCCATGGAATGACGGTAATCATGCGCGGCGTTATGCACCGCCATGATGTGCGAGAAGCCGACTCCGCCGACGATGAGTAGTCCGAGCAGAGCAGCTGCGAAGAGTGATATGGCGCGTGAGGCGGCGAGCTCGGCGACGGCGTGCGGCGCGACGCCTGTAGTTTCGGTTGGTAGCGAGTTCATGCGATCCCCCTTCTCGCCCTCCACCCGAGGGCGCGGGCTAGCGTTGACGCCGCCGGCAGGTCTCCTGGCTTGCGGGTCCTGGCTTCTCCTCGGCCTTCCCGGAGCGAAAGCTCCAGTGGCAGGTGGAGGGAAGCTCGCCGCTCACAGTTGCGGGGGCAGCCGCGGCATTGGGCATGAACCCTCACCGCGTTCCCTTTTTCGTCCCGCACCACGCGGGAACCGACGACCTCGCGACTATAGCCGCCCCGCGCTTTCACGCAAGCCGCCTCCCCACGATCGCATTTGACAAAGGCGGCGCCTCCCGCCTTAACTGCCGGCATTCGACGGTCTCTCTTTCGAGAGCGAACAGGGAACGCGGTATGGAGAGGAAACTCCAAATCCGCGGCTGCCCCCGCAACTGTGAGCGGCGAGCCCGAGCCAAAGCCACTGGGAGAACCCGGGAAGGCGGTGAGGGGTTAGGACCCGCGAGCCAGGAGACCTACCGTCGATTCTAGTCGTCTTCCGGGCGGGGTGCCTCGGCGGCGGTTGGTTCCCTTGGCTGTCCTTCCGGCAGCCTCACGCGCCCTGTCGTCGAGAACAGTCCGTTCAGAGGAGCGACTCAGGCGTGGCCCTCACCGACATCGATCACGACGATGATGCAACGGTCGAGGCGATCGTCTCGGCCACGGTCTATGTTTGCATCACCTGCCGGCGCGCGCGCGACCCTGAAGATGCTCTCCGCCCTGGCCTTGCGCTCGCACGCGCAACAGCCCGCGCTGCCGAAAACACCGGCGTCACGGTTCGCGAAGTCCGCTGCCTTGCCAACTGCAATCGCGCTTTGAGCGCGGTGATCAGATGCGATGACACTTGGACCTACGTGTTCGGCGAGCTCGAAGCTGAAAGAGATGCTGAAGCGCTGATCGAAGGCGCGCGGCTGCTCGCGCGCGGCGAGGACGGCATCATGCCTTGGCGCGGACGGCCTGAAGTTCTGAAGCGCGGGCTGATCGCGCGCGTGCCACCGCTCGATTTCGTGGAGGAGACTGAATGAGCTCGCTTGCCCGCGTTCCCTGCACCATCGTCACCGGCTTCCTCGGCTCGGGCAAGACGACGCTGATCCGCCACGTGCTCGCCCACGCCAATGGGCGGAGGCTCGCCGTCATCGTCAATGAGTTCGGCGATGTCGGCATCGACGGCGAGATCCTCAAAGGCTGCGGCAACGCCGCCTGTCCCGAGGAGAACATCGTCGAGCTTGCCAATGGCTGCTTGTGCTGCACCGTGGCCGACGAGTTCGTTCCTGCGCTCGATCAGATCCTTGCGCGCAAACCCGCGGTCGAGCACATCGTCATCGAGACCTCCGGGCTCGCGCTGCCGAAGCCGCTGGTTCAGGCGTTCCATTGGCCTGCGATCAAGAGCCGCGTCACAGTCGACGGCGTCGTTGCCGTGGTCGATGGCGCTGCGCTCGCCGACGGTCAGGTCACAGCAGACCTCGACGCGCTCAAGCGCCAGCGCGCGGCCGACGCAGCGCTCGACCATGACGATCCGATCGAGGAGGTGTTCGGCGATCAGATCGCTTGCGCCGACCTCGTGGTGCTCAACAAGCGCGACCTGCTCGACGACGCGGGTATGGAGAAGGCGGTAGCCACCGTCTCCGGTACATTGCCGCGTGCGGTGAGGGTCGTCACAGTCGCGGAGGGCAAGGTCGATCCAGCGGCGCTGCTCGGCCTTGGCGTCGGCACTGAGGACGACATCGAGAATCGCAAGACGCTCCACGACGATGAGCTGGAGCACGATCACGACGACTTCGAGAGCTTCGTCGTGGACATGGGCGAGGTCGGCGATCCTGCCGCCGCCGCCCAGCGCATCGCCTCTGTGGCGGAGGCTCATAACGTCCTGCGAATGAAAGGCTTTTTGGCGGTATCGGGCAAGCCGATGCGGCTCTTGATCCAGGCGGTCGGTCCGCGCGTCAGCTACTATTATGACAAGCCTTGGGGCGGGTCTGAGCGGCGGCAAGGAAGCCTCGTGGTGATCGGCTTGAAGTGCCTCGATCGCGCGGCGGTGGCAAAGTCTCTCGCGGGCTAGGTCATGCACCTTCTCCAGACCACGTCAGCGACTCTCGATGACATTGTCGAACCGCGCGACCTCGGCCAGAAGCCGGGCGACATCGTGGTCTTGTCCTTCGCCGATAGCGACCTGTCCGGGCTTGCCGCAGCCTATGCCGCTGAGAAGCACATGCTGCCTTCGTTCAGGCTCGTTCACTTGCGCGACCTGCGCCATCCCATGTCGATTGATCTTTGGATCGACAAGGTCGGGCGGCATGCCAAAATCATCGTGGTGCGGCTGCTCGGCGGGCTCGACTGGTGGCGCTATGGCGTGGAGGCCCTATCCACCATGGCGCGTGAGCAGAACATCGCACTCGCGGTACTCCCCGGCGAAGACCGGGACGACAAGCGGCTCGACGAGGCTTCGACTCTGCCGCCTGACGAGCTCGCAGCACTTCTCTGCTACTTCCGCGAAGCCGGCAGGGAGAATTTGCAAGCGCTGCTGCGGCGCCTCGCGGGCTACGCGGGCCGGCCGCTGTCGGCGCAAGAGCCGCAAGCCCTCCCGCGCATGGGCGGCTATCTGCCGGGCACTGGCGCCGTCTCTTTTGATTATCTTCAAGCAGCGCTTGCGCCGCAACAGCCCGTCGTACCGATCCTATTCTATCGCGCTGCGCTGCTCGCAGCCGACACTTCGCCGATCAATGCGCTTTACGACGCGCTCATCGCGCGCGGGCTCGCTCCAGCGCCGCTCTTCGTTCCGAGTCTCAAGGATCCTGAAGCCAGCGCCTTCGTGCGCGATGCGCTGCAGCGTCTCCAGCCTGTGGTGGTCGTCACGACCACAGCTTTCGCCGCCTGCGGCGATAGCGAGCCTTCGCCGCTCGATGCGATCGACGCGCCGGTACTGCAAGCCGTTATCGCCACCACAAGGCGCGCGGCGTGGTTGGAGAGCTCGCGCGGGCTCGGTCCTGCCGATCTCGCCATGCACGTGGTGCTGCCCGAGCTTGACGGCCGCGTGCTCTTGGGCGCCATCGCTTTCAAAGATGCGCTGCCAGCTGACGAAGCGCTCGGATTTACTGCCTTTGCCAGCCGCCCTGAACCCGATCGCATCTCCATCGTGGGTGATCGCGTTGCAGCGCTCGTTCGGCTGAGGACGTTGCCGCGCGCGGAACGCCGCGTTGCCGTTCTCATGCCCGACTATCCCGCCGCCGGCGGGCGCGCAGGCTACGCCGTCGGCCTCGATGTGCCGCAAAGCATCGGCGCCCTGCTCTCTGACCTCGCCGCCGCCGGGTATGACGTCCGCGACAGCGCGGACGATCCCCGCACCCTGATTGAGCAATTGGAGCTCGGCTCGCAAGAGCCGGCGCTTTCGCTCGCCGACTATTCCCGGCTTCTCGCCGCGTTGCCAGCCGAGATCGGCAGCCGCATCATGGCGGCGTGGGGTGATCCAGAACGCGATCCCGATATCCGCGACGGCGCCTTCCGCTTCCGCGCCGCGCGCTTCGGCAACATCCTCGTCGCGCTTCCGCCCGAGCGCGGAAACGTGCATGACCGCCGCCCGAGCTATCACGATCCCGCGCTCCCACCACGTCATGCGCTTATCGCCTTCGGGCTCTGGCTGCGCCAGAGCTTCAAGGCCGATGCACTGGTGCATATGGGCGCGCACGGCACCCTCGAATGGCTGCCGGGAAAGGCTGTGGCCCTGACCGGTTGCTGTTTCCCTGAGGCCGTGGTCGGGCCGCTACCGGTGATCTACCCGTTCATCGTGAGCAATCCGGGAGAGGCCGCGCAGGCCAAGCGGCGTATCGCAGCGGTGACCATCGGCCATCTGCCGCCGCCTCTGACCGAGGGCGGCTTGTCGGGCCCTGTGCGCGAGCTCGAGCGGCTGGTCGATGAATACGCGGTGGCAGACGGACTTGACCGCCGGCGGCGTGAGCGGCTTGCCAAACTTATCATCGACACCGCGCTGGATAGTGGCCTTGCGCACGAAGCAGGCGCTGAACACGACCTCCATCCCGATGAGCCGTTGCGCAAGATCGACGCTTGGCTGTGCGACCTCAAGGATCTCGCCATCAAGGATGGGCTACACGTCTATGGTCGCATGGCTGCCGAGACGAACGACGCGCAATGGCAGGCGAGCGCAGAGGTCGAGCGCAAGGCGCTGATCGCCGCGCTCGACGGCAAGCGTCTGCCGCCTGGCCCCGCCGGCTCGCCCCAACGCGGCCGTCGCGACGTGCTGCCCACCGGACGCAATCTGTTCACCGCAGACCCGCGCCTTCTGCCAACGCCGACCGCGATGGAGCTCGGCCGCCTCGCCGCCGAGGAGGTGATCCGCCTCTATCTCCAGACCCATGGCGAGATGCCGCGCGCGCTGGTCATCGATTTGTGGGGGAGCGCCACGCTCAGGACCGGGGGCGAGGAGATTGCGCAAGGACTGGCGCTCATGGGCTGTAAGCCGATGTGGGACGCGGCGACTGGCCGAGTTACGGGAATTGAGGTGCTGCCCACCGCTGTCATGGGTCGGCCGCGCGTCGACGTGACTTGGCGAATCTCCGGCCTCTTTCGCGACCTGTTCCCGGCGCAGATCGCGCTGATTGATGCGGCCACGCGGCTCGTGGCCGAGCGCGAGGAGGATGACGACGAGAATCCCCTCGTCGCTGCGGCTCGCATCGCGGGCGGCGGAAGGCTCGATCGCATCTTCGGCAATGCTCCCGGCGCCTATGGTGCTGGAGCCGAGGACCTGCTGGGGCGCGACGCAGATGAGGCCGAGATCGGCGCCGCTTATCTCGCCGCCAGCTCCCACGCCTATAGCGGCGCCGAGGGCGAAGGCCGAGCCGACGACGGCTTTGCTAAGCAAGTGGCAAGCGCCGATCTGCTGCTGCACCCAAGCAACGATCCGACCCGCGACCTACTCGAAGGCGCCGAGGACGTGGCACATATCGGCGGATTCGCCGCTGCTGCGGCTTCGCTTGGCCGCGCTCCCGATTTCATCGTGCTCGATACGACCAACCCCGAGCGACCGCGGGCGCGCACGCTGCCTCAGGCGCTGGCCCGCATCGTGCGCGGTCGCGCCACCAATTCGCGCTTTATCGATGGCATGATGCGCCACGGCGCGCGCGGCGCAGCGGAGCTTGCCGAGACTGTGGACCGGCTGGTCGATTTCGCCGAGACCACCGGCGCCGTCTCCAGCACCCTGTTCGATCTCGTGCACGAAGCCTACCTTGCCGACGCCGAAGTTTGCGAATTCCTGCTGCGCGAGAATCCCGACGCCGCGCAGGCCATCGCCGACCGGCTCGAGGCTGCGCGGCGCAAAGGCCTATGGCACCCGCGGCGAAACGACATCGCTTTCACCGACATGCGCGCGGAGGCTTCGCCATGAACCCGCTCCATACCCGGGGCGCTTGCCCGCGTCTGGCCGAGCCGATGCAGACCGGCGATGGCCTGATCGCGCGCATCGTGACGGCTGGGCCAATTCGCGTCGATGCATTCATCCGTCTCTGCGCTGCCGCACAGGAGCACGGCAACGGCGTCATGGAGATCAGCGCACGCAGCAGCCTGCAAGTACGCGGTCTCACTCCCAGCTCTGCGGCGCCATTTGCTTCCGCAGTCGCAGAACTCGATATCGAGCTTTGCGACGGCGTGCCGGTCATCTCCAATGCCCTTCCCGACGACCCGACGGCGCTGATCGATGCTGACGCGCTCGCCTTCTCGCTCCGCCGCGCCATGGCAGCGCGGGAGCTGGCGCTTTCGCCGAAGGTTTCCGTGGTGATCGATGGCGGCGGAAGCCCCCACCTCGATGCGCTCACCGCCGATCTCCGCTTGCGCGCGATTCAAATGGCAGACGAAGCCAAGCTTCAGGTCTCGCTTGCCGGCGACTCCGCTTCGGCAACACCGCTCGGCGTTGTCGCGCTCGACGATGCTGTCGATGTCGCAACGCACATCCTTGCTGTGATCGCCTCGCGCGGACCTGCGGCGCGGGCTGCCGACCTGCTGCGCGGCGAAGGCATTCGAGTCTTCAATGAGACTGCCGGGGATCGCATGGCCACGGCCACTCCGCTGCCCATGCGACCTCGTGCAGAGCCGATTGGGCTACACAAGCTGAGCAATGGCCGATGCGCTATGGGCGTCGCCCTTGCCTTCGGCCAGGCCTCGGCCGGCGATCTGATGGCGCTCGCCCGCTCGGCGCGTGCCAACGGTGCGACCTGGGCGAGGCCTGCTCCTGGTCGCGCCCTTCTCCTAGGGCCCATCGACGAAATGACCGGCTTTGTGCTGGCAACGGCAGCTGACGACTTTGGCTTCGTCATGGACGCCCGCGATCCGCGCCGCCGCATTGTCGCCTGCGCTGGCGCTCCGGCTTGTGCATCGGGGCTGATCGAGGCCCATGCCCTTGCCGTGAAGCTTGCCGAGCATCTGCCACCTTCTCGCGACGGCATTGCCGTGCATGTGTCGGGCTGCGCCAAAGGCTGCGCCTATCCGGGCCCCGCTCCCCTCACAATCGTCGGCACGGGCCAAGGCTGCGGCATCGTCTGCAACGGCACGGCGCGCGCCACGCCGCAGCACTATGTCCATGCGCGCGATCTCGTCGCCGAGGTGCTACGCGCGTCCCAGCCAAGGGACTCCGTCGATGCTTAGGCAAGACTACCTCCGCGACGGCGCCTCCATCTACGAGCGCTCGTTTGCCATCATCCGCGCCGAGGCGGACCTCACCCGCTTCGCGCCAGAGGAAGCCGAGATCGCCGTGCGCATGATCCATGCCGCAGGGCAGGTGGAGGTCGCCAAACTTATCGAGTTCGCACCCGGATTCGTCACGGCTGCGCGCGAAGCGCTGCGCGGTGGCGCACCCATTCTGTGCGATTCCGAGATGGTGGCGCATGGCGTCACTCGCGCACGTCTCCCCGCCAAGAACGAGGTGATCTGCACGTTGCGCGATCCGCGCGTGCCCGAGCTTGCGGCGAAGCTCGGCACCACGCGCTCTGCTGCGGCGCTCGAATTGTGGCGCGATAGACTCGAGAGCGCTGTCATCGCCGTCGGCAACGCGCCGACCGCGCTGTTCCGTCTGCTCGAAATGCTTCAGGCTGGCGTCCCCAAGCCAGCGGCAATTATCGGCGTTCCCGTTGGCTTTGTCGGCGCCGCCGAGTCGAAGGAAGCGCTCGCTGCAAACTCCAGTGACGTGCCCTATCTCGTCGTGCGCGGGCGGATGGGTGGAAGCGCCATGACGGCCGCCGCGGTCAATGCGCTGGCGAAGGAGGGCATATGACCGCGGGTCGTCTCATCGGCGTCGGCGTCGGCCCCGGCGACCCCGGGCTGCTCACATTGAACGCCATCGCTGCGCTCAATGAGGCCGATGTGATCGCCCATTTCGCCAAGGCCGGCAACGCCAGCAATGCGCGGGCCATTGCCAGCAAGCACTTCAAAGTGGACGTCGAGGAGCTATCACTGCTCTATCCCGTGACCACGGAGATCCCGAAAGAGGATGCCGCCTATCGCGACACCCTGCGCGCATTCTACGACGGTGCGGCGGCACAAATTGCCGCGCAGCTCGAACGATGCCGCACGGTCGCAGTGATCGCCGAGGGCGATCCCTTGTTCTATGGCTCCTACATGCATCTCCATGTGCGGCTCGCGCCGCGCTATCCGACCGAGGTGGTGGCCGGCGTGACCGGCATGTCGGGTTGCTGGTCGGCGATCGGCGAGCCGATGGTGCAGGGCGACGACGTGTTCACCGTGCTACCCGGCACGCTGCCAGAATACGAGCTCGAGCGCCGCCTCGCCGACGCCGACGCCGCCGTGGTGATGAAGATCGGCCGCCATCTCGCCAAGGTGCGCCGCGCCCTCGACCGCGCCGGCCGGCTCGAACGCGCCATCTATGTCGAGCGCGGCACTATGACCAACGCTGCGGTCATGCCGCTCGTCGATAAGCTCGACACCTACGCGCCCTATTTCGCCATCGTGCTGGTGCCAGGCTGGGAGGCGCGGCCATGAGCGGAAAGCTCGCCATCATCGGGCTTGGTCCTGGCGATGACCGCTATCTCACGGCTGAGGCACTCGGTGCGCTTGCCGAGGCGGAAACCCTCTATGGTTATGGCCCCTATCTCGACCGCGTTCCGTCGCAGAAAGGCCAGTCGCGGCACGCCTCAGACAATCGCGAAGAGGGGGTACGCGCCCGCGCCGCACTCGACCATGCCGCCACTGGCGCACAGGTCGCCATCGTCTCTGGCGGAGACCCCGGCGTGTTCGCCATGGCCGCTTCCGTGTGCGAAGAAATCGCGGCCGGACCAGAGGCTTGGCGCGCGCTCGATGTTGCGATTATCCCCGGCATTACTGCCATGCTCGCGGTCGCCGCGCGCGCCGGTGCGCCGCTCGGCCACGACTTCTGCGCGCTCTCGCTGTCGGACAACCTCAAGCCTTGGGAGCTGGTCGAGCGACGACTCGATGCTGCTGCCGGCGCGGACTTCGTCATCGCGCTTTACAATCCGGTCTCGCGCGCGCGGCCTTGGCAGCTCGGCCAAGCCTTCGCACGGCTCTCCCGCCACCTGCCGGGAACCACGCCGGTGATTTTCGGCCGGGCTGTGGGCCGCAACGATGAGACCGTCGTGGTGACCACACTCGCTAAAGCGGGGGATGCGCCAGCAGACATGGCGACGCTTATCATCGTCGGCTCGCGCGAGACCCGGATCATCGCCCGCGAGGGTCGCGCGCCGCTGGTCTATACGCCGCGCGCGGTCGAGGAGGCGATTGCATGATCGAGCCAAGCGATGGCCTCCTCCATTGTCGCGACAGAGGGAACCTCCGGCAACGCGGGCCGCGCCAGCATGATCACGGGAAGCTGCAGGGTCCGCGCCGCGGAAATCTTGCCGTAAGTCGCGGTTCCGCCGCTGTTCTTCGCCACCACAACATCGATGCGATGGCGCTTGAGCAGAGCACGGTCCTCTGCTTCGCTGAACGGCCCGCGCGCGGCGATATAGATCGCGTGCGGCACGGCGAGCGGCGGATCGACCGGATCGACGCTGCGGACGAGATAGACGTGCTGCGGCGCTGCGGCGAAAGGCTGAAGCTCCTTGCGGCCAAGTGCCAGGAAGACGCGGCGCGGCGCCTGCCCGAGCGCGCCCACGGCCTCATCTATAGACGCCACTTCTATCCAGGTGTCGCCATCAACCTTCGTCCAAGCGGGGCGCCTGAGCGCAAGCAACTTCACGCCAGTCGCCCGAGCCGCCTCGCCAGCGTTGGCCGAGATGGCCGCGGCGTAAGGATGCGTCGCGTCGATCAGCGCATCGATTTTCTCGGCACGCAGATAGTCAGCCAGACCTTCGGCGCCGCCGAAGCCCCCGACACGGACCGGTACCGGCTGCGGCATAGGCTTCGCAGTGCGGCCCGCGAGCGACAAGGTGACCGCGACGCCCGGGCGCTCGGCGAGCGCCGCGGCAAGCAACCTCGCTTCGGCCGTGCCCCCAAGGATGAGGATGCGGCTCGTGCGCGCTGAACGGACCATGCCGGAACCTGCCCCAGCCAAGCGCTGGCTGTCCATCGTCGGCATAGGCGAAGACGGCGTCGAGGGCCTGAGCCCGGTCGCCCGCGGCCTTGTCGCAGGCGCGGAAATCGTGTTCGGCGGAGAGCGTCACCTTGCGCTCGCGAACCAGCTTATCCGCGGGCAAGCGAAGCCTTGGCCAAGCCCGTTCTCGCGCGCCGTCAGTGAGGTCTTGGCGGAGCGGGGACGGCAGGTCTGCGTGCTCGCCTCCGGCGACCCCTTCTTCTACGGTGTCGGCTCTGTGCTTGCGAACCACGTCAGGCCGGAAGAGACGGTGGTGGTGCCGGCGCCGTCGGCCTTCAGCCTCGCCGCCGCGCGGCTCGGCTGGGCCCTCCCCGACATCTCGCTGGTTTCGGTGCACGGGCGCGAGCTCGACCGCATTCGCCCGCATCTTCATCCCGGCGCACGTGTGCTCGCGCTGACCTCCGACAGCGATGGCCCTGCCGCGCTTGCGCGTCTCCTGACCGCACTTGGATTTGGCGGGTCGCGCCTCACCGTGCTCGAAGCGCTTGGTGGTACGGACGAGCGCGTGCGCGCAACGACGACCGAGAGCTTCAACCTCACTGACATCGCGGCGCTCAACACCGTTGCCATCGAGGCGGAGACCACGCCAGGCGCGCGGGTGATCGCCTTTAGCGCAGGCCTCGACGACGCGCTCTACGAGCATGACGGCCAGATCACCAAGCGTGAGATTCGCGCCATTACCCTGTCGTCGCTCGCCCCGCTTCGCGGCCAATTGCTGTGGGACATCGGCGCGGGTTCCGGCTCCATCGCCATCGAATGGATGTTGGCCCACTCCTCGATGCGCGCGATCGCCGTCGAAGCGCACGAGGATCGTGCCGCCCGCATCCGGCGCAATGCAGCTGCATTCGGCGTGCCGGGACTTGAAGTCATTCATGGCCACGCGCCCGAAGCCTTGCACGAGCTCGCCAGAGCTGACGCCATCTTTATCGGCGGAGGAGCGAGCGCGCCCGGCGTGGCCGATGCAGCAATCGCAGCGCTGCCGCCCGGAGGCAGACTCGTCGTCAATGCCGTCACGCTCGAGACGGAAGCCCAGCTCGCCGCGCGGCACGCTGCGCTCGGCGGAACCCTCACCCGCATTGCGATTTCGCGTGCCGAGCCCGTCGGCGGCAAGACAGGGTGGCGTCCTGCGCTGCCGGTGACGCAGTGGGTGTGGGTGAAGCCGTGATCGTGGCCGGCATCGGCTGCCGCAAGGGAGCTTCGCCCAGCGACATCGAAGCGGTGATCACGGCTGCGCTCAAGCAAGTAGGCTTCGCCCCAGAAAAGCTCGGCGCCATCGCCACGCCGGCAGACAAGGGCGACGAGCCTGGCATCGCTGCCGTGGCGCTGCTCTACGGCCTGCCACTTCTGTTCGTACCACAGCCGGCCCTCGAAGCGGCGGCGCCACGCTGCCAGACGCGCTCGGAGCAGTCGCTGGCGCGCAAAGGCGTACCCTCGGTCGCCGAAGCAGCGGCCCTTGCCGCCGGCGGCCCTGAGGCGAAGCTGCTGCTCGCGCGCATCGCAATCGGACCTGCGACCTGCGCTCTGGCCGAGAGCGAGTCCTCGCCATGACTGTGCATTTCATCGGCGCTGGACCTGGTGCTGCCGACCTTATCACCGTGCGGGGGCGTGATCTTATTGCGCGCTGCCCGGTCTGCCTCTATGCCGGCTCGATCATCCCGCGTGAGTTGTTGGACTATTGCCCACCCGGCACCCGTGTCGTCGATACCGCGCCGATGTCGCTCGACGAGATCGAGGCGGAATTCGAGACGGCACACGAGAAAGGCCTGGACGTGGCGCGGCTGCAATCGGGCGACCTGTCGGTGTTCAGCGCTCTGGCCGAGCAGCTACGAAGGCTTGACCGGCGCGGCATTCCTTACACGCTAACGCCCGGGGTTCCGGCTTTCGCCGCGGCAGCCGCCGCGCTTGGTCGCGAGCTGACCGTGCCGGAAGTTGCGCAAAGCGTGGTGCTCACCCGCATTCCCGGCCGCGCCTCAAGCATGCCGCAAGGCGAGACCCTGGCCGCTTTCGCTGCAACAGGGGCGACGCTCGCCATCCATCTCGCCGTTCACGCGCTCGATAGAATCGTTGCCGAGTTGATGCCGTTCTACGGCGAAGACTGTCCTGTCGCAGTGGTGGCGCATGCGAGCTGGCCCGAGGAAAAGATCGTGTGCGGCGCGCTTGGCGATATTGCCGGCAAGCTCGCGGCGCAGCCGATCGAGCGCACGGCGGTCATCATCGTGGGCCGTGCCTTGGCGGCAGAAGACTTCCGCGATAGCGCGCTTTATGACGCAGACTACCGCCGCCGCTTTCGCGGGGGCGCGGCATGACCGGAGGAAAATGGCGCGCGCCCGACCAGCTGACCTTCGCGATCGAACAGCACGACCTCGATGTCAATGTCCTTGCCGGCAATGACGGCACTCGCTGTCTCCCGCGCCGCGCGCGCCACTTCATCGCCGAGCCCAACGCCTTCGGCCTCGGCGTGGACGAAGGCTTCGGCCGCAGTGTTGGCGATGAGAATGTAGGCGGCGAGATCGCGCGAGCCGCCCGCGCGCTCGGCAAGTGTGGCAAGCGCGGCGAGATCGACCGAGCCGCGCTTGGAGTGAAGATCGAGCAGGCCTTGGGCGAGCTTGGTCATCTTGCCGACGCCGCCGGCAATGGTCACACGCGGCACGGGATGGCTGCGCAGATATTTGAGCATGCCGCCCACGAAATCGCCCATGTCGATCAGCGCGATCTCGGGCATCTCGTACATCCTCTGTACAGCCCTCTCGGACTCAGCCCCGGTCGATCCCGCGACATGGGTGACGCCGGCAGCGCGTGCGACATCAATGCCGCTCCTGATCGCCTGGATCCAAGACGAGCAGGAATAGGGAATGACGATGCCCGTGGTGCCGAGGATCGACAGGCCCCCGACGATGCCAAGACGTCCGTTCATGGTCTTGGCGGCAAGCGCCTCTCCGCCGGGGATGGCGATCTCCACTTCGACCTCACCGGGAACACTTTTCGCCGCCGCGACCTCGGCGATTGCCGCGCGGATCATCTGCCGCGGCACCGGATTTATCGCTGGCTCGCCCCGCGGCACGGGAAGGCCTGGGCGCGTAACCGTGCCAACGCCGTTGCCAGCCTTGAAGCTCACGCCACTCCCCGGCGGGGCATGCCGAACCGTGGCGAGGATGAGCGCGCCGTGGGTCACGTCTGGATCGTCGCCGGCGTCCTTCACCACGCCAGCGGTCGCGGCCTCCCCATTAAGGTTGGTGGTGGCAAGCGCGAAGGCCGGGCGTCCGCCACCGCGCGGCAGTGTGACCTCGACCGGATCGGGAAATTCGCCAGTCAAGAGCGCCGTGTAGGCGGCCTTGGCCGCAGCCGTGGCGCAGGTCCCGGTGGTCCAGCCCCGGCGGAGTGGCGGCGCCTTCGTTGCCATAGTGCTCGCTATAGTGCGCCTCTCGCCGCGAGGGTAGTCCGATGAGCGCACGCGGTCTGATCGTCGCCGCGCCGCGTTCGGGCGCCGGCAAGACCACTGTGACTCTCGCGCTCCTTGCAGCGCTCCGCCGGCGCGGCCTCCAGGTCCAAGCTGCCAAGGCAGGTCCAGACTATATCGACCCCGCCTTCCACCAGGCGGCGACCGGCAGGCAAAGCTTCAATCTCGACAGCTGGGCCATGCGAGCGTCCCTGCTCGATGGGCTCGTAAGCGCGGCTGACGCCGATCTCCTCGTGATCGAAGGGGTCATGGGCCTGTTCGACGGCATCAAAGGCGCCCCTCGCCGGACCGGCTCGACCGCGGACCTTGCTGCCCGATTCGGTCTACCGGTCCTGCTCGTCATCGACGTCTCAGGCCAATCGCAGTCGGCCGCGGCGTTGGTGCGCGGCTTCGCCTCGCACGATCCCGAGGTGAAGATCGGGGGTGTCGTGCTCAATCGCGTCGGCAGCGAACGGCACCGCGAGCTCGCGGCGGACGCCATCTCAGCTTTGGGCGTGCCTGTTCTCGGCTCGGTCCTACGCGACGAGATGATTGCCCTGCCCGAGCGGCATCTTGGGCTGGTTCAGGCCGGCGAGCATGGCGACCTCGGTGAAAGACTGTCGCGTCTTGCATCAATCGCTGAGACCCGCCTCGACCTCGATGCCATCGTGACGCTTGCCGCCCCGCCTCGCCTTGCAGAGATGCAATCTGGGCCGGCCTTGCTTCCGCCCGGATCGCGCATCGCCCTCGCACGCGATGACGCCTTCACCTTCGTCTACCCGCACGTGCTCGACGGCTGGCGGCACGCTGGCGCTGAGATCGTGCCGTTCTCTCCGCTTGCCGACCAGCCGCCGCCTGAGGACTGCGACGCGTGCTGGCTCCCTGGCGGCTATCCCGAGCTTCATGCGGGGCAGCTCGCCGCCGCGCATAAATTCCGCGAAGGGCTCACGCGCTTTGCCGCGACCCGGCCGGTGCATGGCGAATGCGGAGGCTACATGGTCCTCGGCGAGGTGCTCGAGGATGCGGATGGCATCAGCCACCGCATGACCGGCCTGCTCGGCCATGCCACGAGCTTCGCGAAGCGCAGGCTTCATCTCGGCTATCGCGAGGCGACACTCCTCACCGACAGCGCCATCGGTCGAGCCCGCGCAGTCGTGCGCGGACACGAGTTTCATTACGCGGCTCTGGTGGCGACTGGCAATGATGAGCCGTTGGTCGAGCTTGCCGACGGACAAGGCCAAAGGCTCGGCCCCGCAGGGGGGCGGCGGGGAAACATCACCGGCACCTTCTTCCACGCCATCGCCGCGGCCTGATCTTCTCAACTCTCTTTGTTTGAAACCTTGGCCTCATCGAAGGTCGCCATGCCGGTATGGCAAGCGAGCGCGGCGCGAAGCACGAGCACGGCCACGGCCGCGCCGGATCCTTCGCCAAGCCGCATGTTGAGATCGAGCAGCGGGTGAAAACCAAGTTCATCGAGCAACAAGCGATGCCCCGCCTCGGCGGACCTATGCCCGGCGCGCGTGTGGTGGAGCGCGTCGGCGCGGAGCTTGGCCAAGGGTGCTACGGCGGCAGTCGAGACGAACCCGTCGATCAGCACAGGGATGCGCGCGTGCCGCGCGGCGAGGCATGCACCGAGAAGCGCGGCAAGCTCGCGTCCGCCGAGCGCCGCGGCGATGCGCAAAGGATCGTCGAGAATTGCAGCATGCTGAGCGAGCGCCTGGTCGATCACCACCTGCTTTCGCCTCAGGCCCTCCTCGTCGATGCCGGTGCCATGACCGGCAAAGCGCAAGCCGCCGCCGCCGAACAAAGCCGCGGCGACCGCGGCTGCCGCGGTGGTGTTGCCGATCCCCATCTCGCCGAGCACCACGAGATCGGCCGCTTCGGGAACCGCCTCGTAGCCCGCCGTCACAGCTTCAAGGAACTCAGCCTCGTCCATAGCAGAGGCCGTGGTGAAGTCCGCCGTAGGACGCTCGAGGTCGAGTGCGATAACGCGCAATTCGGCATTGGCGGCGTGCGCGAGCTGATTGATGGCGGCACCGCCAGCAGCAAAATTCGCCACCATCTGCGCCGTGACCTCAGCGGGATAGGCCGACACGCCGCGCGCAGTGACCCCGTGATTGCCGGCAAAGACGACGATCTGCACGTTGTCGAGCCGAGGCGGTGCCAAGCCCTGCCAGAAGCTCAACCATTCGACCAACTCCTCGAGCCGCCCGAGGCTCCTCGGCGGCTTGGTCAGCCGTGCCTCCCGCGCCGCGACCTCGGCGGCAGCATCTAGATCGCCGGAGGACAGGTCGAGGCAGGCCGCGCGCAATTCGGCGAATGAGGCAAATCGCGTCATTTCAGGGTAGACTTACCGCACCAGGGAATGCGTCCAGGAGACTTGCGCGGAGCCGCGTTCGAGAGCGCCGCGTCAAAAGGGACGGGGGGATGACGACCGACGCCTCGATCGAAGCCCTTATCACGGACCTCAAGGTCGGCCTAGCCTTCCTAACGCGGCTGCCCTTTATCGGCGCGGCACAAGCCTCCGGAACGGACGTGGCACGCGCGAGCTGGACGTTTCCCATCATTGGCATAGCGATTGGGCTCATCGGCGCGTTCGTCGCTTGGCTCGCCGATGGTCTCGGGCTGCACCCCTTCATCTCCGGCACGCTCGCGATTGCCGTGATAGTGCTCGTCACCGGCTGCCTGCACGAGGACGGCCTCGCCGACATGGTGGACGGCTTCGGCGGCGGCGGAAGCCCGATGCTGAAGCTCGAGATCATGCGCGACTCGAGGGTGGGCGCCTACGGCACCTCTGCGCTCATTCTTTCCTTCATGCTCCGGGCGGGTGCTCTCGCGAGTTTCGCCGATCCTGCCTTCGTCGCGCCCGCCCTCATTGCCGCCGAGGCCGGAGCGCGTGCGATCATGCCGGCATTCATGTTTCTAGTGCCGGCCGCCCGGCAGGACGGGTTGTCGGCCGCCGCAGGCAAGCCACCGCAACGTGCGGCGGTAATAGCTGCGCTGATCGGCTTCGTCGTGCTCGTGCTTTGCCTCGGCTTCGGCGGCGGTCTGATCGCCGCACTGATGGTAGCCGCAGCGATCGTCTTTCTAGCGTTGCTCTGCATGAGCCAGATCGGCGGCCAGACCGGGGATGTGCTCGGGGCCGCCGAGCAGGTCGGCGAAGTCGTGATCCTCCTCGTCGCCGCGGCGTGGCTGTAAAGTATAGCTAACGGCAGGGAAACCACTATTGGATTACGGCGTTGCGCGTGAGGGCAAGCCGGATAGAAATGGATGAAGGAGCGACTTCCATGCGCAGCGCAGTTGCCATTGCCCTGATCCTCGGCGCCTTAACCATATCGTCCGGATCGCCTTCGGCGCTCCCGCTCGCCTTCGGCGATCATGCCGCGTTGAGCCGCGAAGCGAGCGTGGCGGTGATGCAAGTCGCGCATCGCCATTATTACACCCGCCACGCCAAGCGCTACGTCTACAACGCGCCGCGCCGCTACAATTGGCAGTACTACCCTTATTGGCGGCCTTATCAGTATCGCTACTGGCAGCATTATTATCCGTACGGCGGTCCCCTGTTTTAAGCGCGCCGCATCGGGCCGTCGCCAAGTGCTACATGACAAATTCGCAAGGACTGCATCCCTCGTTCCGGCCTATCCTCGCCTGTCCCAATTTTCGTTAATTTCCGCCATTTTCGGGGGATGGCAGCAACGCTGAATCACATGCTAAACCCGCTAGTATTTCGGTCTCCGGTGCCAATTCCGGTGCCAACTTTGTTGCGTAGACCATAGGTCCTGGCTCACGCCCTCAGACGGACGAAATTCGAGGTCGTAGAGCGTTAAGCCGAGCTCCGTGCTTCTTTGCGTGAGCGCGGCGTAAATCACACGCGGCAGCGCCGGCAAAAGTACTCACTAACCTACTGC
>JBKPSQ010000066.1:0-5112 GCA_046735075.1 Pseudomonadota bacterium
CTCTATCCCGAGTGATGGACGCTCTTTCCGCCGCCCCACCCCTTCCGACCCGCGAGCGGCCGAGGCCGTTCAAGCGGCTGATCGCAGCGTTTGGCGACCAGATGCCGAAGGGCCTCTATGCCCGCGCGCTGATCATCATCATCGCGCCGATGGTGCTGCTCCAATCGGTGCTGACCTTCGTGTTCCTCGAGCGCCATTGGCAGACAGTGACGCGGCGGCTGTCCACGGTCACCGTGCAGAACATCGCCATGCTGATCGACATCTATCGGAACTTCCCGCAGGACGCCAAAGCCGAGACCCTGACGCGGCTCGCAGAGCTTGACCTCGGCTTGCGCGTGCGCTTCGAGCCGGGAGAGGATCTCCCGACTGCGAACTCCAAGCCCTTCTTCGACCTGCTCGATACCACGCTGTCGGATGAGCTCAAGCGCCAGATCGGCCGCCCGTTCTGGATCGACACGGTGGGTAGGTCGAACTTCGTCGACATCAGGGTCAAGCTCGACGACGGCGTGATGCACGTGCTGGCGCGGCGCAGCCAGACTTACGCCTCGAACTCGCAGATCTTCCTGTTGTGGATGGTCGGCACGTCGCTGGTTCTGCTCACCGTCGCGATTCTGTTTCTGCGCAACCAGATCAAGCCGATCCTGCGCCTGTCGGAGGCTGCCGACAGCTTCGGCAAGGGTCGCCCGCCGCCGGACGACTTTCGGCCGCGCGGGGCGCGCGAAGTGCGGCAAGCAGCCAATGCCTTCATCGAAATGCGGGATCGGATCGAGCGCCATGTCGAGCAGCGCACCATCATGCTCGCCGGCGTGAGTCATGATCTCCGCACCGTGCTGACCCGCTTCAAGCTGCAACTCGCCATGTTCGAGGACAGCCCGGAGCTTGACGCCATGCGCGCCGATGTCGACGAGATGCAGGCCATGCTCGAGGACTACATGGCTTTCGCCAAAGGCGACGCCGGCGAGGAGATGGTGCGTACCGATGTCGGCGAGATCTTGAGCGAGGTGAAAGCCCAAGCACATAGCGCCAAGGACATCGCCATCGACATCAAGGATGCGCCGCTCGTGGTGCCGATCAAGCGTCACGCCTTCAAGCGCGCGATCGCCAACCTCGTCAACAACGCCGCGCGCTTCGCCGAGCATGTGCGGGTGAGCGCTGCGCGGCAGAACGGCGCTCTCACCATCGAAGTCGATGATGACGGCCCGGGCATTCCCGAGCACGAACGCGAGCAGGTGTTCCGCCCGTTCTACCGCATCGACCACGCGCGCAATCAGGACTCCGGCTCTACCGGGCTCGGACTTGCGATTGCCCGTGACATCGCTCGCATCCATGGCGGCGATATTGCCCTCAGCCAATCTCATCTTGGCGGGCTCAAAGCTGTGCTAAGAGTGCCGGTCTGAAATCTCACAAACAAGCGTTGGGAAGGAAAACTGCCATGCGCCGTGCCGCCGTCGGACTTGTTGCGGCCTTAACCTTGGGCTTTGCCGGATCCGCGCTTGCCCAGTCGATCATCGACGAAATTCAAAATGAGGAGCAGCCCGGATCGCAAATCGGCATCCAACTCGGCGGGGGCCAGGTCGAGGCGGAACGCGAAAACGGCGCGCCCATCTTCCCAGTGGCGCCCTTCGCGCGGCAAGCGACCCAGCCTATGTTCCCGGTGGCACCCTACCCCGCGGTAGCGCAGCCGACTCAGCCCGTCTTTCCCGTAGCACCCTACCCGGCAGCTGGTCAGGCGAGCCAGTCGGTATTCCCGGTCGCTCCGTTGCGGGCGCGAGCGTCGGCTAATCAGCTTAACCCGATCGACGACCCTGCTGCGCCGATCGCCGGCGATCCCATCGACCGTGAATTGCCAGGCGAAGGTCCGGAAGACCTATCAGGTCCCGACGACGACGATTCGCTTCCCGAGTAGCGACCTCACGGGCTCGGTGCGGGCGCGGGACCGGCCTGAGGCGGCGCGGGCGGCGGCGCTTCGGCCTCGCGCCGCTTCCAGCCGCGCGGAAGGAATCCGCAGGCGAAGCGGCAGACGTCCTCGCACGCCGTCTCCATCCCCGACAGCCAGCGCTCGCCTTTGGTGAGACGCTTGTCGAGAGCTGCCATGGTCTTGTCGAGCGAGGGCGACGGATCGTCGAGCCAGACCTGGAACACGTTGGCGTAGATTCCCGCGAGGCCCGCGACGCGCAGCGCGCCGCCAGAACCGTCGAGCTTTGCACCGGCGCCGGCCAGCATCCAATATTGCGAGGCGAGCGACGAGCAAAGTACCGTCGAGGCTTCACCAGGGCGGCAACAGAGATAGGCCGAGATGCGCCTCAGCGCCGCCTTGTGCGGTGTCATCAGCTCGAACCGCGTCATGACGATGTCGAACAGCCGATCGCGTGGGCTCTGCGTCTCGGCAGCAGGTCTAGACTTGGCCAACACCTCGGCATCGACCTCCTTCTGGAAGGCGCGGATGATGTCGTTTTTGGAGATGAACTCGCGGCGGAGATCGGCGAGGCTGATGCCTGCCGCCTGAGCGATGTCGGTCAGCGTGACATCGCGCCAGCCGCGCGTCGCGGCAAGATCGAGCGCCGCTCGCACGGCCTTGGAACGCTTGGAGAAATCGTCGAACATGGGCGTACTCCTTTACCCAAACATAGGCATATTTGGCGATCGTCGAAAGGCGTCGCCGCTTACGACGATAGCTCGCGGGAGCGCTTCATTGCGGCGGTGACGGCGCGGGCGAGGAGGTCCTGGAAACCTCCCTTGCCCATCAGCACTTCGAGCGCTGCGGCAGTTGTTCCCTTCGGCGACGTGACGTTCGCTCTGAGCTCCGCCGGCGAGAGATCGGAGTGACGCAACAGCTCACCCGCGCCCTCCACCGTCGTCCGCGTTAGCTGACTAGCGAGCTCGGCATCGAGGCCCGCTTGCCGGCCCGCTTCGGCAAGACATTCGGCCAGCAGGAAGACATAAGCGGGGCCGCTGCCCGAGATCGCGGTGACGGCATCCATCAGGCTCTCGTCATCGATCCACACCACCTCGCCCACCGCCTCAAGCAGCCTGTTGCATTCGAGCGCCTGATCGCGCGTTACCGTGACGCCGGCGCAGGCGGCGGTCATGCTGTGTCCAATCGCGGCGGCGGTATTCGGCATGGCGCGCACGATCGCGGCGCCGCGCGGCAAATGCCGCCCGAGGCTCGCAAGGGTGCGTCCCGCGGCAATCGACAGCACCACCGTCTGCTTTCCCATGAGCGGCGCGACCGAGGGCAACACCTCGTCGATGACTTGCGGCTTGACCGCGAGCAGAATGACCGAAGGCTTGGCCGGAAGGTTGGCGCTCGCGCCTGTGCCGATGTTGTGGCGCGCGATGAGCGCGGCGACGTCCGGCGGCGGATTAGGGTCGCAAACGAAGACGTGGGCGGGATCGAGGCCTTGCCGGAGCCATCCCTCGAGCAGCGCCCCGCCCATCTTTCCCGCTCCTACCAAGAGCAGCGGGCCGGCGAGGCGGAGCGTCATGCTTGTCCTTGCGTCTCGAGTAGAGTGGCGGCGAGCGCATCCTCTGGCGACTTGCCCGCCCAAACGACGAATTGGAAGGACTGATAATAGCGCTCGCAAGCCTCGAGCGCAGCCTTGAGCAGCGCCTCGCATTGGCCGACATGCGTATCGGCGCCAGCGAGCAGGAGCCCGTTGCGGTAGAGCAGCAGGCCGTCCTCCTTCCACAGGTCGAAATGGCCGAGCCAGAGTTGCTCGTTGATGAGCGCCATCAGCTTGTAGATATCCCCGATGCGGAGCTTGCCCACCTTGAAGTCGAAGGCGCAGGCGAGATGCAGCGCCTCCAAATCCTCCCGCCAGGTCAAGGAGATATGGTACTCGCACCAGGTCCCCGACACGGTGAGGGTAAGCTCGTCGGGCGCCGAGCGCTCGAACGTCCAGTCATGGATCGTCGCGATTTGCTCAACAATATCAACGGGATTGGTGAAATGGTCGTAGATAGCCTGTGCCGTAGCCATGCGTTCCCTCTGCTGGCCTCAGGAGAGTTCCGCGCTACCCAACACGTCCGCCGCGAATCACTTTGTGAATCAGTTATATAACGGCCGACTCGGCGACACCAACTGACGTCGAGTCGGCGCGAATCGAATGCTGTGGACCAACTAAAGATAGTTGTGGATTACTTCGGCGCCGCTAGCCCTGGCCGAGTCGCGGCGCGTAAGCAGCCCGGCAATCCCCGCGGTAAATTGCAGTCAATTGCTTTTTAGCAACTTGCTTTGGCTTGTTAGTTACAAGTTCCACACCTGAGCGATTGGCGAAATTTGCGCGGCGCCTACTCCGCGCAGGCAGCGGCGCGGTCGAGCAGCAATTTCCGCTCGCGCCCGTTGCGGGTGAGCCCCGCCGCGCGCTCGAACTCGGCGCGCGCCTCGCCGAGCCGCCCGAGCTTCTTCAATAGATCGCCGCGCACGCTCGGCAGCAGATGATAGGTCTTGAGCACGGGCTCCGCCGTCAGCGCATCGACGATCTCGAGCCCTGCCTCGGGCCCGAACAGCATGGCGAGCGCGACGGCGCGGTTGAGCTCGACGATGGGCGACGGCGCGATCTCGCCGAGCGCGCCGTAGAGTCCGACGATGCGCGCCCAGTCGGTTTCCTCCGCCGCGCGCGCCCGCGCGTGACACGCAGCAATCGCCGCCTGCAAAACATAGGGACCCGAGGCGCGTCCCCCCTCGCGCGCCAGCACCTCGGCGCGCTCCAAAGCGGCGAGCCCGCGCCGGATCAGAAGCTGATCCCAGCGCGCGCGGTTCTGGTCGAGCAGGAGGATGGGCTCGCCGGACGGGCTGGTGCGCGTCTCGAAGCGAGAGGCCTGGATCTCCATCAGCGCGACGAGGCCGTGCACCTCGGGCTCGTCGTGTGCAAGCTCGGCGAGGATGCGGCCGAGCCGCAGCGCCTCCTGGCAAAGTTGCGGCCGCATCCAGTCGTCGCCGGCGGTCGCCGCATAGCCCTCGTTGAAGATGAGATAGACGACCGCGAGCACCGAGGCGAGGCCCGCGGCAAGCTCCTCCCCGCGCGGCACCTCGAATGGCACGCGCGACTCGGAAAGCGCGCTTGGCGCGCACGATGCGCTGCTGGATGGTCGGCTCGGGCACCAGGAAGG
>JBKPSQ010000067.1:0-8357 GCA_046735075.1 Pseudomonadota bacterium
CCTTGCTGAGCGCGGTGACGTTGGTCTTGTCGCGTTGCCACCGCCGCGATTATGCCTCCCCGCGGCGGATCGGGAGGAGGATCTGATGCCGAAACGGGGGTCGGCGCAGCTCCTCCTCCTCTCTTTCCGCTCGCGCGCGGCGCTCGGAGTGGGAGCTTTGGCAGCCGTTCTAGTTCTGGGGCTAGGGTGGTTTTTCCACAGCAGCGACGGTTTCCCGGTGTTGACCAAGACGGGGCTGGCGCAGCTCATCCGTGAGGCGGCCTGGGAGCATGCGCTTGCGGGATCGCCTGAGGAACCCTGGCCGTGGGAAAACGCCACACCAGCGCCGAACCCGAAAGTTTCCCAACTCGGCCTGAGTGCCGCAGTGCTTGGCGGTGCGGCCGCCAGCAAAGATGAGAACTTGTCACTTGAGCCGCCGAAGTCCGGCAAGGGCCACGCTGCGCATGCGGCTCGGCCCAGGATCAGCGATGTGGAAATAGGCGATCGGATCACCGTCACGAACGCTGATGGCGCCTCTCGAAGCTACAGAGTGACCGGCCGCCGCGTCGTCGATCCGCACCTCGCTGAAAGCGAGCCCAAGTCTAATGACGGGCAGATGGCGCTGGTGACGTGCTCGCCGCTCGATCCGCTGCTGGCAAGCTCGCTTCGCCTCGTTATCCAGGCGATCGAGGCCGATACGCCGGCGCCGCGTGAGCCGAGCGCCGAACAGAAGCTCTAAGCCGCAAAATACCAGGCTCTCAGGTTACTGGTTCCGGCGCCGCTTCTTTTTTTGTGGGGGCGCGGGCTTCGGCGCAGTCGTCTCAGGCACAGTGGTCGTTGTGGCGTCGGTTTGCGCCCCGGAAGGCGTGCCGGCCGTTTGCGATCCCGTAGCTGGTGCTGCGGGTGCACCCGGAGCAGCCTGACCGGGCTGCACGGGCGCCGGCGTTCCACTTGGTGCGGTCGTGCCTGCCGGGGGTGTAGCTCCTCCCTGAAGCGCTGTCGAAGGCTGCTCTGGTTGGCTCGACACGCCGGGCGGTGGCGGGGTTACGCTCAGTGTAGGTGAGGTTGTCGGAGCGGTGAGCGGACGGCGATCGGCTTCAACCTTCTCCTTCAGCTTGTCGAGTCCGGCGCGATATTCGGAACCGATAAAGCCATCGAGCATCAGCGCCTTCCATCTCTTGAGCGGGCTCGAGCCAGTATCGTAGCCGAAGCTCCAGGTGATCTTGCTGCCGGAACCCGAGGGAACAATGTCGAACGTGCTGGTTCCTTCGAGATCGTTGAAATTGGCCGCAAGGGCGACGCTGCGATTGAGATTGCTGTCGCTAATCTCCATGCTGCCGGCGCCGATCGATGGCTTTTGGCTAGCCCATTGAATCTGCGCGCCCTTGCCCTCTTCGGGGCCCCCATAGGTAAGCGTCAATTGCGGGTCGCGCAGCTTCCACGGCGACCAATCACCGAACCGGTGCAGGTTGTTGACATAGGGGAAGACCGCCGATTCCGGCGCATTGATCACTACCGTCCGCGCCACCGTCACGTGCGCTGGCAACCCGACAGCGACCGCAGCCAAGATCGCAACAAGACCGACAAGCCCAAACACTAGCCGCATCAATGGACGCATTACCCCGCCTCCTTTTCGTCGCGCGTTCGGCGATCGTTACCCTGAGGTTGGCCTCCAGCGCCCGCAAAGTAAACCCCTCGATTCTTCACAGAAAGAGATTAGAGTCCGGAGGTCAACAGAGAGGGAGGGCTGGAGATGAATCTTTCACCGCCGACCACCGCGGTGTTCATCATCTCGGTGGTGTTGGCCGTCTTGGCCATCATTGGAACGTTCGTGGCGATCCCGTTCATCAGCGGCCACGCCTTTTGGGTCGCCATCGTGGCCTACATCATTCTGGCTTGTGGCAATCTGTTCAGAGGCATCTAACCTCGGCGCGCCTCCGGATGGTTGGCAGCCCACCCGGAGGCTTGCACCACTTCCGATCAAGCTTGACCACGAAAGACGAACATGGCGCCTAGTGCGATCAGGGCAAAGCCTGCGCCCTGCGTGAGGCTCAGCGGCTGCTTGAAGTAAATCGCGGTGAAGCCGGCGAATACGATCAAGGTGATGACCTCCTGGATCGTGTTGGGTTCTGCCGGCGAATAGACGGCGCTTCCAATGCGGTTGGCGGGCACTGCGAAGCAATATTCGACGAAGGCGATTCCCCAGCTCACTAGCACCACCGTCACAAGGGGGACGGTCTTGAACTTCAGATGACCGTACCACGCGATTGTCATGAATATATTCGAGCAGACCAGCAGGATGATGGGGGCGACCTGGGGCCAAAGCCCTGATGCCGTTGAGACAGGAGGCATATCGACCTCAAAAAGTAGTGTGGGCAGTGGACACTTAGGGGTTACGCGCTCGGCCTGCTCGCCGCGCGTGACATAAAGTCCGAGGGGTTAGGAACGGCGCACAGATGAAAGCGAGGATAAGTCGTGATCCTCGGCGGCGTGCCGGAACGGAGGGCCGGTTCGGCCAGCCCTCCATTCAGTGCCTACATGTCGTCGTCGTCTCTCGCCCAAGACGGCCGGTAAGGCTGTGCGCTTGGGCTAGGGCTCGATCCGGGCGTCGCTCCTGGCGTTGCGGGCCGGGGTGCCGCCGGCGCAGGTCCGCCGCCACCTACCGCTGGGGCCACCGGCCGCGTGATGCCACCAGTCCCGGTCACCGGCGCAGCCGCGGCAGCTGGCCTTGGGGCGGCCGGCGCAGCAGGTGCCGCCGGTGCAGCCGGCTTCGTCGCCACCGGCGTTACCGACGCCACTATTGGTTTGGTTGCGGCAGCCGGCTTTCGGGCGGGCGCCTTGCGTGCCGCGGTTTTCCGCGCGGCGGGCTTGCGCGCTGCGCTCTTAGCTGTCTTACGGGTCGGCTTCCTTGCAGCTGTCTTGCGCGCCGCCTTCTTAGCACTCGTCTTTCGTGCCGGCTTACGGGCGCTGGTTTTCCGGGCGCTCGTCTTCCTGGCGGTTGCGCCACGACGAGCACTTTTAGCTGTCGTCTTCCTTCTACTCGTAGTGCGCTTCGTCCCACTCTTTTTCGTAGCCATGGCTTGTGCTCCGATTCTGCTCCTGTTGCCGCACTGGACCGATCAAACGGACGCGGACTTGCACGACTCACGCTTCCACTCGTCCAGGCTTGCTGTCCCGCATGATGAGTCAATTGTTTTTTTCATTATAGCCCTGATGGCAACAGAAAAAGGCAATTTGCCGTGCGGGCACGGCGAAACGTCGACTGCATTCCCCGCGCGATCAGTCGTGGCAAAGCTAGCGGCTGTGAAAGCAAAGAACCCCCGCAGATTCTATGACTTAGTGAGACGGAAGGCTCGGCGGCATATGTTCGAGCGCTTCGTCGAACGGTTCAGCTGAAATCCTTTCGTTGCCAGCGAAAGGATAGTCCAAGGCGAGGGCAAGAAGGAGCGAGAGCGCGACTAGCGCGGCCAACGTCGCAGTCATGAGCATCTGGGCCAAGCGGTTGGTGGCTCCGAAAAAGGCCGGATAGCCGAGGGTGATTAGTCCGCCGACGATCAGAACAAACCAGAGGAGAAGCGGCACCGAGCCATTGGCACTGTCAAGGCGCTCGCCGCGATTGTCGGCAATCAGCGTCAATAGTCTGAGCGCGTTCTGGTAATGCGCCAACTCCTTTAGGTTTTGCGGCTCAATCTGGAAGACCGCAGTGCTGAGCTCCTCGAGGTCCTCGCCAACGTGATCGCTAGGCTTCCCGCGCGCCATGGCCGGCCACTCGAATTTGCGTACATGATCAGTGTAGGAGACGAGGCGCTCGCGGATCACGGTGCCGCTCTCGACCGGAAAGGCGAAGGTGACGTGGTGTAAATCGACGATAGCCTTGGTCTCGTTACGAACCGCCGCTTCGGTATTCCGATAGTCCTCCCAAACGGCGATCACCACGAAGGCAAGCAGCACGGCATAGAACACGCCTACGACGGCAAACTTGAACCCGGCGACCTCGTTGTTCTCTGCGAGTCGGCTCACGCCATAAACGGCCCGCGTCAGCAGCATAAGGCCGACGGCGTAGACCTCAGCCACGATCATGGTGATCAGCCCCACGAGCCAGAGGGGCACATGATTGATCGTTTGAATGAGCTGCGTGGCGCGGCACCCCGCCGATTCGTGGCGACGGCAGTTTTAATGCAAACCAAGCCGAGGACTGAGAATTTTTGCCCGCCCGCCGAGCCCCTTGATCGGCCCTAGGGCTTTCATCTCTCTCCCAAAGCCGCCATATTCGCACCCATGCCCCATCGCATCGCCAGGACCTTCGGCTCGCGCGCCGAGCCCCGCGCCGTCACGGGCGAAGCTGCCGGCTTGGCGCAAGGAGGGCTGCCGCTCGGCGCCGACCGCCGTCCGCCAGGATTCGGTGAGTCGCCGCAGCCGCTGATGCAAGACCATCCGCTGGTCTCTGGCACCGGTGCGCCATCATTCGTGCCGCATCGCCCTCCCCGACCGGAGAAGAGCGAGGGCGGTGTCCCCTTGCAGATTCAGACGGACCTCGAGCCAAAGGGCGACCAGCCGCAGGCGATCGCCGAGCTGGTGGCGCAGGTGAACGCCCATGAGCGCGACCAAGTGCTGCTCGGCGTCACCGGCTCAGGCAAGACCTTCACTATGGCCAAGGTCATCGAGGCCACGCAACGCCCGGCACTGGTTCTCGCCCCCAACAAGACGCTCGCCGCCCAGCTCTATGGCGAGTTCAAGAGCTTCTTCCCGGACAACGCGGTCGAATATTTCGTGTCCTATTACGATTACTACCAGCCCGAGGCCTATATTCCGCGCACCGACACCTATATCGAGAAGGACTCCTCGATCAACGAGCAGATCGACCGCATGCGCCATGCCGCAACGCGGGCGCTGATCGAGCGCGATGACGTGATCATCGTGGCGAGCGTGTCGTGCATCTACGGTATCGGCTCGGTCGAGACCTATACCGCCATGACCTTCAGCCTGAAGCGCGGCGATAGGATCGAGCAGCGCCAGTTGATGGCCGACCTGGTGGCGCTGCAATACCGGCGCAACGATGCCAATTTCGTGCGCGGCTCGTTCCGGGTGCGGGGCGACACGATCGAGCTCTGGCCAGCTCACTTGGAGGATCGCGCCTGGCGCATCTCCTTGTTCGGCGACACGATCGAAAGCCTGGTCGAGTTCGATCCGTTGACCGGCGCCAAGACCGACGAGTTCAGCATGGTCAAGGTCTATGCCAACTCGCACTACGTGACGCCTAAGCCGACGCTGAAGCAGGCGATCCGCGGCATCAAGGATGAGCTGAAGCAGCGGCTGGATGAGCTGCACGGCGCTGGGCGCCTGCTCGAAGCGCAAAGGCTCGAGCAGCGCACGTTGTTCGATCTCGAGATGATCGAAGCGACCGGCTCTTGCGCCGGCATCGAGAACTATTCGCGCTACCTCACCGGGCGCAAGCCAGGCGAACCGCCGCCGACGCTGTTCGAATATCTGCCCGATAACGCGCTTGTCTTTATCGACGAGACCCACGTCACCATTCCGCAGATCGGCGGTATGTTCCGCGGCGACTATCGGCGCAAGTCCACCCTCGCCGAGTACGGCTTCCGCCTGCCCTCCTGCATGGACAACCGTCCGCTGCGCTTCGAGGAGTGGGACGCCATGCGGCCGCAATCGATCTATGTGTCGGCCACGCCCGCGGCCTGGGAGCTCGAGCAAACCGGCGGCGTCTTTGCCGAGCAGGTGATCCGCCCCACCGGCCTTGTCGATCCGCCGGTGCTGGTGCGGCCGGCCTCGACCCAAGTCGACGATCTCATCGACGAGACGCGGAAAGTGGTGGCGCAAGGCTACCGCGTGCTGGTCACCACGCTGACCAAGCGCATGGCCGAGGACCTCACCGAGTATATGCACGAGCAGGGCATCAAAGTGCGCTACATGCATTCCGATGTGGAGACATTGGAACGCATCGAGATCATTCGCGACTTGCGGCTCGGCGCCTTCGACGTGCTGGTCGGCATCAATCTGTTGCGCGAAGGCTTGGACATCCCAGAATGCGCGCTCGTCGCAATCCTCGATGCCGACAAGGAAGGCTTCCTGCGTTCCGAGACCTCACTCATTCAGACCATCGGCCGCGCCGCGCGTAACGTCGATGGTCGTGTAATCCTCTATGCCGACGGCATGACCGGATCGATGGAGCGCGCCATCGCCGAGACCAGCCGCCGGCGCGAGAAGCAGGTGGCGTGGAACGAGGCGAACGGCATCACGCCGGAAAGCGTGAAGAAGAATATCGGCGACATTCTCGCCAGCGTTTACGAGCGCGACCACGTGCTGGTCGATGCCGGTGCGGGCTTCGGAGAGGAAGAGCAGGCGCTGATCGGACATAATCTCGAAGCGGTCATCGCCGACATGGAGAAGCGCATGCGCGCCGCGGCGGCCGATCTCGAATTCGAGGAGGCCGCGCGGCTCAGAGACGAGGTGAAGCGGCTGCGCCAGATGGAGCTCGCGGTCGCGGCCGATCCACTCGCGCGCCAATCGGAGCTCGAGCGCGTGGCGAACGAGATCGAGGCCCCACGTCTGCCCTTAGATGCGACCAAGAATCCGTTGAACCGGCCGCACAAGCCGAGCCTCGAGGAGATGGGACCGCATAACCGCGAGATCCCACTGGCGGCATTGAAGAAGGGCCGCGGCCGCTCGAAAGCAGGCAAGCCCGGCACCCGCGCCTACAAGGGCAAGAGCCGCTAGGCGGACTAGGCTGCGCCTTGCTGGCGCTCGCGCGCTGCGCTCTGAATGAACTCCGGCCAGAATTTGCGCAAGTCTTGTGGGATGATCGCCGCGAGCTTGACCGCCGCTCCGCGGTCGATGTGCTTCGAAAGCACATCCAACACGGCGCAAGCACCCGCCTCGATCTCGCTATTCGTGGCGCGCGGCAGCTCACGAGCGATATGGGCAAGGAAGGCGTTCTCGTGGCGCTCCTTGGTCGGCTTGCCGGTCGGGTCCCAGCCTTCATAGAACAGGCCACGCAGCAGCATCGGCAATTGTGCACCGAGATGGGCGGCATTCTCCGGCCCGATGCGATCGCGCAGAGCGTGAAGCACGGCCCGCAAGGTCGAGTAGGCATGGTGGCGGTCGTAAGTGTTGAGCCGCTCCATCACGCCCTTGAGCCAGAGGTTGGACTCCTGGACGGTCTTGTCGAAGGTATCGAGGCCTGTGGTCATGGCGCCTCTCCTCACATCTTCGGGGAAACCAATGAACGCCGGAGACAGTCCTTGGGATGCACTCTTGTACCCGAATTAAGGGCGCTTGGCGCGGCGCGCGGGCTTGGCCTCACTTAAGGGTTTAGGTTTCTCGCGGATCACCTCAGTGGCCGGCTTGTCAGTGCGAAGGCCGAGGAATACCGGATGCCGCATCTCGCCAGCCGTCGTCCATTCGGTGAACTTCACCTCGGCGACGAGTTTCGGCTTCACCCAGGTCGTGTTCCCGACGTCGGGAACCTTCTCGGGAATCGGCTTCTTGTCGGTGATCAGCGGAGCCAGCTTCTCGTACACGGTGTGAAGCGTATCGGCATTGAAGCCCGTCCCTGCTCGCCCGACATATCTCCAGCCGGAGCCCTCGCGCACCGCGAGCACCAGTGCGCCGAAATATTTTCGGCTGCGGCGCGGCGCCGTGAATCCCACGATCACCACCTCCTGCTCCTGGCTCGCCTTGACCTTGAGCCATTCGCGTGTGCGGAAGCCGGAGTGATAAAGGCCGCTGGCGAGCTTCGCCATGACGCCTTCCTCCTGCGCACGCTTGGCGCGCTTGAAGGCCTCGATCCCATCGCCGGCAACATGGTCGCTGTAAAGCAGAAGCCGGCTCTTCGGCAGGATCTTCTTTAGCGCCGCCTTACGCTCGAGCAGCGTCTTGTCCCGTAGATCTTTGCCGTCGAGATAAAGCAAGTCGAACACGCAATAGAGCAGCCGCGCAGGCTCGCGCTCGGCATTCTGCAGCAGCTGGAAGCGCGAGCGTCCCTGCTCGTCGAGCGCCACCAGCTCGCCATCGAGCACGGCCTCTTGCTTGATCTTGGCTAGCGCCGCGCAGATCGAAGGATATTTGCGCGAAACATCGTTGAGGTTGCGGGAATAGAGCGTCGCCTGCCCCGGCCTTGCCACGGCGATGGCCCGGAAGCCGTCCCATTTCGTCTCGAACACCCAGTCCGGGTCGTCGAACGGCTTGTCGGTCAGCGTGGCAAGCATGGGGCGCAGATCGAGTTGCATCGAGTCACCGTGAGCTGACCGCTCAAGCCGAGCGGCGGCGCAATCAATACTCGCGTGTCGTGGTCGTTTCAAATTGAGACGCGTCTTAACCCTTTACTAAGCGGATCACGATTTGATGGGCCAAGTATCGCG
>JBKPSQ010000068.1:0-8363 GCA_046735075.1 Pseudomonadota bacterium
TTATTTCCACGTGGGCAACGGCAATTGGGTTATTGGCCGGGCCGCTGTCTATTGCTTCTATTTTGTGAGCGGCTTCCTCATCTGCCGCGTGCTCGACACTTCTTATCGCGGCGGCGCGGATCGGCTCGCCGCATTCTACGCTAATCGGCTCCTGCGCCTTTTGCCCCTTTATCTTGTCGTGGCTGTCCTCACCATCCTTGTGTTCAGCCTGCGCGGTTCGACGACCTTCCTGCGCGATGGCGAAACGTTCACACTGCTGAAGGAGGGACTAGCGGGGGGCTCCTTCCCGCCCCTGCGAGGCCTGCTGCCGTTACCGTATACGGACCAAGATGCTCCCATTCCGATGATCACCGGCCAGGGGCCCGATGTGATCCCGCAAGCCTGGTCGATCGGCGTCGAAGTCATGTTCTATCTGATCGCACCCGTTCTAGTGCTCTTAGGGCGCCGTCATATCTGGCCGCTTGCCGCGCTTGCAGCGTTCGCCACGATTGCTTTCCTTGGCGCTACGCTCGCAGCGCCGGATTTCGACTATGTCGACGATGTCATCTACAAGAATGCGCTGACTAGCGGCTTCATGTTCTGTTGGGGCGCGGTGACCTATGTCGTCTTGCGCGACACGAATTTCCGTATTCCCTTTGCTCTAGGCGCACCCCTCATCCTCGTTGGGCTCTACTACTTCTATGCTTGGTCTGCGAGCGATCTGGTTGGTGCGGACCACAAGTCCGCCAGGGCCTTCATTGCCAACATTCTGCTTGGCATTCCGCTCAGCGCCGCGGTTTGCCTCACAGTCGTGCCGCAAACACTCAAGAGCTGGGAATCGCGCCTCGGCGATTTAAGCTACGAGATCTATCTCAATCATTTCCTTGTGGCTGGTCTGCTGCTTTGGCTTGCCGAGGCGATTGGCGGGGAGCCGTTCGGGCGCTACGGCCGTGCCAGCTTCGGCCTTGTCGCCATTCTTGCCTGCGCGCTGTTCGCAGCGCTGACATTCAACGTTGTGGAACGTCCGATCGAAGTCCTGCGTCGCAAGATCAAAGCCAGCGGCGGATCACAACCCATCCCTACTGCAGTGGAAAGTCCCTCTGTGGTGTCGGCCGCTTGACGTCCTCAGAAGCCGCTAAGTCTCCGCCAACGCCGCGAAGGTGTCGCTTGCCTCGTCGAGTTCGATGAGCGCGCCGCTGGCAATATCGAAATGCACGCCGTGCAGCGCGAGCAAACCCTCCTTGATTCGTTTCCCGATGAAGGGAAAGGTGCGGAGATTGGCAAGCGAGGAACGGATCGCCGCAAGCTCGAACGCCACTTCTTCGCCGTGAGCGAATATGTCGGTGTCCAAAACCTTGAGATTGTCGAGCAAGGTCAGCCAACGCCCAATGAAACCCCGCTCGGGCACATGGTCCCTGACCTTTTGCCGGTAGGCGGCGACGCCGCCGCAATGCGAATGACCGAGGACAATGATGTGCGGCACCTTGAGGGCGAGTGCTGCGAACTCGATCGCGGCGCTCGTGCCGTGATATTTGCCCTCTGGCTCGTAAGGGGGCACGAGATTGGCGACATTGCGCAGGATGAACAAGGCGCCTGGCTCGGCATCGAAGATCGCCGACACGTCTACCCTCGCGTCTGAGCAGGCAATGACCATGGCGGTCGGTGTCTGGCCGAGCTCGGCAAGCTGAAGATAGCGACCCCGATCCTTGGCATGAACTTCGCGGCGGAAGCGGAAATGCCCGTCCGCCAGGGTCTTTGGTAAATGCAAATGGACCTCCCCGCGGTGGATTAACTGAGCCCGCGTTGCTGCCTCGCTGGCACGATTCCCGTCCTTCGCGCGTTTGTCTAGTGCAGGCAAGTGATCGGGAGAACCGATCGCCCATTTGGCGTTGCCTGCTTGATCTCGCCGTTGAGCGGAGCGAGGCTTTTGATGCTGGGCCTAACGGCGCGATTTCGACAATCGCGTGGGCTGGCAGAGGAAACGCAAGTAGTTGAGGCGGAAGGCGTCTAGCGCCAAGCCTCGATCCATCAACAGCGACGTGGCGACTTGTCGTTGCCTTCGTGCGCGTCCGCGCGGCGAAGCAATAGCGTGCGCCATATCCGCCCAAATGTAAGGAGTGGCAGCGATGGCAAAAGTTCTTTGTGTTCTCTATGACGACCCGGTCGATGGCTACCCGCCGAAATACGCGCGGGACTCGATTCCCAAGATTGATCACTATCCCGATGGCATGACCACGCCGACCCCGAGCAAGCTCGACTTCACGCCGGGTGAGCTTCTTGGCAGCGTGTCTGGCGAGCTTGGCTTGCGCAAATTCCTGGAGGATGCCGGCCATACCCTGGTCGTGACCTCCGACAAAGACGGTCCCAACTCGGAGTTCGAAAAAGAGCTGCCTGATGCTGAGGTCGTGATCTCCCAACCGTTCTGGCCCGTTTATATGACGAAAGAGCGCTTCGACAAGACGAAAAAGCTCAAGCTCGTCATCACCGCCGGCATCGGCTCGGACCACACCGATCTGCAGGCCGCCATGGACAAGGGCGTCACTGTCGCCGAGGTGACGTTCTCAAACTCGATCAGTGTGTCCGAGCACATTGTCATGATGATCCTCGCGCTGGTGAGAAACTACATCCCCTCCTATGGCTGGGTGATCAAGGGCGGCTGGAACATCGCCGACTGCGTCGAGCGCTCTTATGATCTCGAAGGCATGAATGTCGGCACCGTCGCTGCCGGCCGCATCGGCCTAGCCGCGCTCCGGCGGCTCAAGCCGTTCGATGTGAAGCTCCACTACACCGACAAGCACCGCCTGCCTGAGAAGGTCGAGAAGGAGCTTGGTCTGACCTTTCACCCAAATGTCGAATCCCTGGTCAAAGTCTGTGACGTGGTGACGATCAATGCCCCGCTGCATCCGGAGACCGAAGGCATGTTCAATGACAAGCTGATCGGCATGATGAAACGCGGCAGCTACATCGTGAACACGGCGCGCGCCAAGATTGCCGATCGCGACGCCGTCGTGCGCGCGCTGGAAAGCGGGCAGCTCGCGGGCTATGCCGGTGACGTGTGGTTCCCACAGCCGGCGCCCAAGGATCATCCCTGGCGGACCATGCCGCATCACGGCATGACCCCGCATATCTCGGGCAGCTCGCTATCAGCGCAGGCCCGCTATTCGGCGGGTACCCGCGAGATCCTCGAAAGTCATTTCGCCGGAAAGCCCATTCGAACCGAGTACCTCATCGTCGACAAGGGCCAACTCGCCGGCGCCGGAGCGCACTCCTACACGAAGGGTGACGCTACCAAGGGCTCCGAAGAGGCGGCGAAGTACAAGAAATCAGCGGCCTAGCCGCACCCATCAGTGGTGGAGATATCATCCCGCGCTGCATCGGCAGCGCGGGAACCTCTGCGCATGTCATCCCATCTAATGGCTCATTCTCAAGCCGCACAAAAGTGCGCGCGGAGCCTGAACGAAAGGAACATGCCATGCACAAGAGTCTCGTTATGGCGGCCTTCTTGGCCAGCCTGCTCACCGTGGCTGCGAGTGCGGCCGAGCAGGCCGCAAAACCCACCGATCCGCAAATTGCCCACATCGTCTATACGGCGAACCTGCTCGACATCGATGCTGCCAAGCAGGCTTTGCAAAAATCAAAAAACGAAGATGTCCGCGCCTTCGCCCAACAAATGGTCGGAGACCACACGATGGTGAACAATCAAGCATTGGCGCTGGCGAAGAAACTCAACGTGACGCCTGAGGACAATCCGACGAGTCAAAGTCTGAAGAAGCAGGCGGAGGCTACTAGTAACAAGCTGGCGAGCCTGAATGGAGCGGCGTTCGACAAAGCCTATGTCGATAACGAGGTAGCCTATCATAAGGCCGTCAACGACGCGCTTAGCGACACGCTCATTCCGAGCGCACAGAACGCCGAGCTCAAAGCCTTGCTGCAGAGCGGTCTTGCCCTGTTCCAGGCGCACCAAAAACATGCCGAGCAAATTGCTAGCAAGCTCCAATCCGCGTCGGCCTCGCAGTAGGAAGCATGACAAGCGTCGCGCTGGACTACGAAACTTTGAGCGATGTTGAGCTCGCGAGACGTATAGCTCAGCGCGATCCGCTTGCCGTGCGCGTCGTGACAGGACGCAACAATCAACGTCTGTATCGGACCGCGTGGAGTGTGTTGAAAGACCGGGCGGATGCCGAGGAAGCCGTCCAGGAGGGGTATCTGAAGGCGTTCACGGCGATCGACAGTTTTGCCGGAGCATCATCGCTTAGTACCTGGCTGACGCGCATCGTATTGAACGAAGCCCTGGGCCGGCGCCGGTCGGCGGAACGCAAGATCCGCCTGCTGCGCGAACAGTCCATTGCCTTGATCGATGACTATCGGGAGAATCCGATGGGGTCTGCTGCTTCTTCGTCACCTGAAGCCGATGCCGCGCGAGGCCAGGTGGCCAAACTTCTCGAGCAAGCCATTGCCGGTTTGCCCGAATCCTTCCGCATTGTCTTCATGTTACGCGAGGTAGAGGGATTGAGCGTCGAGGAAACTGCGGAGGCTCTGCAAATTCCTCCGCAAACTGTGAAGACGCGCCTGCACCGGGCCCGGCGGCGGCTGCAAGCGGCTCTCGCCCCGACATTGCAGGACGCTCTGCGTGGCGCGTTCCCCTTCGCCGGCGAGGCTTGTGAGACCCTCACCGAGAAGGTGCTGGCACGCCTCTAACTCAGGTTTCTAGTGCGGCTTTTTCGTGGTGGTCTTCTGCGCGGTTTTCTTCGTGGTGGTGTGCACGGCTTTCTTGGAAGTCTTGGAACCCTTGGAAGACTTGCCCTTGTACGCGACCTTCTTTTTTCCGGTGGTCTTTTTCGCCGTGGTCTTCTTCTTCGTCGCGGCCGCTGCCTTTCCGTGCAACTTGTCGGCCTGAGCTTGGCTTAGCTCTCCGGCATCCACTAGCGCGGCCACGCAGACCCGCGACAGCTTCTTGATGTTGCGTGACATGCAGGCGCGCAACGCCTCGCTGCCCAGACCATATTCGCCGCAATATTTATGGTAGTCGTTCGGGCAATCGCGCTTCTCGCGCTCGGTAATGTTGGCGGCGAGAGCCGGAACCAAAAGCAACACGAAAGCAAAGAGTGCCGCGCCTGCGGCGGTACCAAACTTGATGCTCATGTCACAGAACCCGTCCAGTTGCGTGTGAAGGCAGGATTTTTGACGCCCCCCAATGGGCATTAGCGGCGGCAGACCGCCGGTAGATAGCGGAGCGACAACGGCCAAATAATGTCAAGCGAAGAGCTTGAGGCTGCTCACATTCCAGTCGCGGCGCGCTCCGAGCCTTTACCCAACCTTTCCCTCGATGGAGAAGCCTTGCCCCTCGAAAGACGGCGCGGCTTCCGACGACATGAGGAACTCGAGGAACTTGCGCGCCTCAGGCTTGGCCGACGCGGTTAGCGAGATCGGATACAAAATCTTTGGATGGCTATCCTCGGGAAAGGCCGCCACGACCTTGACCGCCGGCTCCGATCTCGCGTCGGTGCCATAGACGATGCCGAGCGGCGTCTCGCCCCTCGCCACGAAGGCGAGCGCAGCGCGCACGTTCTCCGCCTGAGCTACGCGCGGCGCCACCTGGTCCCACACACCGAGATAGGTCAGCGCCGCCTTGCCGTATTTCCCGGCAGGAACCGTGTCGGCGCTCGCCATGGCGAGCTTGCCGTCGGGTCCGAGCGCGTGGAGCAGGGGAAAGTTCTTCTCGATCGCGAGCGAGACCGTCGAGTCTTTCGGCGCGATCAGCACCAGAGTGTTGCCGAGCAGCGTGTGCCGCGATGCCGTATCGATCAGCTTCTTCTGCTCGAGATAGTCCATCCAATCGAGGTCGGCCGAGAAGAAGATGTCGGCGGGAGCCCCTTGCTCGATCTGCTTGGCGAGCGCCGAGGAGGCGGCATAGCTGACCACGACCTTTTCGCCGGTCTTCGCCTCATATTTCTTAGCCGCGTCGTCGAGCGCGTTCTTGAGGCTCGCAGCGGCAAACACGGTGATGTCGGCGGCTTGTGCCGACACCCAAGTGAAAGGCGTTGCCAGAAAACTGAGGGCGAGCGCAAGCACGAGGCCGCGCCGGACGAGGTTGCTGGACATGGATGACGCTCCTCCAGGTCGCGAGCGGCATGTCTGCCCGGAAAATCAACGATGGGCAAGCGAGTGGTGCCGACGTTGCAGTGCACCATGCGCAATCCTGTTCACGTCATCGGACTGTCACGCACCGTCCGAATGCTCGCCGACGCTTAAACCGCCGGTCGAAGTAGAATTTCATGCTCCGCAAAGCCCTTGCGGGCGCGGCTAAGCACGTTCAAATTGCTGCGGCTAAGTGGGACCAATCTGAGAGCCCGCGGGTTGGGGGGATTAAGAATGGCGACAACGGCATCTACAGCGGCCGACAATCAAGTCGGCCTTCTCGATAAAGCGCGCATCATTGCGCCCCCCGGCTACAACCGCTGGCTTGTACCCCCGGCCGCGCTCGCCATCCATCTCTGCATCGGTATGGCCTATGGCTTCAGTGTGTTCTGGAAGCCGCTCCAGGGCGCGCTTCTCGGCGCCGATGGCAAGCCGCTTCCAGAGTGTTCGGCAGGAGCAACCACCTTCGGCGAGAAGACCGTCGGCACCGTTCACGCGCTGTTTTCGACGAGCTGCAACTGGAGCCAGTTTGATCTTGGCTGGATGTTCACGCTGTTCTTCGTCCTGCTCGGCGTTTCGGCCGCAATCTGGGGCGGGTGGCTCGAGCGCGTCGGTCCGCGCAAGGCTGGCGTTGTTGCCGCGCTGTGTTGGTCCGGCGGCCTGATGATCTCGGCGGTCGGCGTCTACATCCATCAGCTCTGGCTGATGTGGCTCGGCTCCGGCATCATCGGCGGCGTCGGACTTGGCCTTGGCTATATCTCCCCCGTCTCCACTCTGATCAAATGGTTCCCGGATCGCCGCGGCATGGCGACCGGCATGGCCATCATGGGCTTCGGCGGCGGCGCCATGATCGGCTCTCCGCTCGCGACCCTGCTCATGCAGCACTTCAAGACGGCGAACGATCCTGGTGTGTGGAAGACGTTCATCGCCCTCGGCATCATCTATTTCGTGTTCATGATGGGAGGCGCATTTGGCTATCGCTTGCCCGCTGCGGGCTGGAAGCCGGCCGGTTGGACACCGCCCTCGAACACTCATGCCATGATCACAGCCGGGCACGTCCATCTCAAGGACGCGCACAAAACGCTGCAATTCTGGCTGATCTGGGCGGTTCTCTGCCTCAACGTGTCGGCCGGCATTGGCGTGATCGGCGCGGCCTCGCCAATGCTCCAGGAGACCTTCGGCGGGCGTCTATTCGGCGATCCCACGGTCGGCTTCGGGCAATTCAGCGATGCTCAGAAGGCGCAAGCCGCGCTGGTCGGCGCAGCCTTTGTCGGCCTGTTCTCGCTGTTCAATATTGCCGGGCGGTTCTTCTGGGCTTCGCTGTCCGACACGATCGGGCGGAAGATGACCTATTACACATTCTTTGTGCTCGGCTTCATCTGCTATGCAGCGGCGCCAAGCCTTGCCACGGCGGGCATGATCGGTCTTTTCGCGGCCGCCTTCTGCCTGATCGCCTCCATGTATGGCGGTGGCTTCGCTACCATCCCCGCCTACCTCGCCGATATTTTCGGCACGCAATTCGTGGGCGCCATTCACGGGCGGCTGCTCACCGCCTGGTCGACTGCCGGTATCGTCGGTCCGGTGATCGTCAACTACATGCACGACACGCGCGCCGCTCAAGGCGTCCCGCCCGATCAGATCTATCATCCGATCTTCTACGTTCTGGCCGGACTGCTCGTGGCGGGCTTCATATGCAACCTCCTAATCAGACCGCTTGCCAGGAAATGGTTCATGAAGGATGAGGAGGTGAAAGCGCTGCAAGCTGCCTATCATGAGGCTGCGGCCGTCACCGGGGTAAAGACCGTGGCTGCGGCCCCTAAAGGAGGGCGCCTCGGCCTTGTGGCCGTGCTTGCCTGGGCCGCGGTCGGTATTCCGCTTGCCTGGGGCATCTGGATCACCCTCGATAAGGCACTGATTCTGTTCGAATAACTGGCGCGGAATTTATCTGGGCTGCCTCTCAACGATGCCGGCGCATATCTCGTGGATCGTGCCCAGGAAGCCGCGCCGCACCAAGGCGAGTTGCCGGGTTTTCTCGTCAGAATTTCTTAATGTGGCATTCAGAGCCTGTTCATGGGGCCGTCATGCGGGACTCATGCCCTATCCCCATTATCTAGGCTGTTAGTTCACCGAAGGAGACGACCATGAAAGAGTGGCTGAAACCCGAGATCACCGAGTCCGAGGCTGGCATGGAAGTGACGAGCTATCTCCCTGCCGAGCTCGACCGCGCTTAATTAACGCGTCGATCT
>JBKPSQ010000069.1:0-4999 GCA_046735075.1 Pseudomonadota bacterium
CATCACCGTGCGCAGAATGATCTGGAGATTGGCCGTCTCGAGCAGCTGGGCATAAGTCGACAGCGTGAACTCATGAACGACGAGACCAGAGTAATCGTCGAGCGAATAGAAGCTCTGCAGCAGCAGTGCAAACAGCGAGCCAACATAGACGATGCCGATCCACAATAGCGGCGGCAGGAGAAGAAGAAGGGTAAGCAGTTTGGGGTGCGTGAAGAAGAAGTCGGAGATCCGATCGAGGACTCCTCGTCCTTCGGTCGTTACTACTCGACCTTCCTGTTCGGCGGTCACCGCGTGGCTCATGCGCCTTCCTCCATGGTGACCATCGCCGACTTGGGCCAAATCAGCCTGACTTTGTCTCCTTCTTTGAACTCTGCGCCCGCAGGCATCTCGGCGGAAATGCGCCGATCTCCACTCTGCACGTTGTAACGCGTCACCGCACCCTGATAACTGATCAGCTTGACCTCACCGTCAGCATAGCAATGTCCTGCCGGAACGGTTGTGCCGGGCGGTGCCACTGCAATCTTCTCAGGACGCAGACTTGTCCACTTGGGGGAACAGCCATGGGCCGAAGCGAAGTCGGGAGGCAGCACGTTCGACGAGCCGACAAAATCCGCGACGAAGCGTGATTGGGGACGTTCGTAAACCTGAGCCGGCGAGTCGACCTGGACAATTTTGCCTTCGTTGAACACGGCAACACGGTCGGCCATCGACAGAGCCTCGCCTTGGTCGTGGGTTACGAACACGAAGGTGATGCCAAGTTGCTTTTGCAGCCCCTTGAGTTCCTCCTGCATCTGCTCTCTTAGCTTAAGGTCGAGCGCGCCGAGCGGCTCGTCGAGCAGCAGCACCTTGGGGCCGTTGACGAGCGCCCGCGCGAGCGCCACGCGCTGGCGTTGACCGCCGGAAAGCTGTGATGGGCGACGCTGCTCGTAGCCGGCGAGCTTCACCATGGCGAGCGCTTTGCGAGCACTGGCCTCGCGCTCGGACTTACCGACGCCCTTGATCCTGAGCCCGTAGGCGACGTTCTCACCGACGGTCATATGCGGAAACAGCGCGTAGTCTTGGAACACCGTGTTGACGTTGCGCTTGTAGGGAGGCACGCCTTCGGCGGTCTCGCCGAAGATTTCGATGTGCCCCGCGCTGGGCTGCTCGAAACCGGCAATCAGCCGCAAGCACGTCGTCTTGCCGGAGCCTGACGGTCCGAGCATGGCGAAGAATTCGCCCTCAGCGATGTCGAGAGTGACGCCATCAACGGCTCTGACCGGACCGAAGTGGCGGCAGACATCGACGAATCTAACGGCAGGCGACATGGGCTCTCGCCGTCGGGGAGCGGCCCGGCTCTTGAGAGCCGGGCCGACCTTTGTTGGAAGCCTTACTTCCCGAGAATGGCGATGTAATCCTTTGCCCATTGCGAGTACGGCACGCAAGCCCCCTCCTTCTCGCATTTGGCGGTCGGCGTGCGCCAGAACCAGATCTTGTCGAAATTCTCGAAGCCGTTGGTGGCGCAGCCGGTGTCGGTCAGGAGTTCATTGCCTTTGCAGGCGGCGGGCACCGCGGGCACAGACCCAAACCAGGAAGCAAGATCACCCTGAAGCTTGGGGCTCAACGAGTGCTCGAGCCATTTATAGGCGCAGTTCGGATGCTTGGCATTGACATGCATCATAGTCGTGTCGGCCCAGCCCGTTGCCCCTTCCTCGGGGATAGTTGAAGCGACGGGCTTCTTGTCCGCCTCTAGAAGATTGACCTGATATGGCCAGGACGATGAGGCGACGACGCCTTCGTTCTTGAAGTCATCGACCTGGACCATGGCGTCGTGCCAGTAGCGGCCGACCAGCGCCCTCTGTGCCTGAAGCAGTGCGATCACTTCCTTGTATTGGTCAGGGGTAAGCTCGTAGGGATTCTTGATCCCGAGCTCGGGTTTTTTCTTGCTGAGATAGAGGGCGGCGTCGGCAATGTAGATCGGTCCGTCATAGGCTTGCACCCGCCCCTTGTTGCTCTTCCCGTCGGGCAGCGTCTGTTCCTCGAACACGACCGACCAGGTCTTCGGCGTCTCTTTGAAGACGTCGGTGTTGTAGGCGAGCACGTTCGGGCCCCATTGATACGGGACGCCGTAGTGGACGCCATCGACGGTATGCCAGGGGGCGTTCTGCAGCCGCTCGTCGACCGTCTTCCAGCTCGGGATCAAATCGACGTTGACCGGCTGCACCTTCTTTCCGGCAACCAGTCGCAGTGAAGCGTCGCCCGAGGCGGTGACCAGATCGAAGCCGCCTTGGTTCATCAGCGTCACCATCTCGTCGGATGTCGCTGCCGTCTTGACGTTGACCTTGCAGCCTGTGTCCTTTTCGAACTGGGTGACCCAGTCGTAGTTCTTGTCGGTCTCGCCTCGCTCGATGTAGCCAGGCCAGGCAACGATATCGACTTCGCCTTCACCCTCGCCAACAGACTTTGGCATTTCGGCAAGAGCGGCGCCGCCGATGGCAAGCAAGGCGATAGCAGCAACTGAGACGCTTAATGTGGGCTTCATTCGACTATCTCCTCAAACGAACGACGACTGTTCCCTCGAATGGGTCGAGCGCTCGCAAATTTTCCGGATTTACGGGTTTCGACAGGACGCCCAACCCCACGATAAACCACAAAGAATGTTATTCCACTGCGGGGAGGAGCGCCATAGGAAAGCACTTCCCTGCGGTTAACGCGAACCCCGCAAGCGCTCTAACGATGCAGCGCAAGAGTCTTGATCAGCGCAGCGGCAGCGCGGTTACCGCTTTGGACTCCCGCCATTCATGAAGCCTAAGAAGTCGGTACTGGTGTGCTCACCCGCGAATTGTAGGCGACCGTTGAGAGCAGGTTCGGCTGCCAATTCCAACAACGTCGTATACTGTCCAGTTTTGGCGCTGGCATAGCTTCCGAGCGTGAAGGGATAGGTGATCCAGAACCAAGAGGTGACCGCGTTAGGATCAAGGCTGTCGGCCATCTTTTGCGACATCTTGGGAAGGTCGGCGCGCAAGGCATCAAGCGCGGACTTGGCGTCGCTAATGCCAGGTTTGGAGCCCAGATAGTCGGTGATGATGCCGGCCTCGCCTGGTTGGACGCGGCTGGTCTCCCATAGAGTCTGGAAGCCCAGATCGGAATAGAAGGTGCCATTCGATGGGGCGGGGAGACCAGCGTCAGGGCTTCGCCACACACGCGACGTCGTGCCGTTCATGACCTTGGCATTCACCCCATAGCCGAGTTCCTGGATGCATTTCAGCTTTTCCGCGCTGAGCTTCAGGCCATCGAGCCCTTTGACCTGACGGAGCTTGGTGAATGGCAGCGCGAGAATTACGGCATCGAAACTCTGCGTCTGGGCGCCTCCGGGAGCATCGAAGCCCATGACGATCTTTTTGTCTTGATAGTCGAGCGAGGTCAGCGCGAACCCCTGTTTCATGTCGATCTTGCTCTGAAGCGCATTCACGAGCGCCGTGATCAGCGCCGATGATCCGCCCTTGATGCGGTAGATCTCGTCGCTGTCACCGAACATCGAGAAGGGCTTGCTCATATCGGTGGTGATGAAATCCACCAGATTGAGGCTCGATTGGACTTTGGTCTCGAGTCCGTATTCGATGTTGTAGGCCACATCGAGCAGATCGATCACCCAATCCTCTGCCTTCCCGCGGAATTGCTCCAGATAATCCTTCAGGGTCGTTTGATCGAGCTTGCGGGCGTAGGACGTCCAATTGTCATGCTTGTCGGTAAGCTTGTCGGCGTCCTTGGCGATCTGCTTGGCAATCGGCGCAAAAGCGCCCGTCTTTTTCTTCGGATCGATCATGTCGTTGGGCGTATGGAAAAGGCCCTTGAAAAAATAGAGGTCGTCGCCGCCTTCGGTGGTCAAGTTCTGCATCTCCACGCCGAGCTCTTTGCCGAGCTTCTGGAGATCTTCGTGATCGGTGTCGACAAACTCACCGCCAAGCTCGCAGAACATGCCCTTATAAAAATCGTACATGGTGAACATGCGTCCACCCCACCGGTTGCTCGCCTCGAATAGGATTGGCTTCGCGCCACGAGCTTGCAAACGATAGGCAGCGGTCAGTCCGGCGACGCCGCCGCCGACGATGGCGATCGAACTTGGTGCGGGCTTCTTAGCGTAGGCGCTGCGGTCGAGGACCGGCGATAAGGCTGCTGCACCGGCCGCAGCGGCCGACAGCCGCAACATTTGACGCCTCGTCAGCCCTGAGGTGCGCGGCCACACGACACCATATTCACGAGAGGCAAGGGCAAGAGTTTTCTTTACGGCAGCGAATAGAGGCGTACGCGACATCGGTGTGCCCTCCTGTTCAAGACTCTGTCACAAACCGCAATGTTATTGAAGCAACCGAGTGCCTAAGTTGAAGCATCTGAGTACCCAAATTGTCATCGTCATTTGCGCGACGGCAACAAGCAAGAGCTAGGCAGTGGCCTGTTCGCAACATCGCGGAGAACGAAGCTCGACTTCAATCGGGCGACGCCTGGGAGTCGCGACAGCTGCTCTTTGTGAATGCGCTCGAAATCGGCGAGATCGCGCGCCATCACGGTGACGAGGTAGTCGTCCTCGCCTGACATAAGATGGCAGGAGACGATAGATGGTGCGGAGGTGACCGCTTGCTCGAACGCCTTCAGCACGTCCTCGTTCTGACTAGTCAGCCCGACATGCACGACGACCATCATGCCGAGACCGAGCGCCTGCCGGTTGATGCGCGCCTGGTAGCCTTGAATGACGCCTTGCTGCTCGAGCCCGCGGATGCGCCGCGCAATGGCCGTGGCGGACAAGGGAATGCGTTCAGCGAGTTCGACCTGGCTCAATCGCCCGTCTTCGAGCAACGCTCCGAGAATCGCACGATCCAGCGCGTCTAATGCAATTTCTACCATTTTTCAGCGTAGTTCCCAGATATAGCGCAGAAATTCTGCGCGATTCTAATTCTACTCCGAAGAAAAAGCCAGCAATCTTAGTGCCATTTGTGGCAGCCTAAGCGTTAGAGGGGAGCGG
>JBKPSQ010000070.1:0-9079 GCA_046735075.1 Pseudomonadota bacterium
GTGCATCTGCCGGTAGAAGAAGGTGAGCAGCAGCGTGCGGATATGGGCGCCGTCGACATCGGCGTCGGTCATGATGATGATCTTGTGATAGCGAAGCTTGGACAGGTCAAACTCGTCCTTGCCGATGCCTGTGCCAAGCGCGGTGATCAGCGTGCCGATCTCGGCCGAAGACAGCATCTTGTCGAAGCGCGCACGCTCCACATTGAGGATCTTGCCGCGCAAGGGAAGCACCGCCTGGAAGGCGCGGTCGCGCGCCTGTTTCGCGCTGCCGCCTGCCGAATCGCCCTCGACCAGAAACAGCTCGGATTTCGCGGGATCGCGTTCCTGACAGTCGGCAAGCTTGCCGGGGAGGGATGAGACATCGAGCGCGCCCTTGCGGCGGGTGAGCTCGCGCGCTTTTCGCGCAGCTTCTCTGGCCGCCGCCGCCTCGACGATCTTCTGCACGATGTTGCGTGCCTCGCCCGGGTTCTCCTCGAACCATGCCGACAGTGCATCGGCCATGACGCTCTCGACCACCGGACGCACTTCGGAAGACACGAGCTTATCCTTGGTCTGGCTTGAGAACTTGGGATCGGGGACCTTGACCGAGAGCACGCAGGTGAGCCCCTCGCGCGCATCGTCTCCGGTGAGCGCCACCTTCTCCTTCTTGGCGATGCCGGATTCGGCAGCATAGGTATTGACAGTGCGTGTGAGTGCCGCGCGGAAGCCCGCCAAATGCGTGCCGCCGTCGCGCTGCGGGATGTTGTTGGTAAAGGTGAGCACATTCTCGTGGTAGCTGTCGTTCCACCACAGAGCCGCTTCGACCGAGACCTTATCCTGCTGCTTCTCGACCACGATCGGCTCGGCGATCAGCGGATGCTTGGTGCGATCGAGATAGCGGACAAACGCGCGCAGGCCGCCCTCGTAGCGCATCTCCTCGATCTTGGGCTCGACGCCACGAAGGTCGGACAGCACGATGCGTACGCCCGAATTCAAGAAGGCGAGTTCGCGCAGGCGATGCTCGAGCGTCGCGTAGTCGAATTCGACCATGGTGAAGGTCTTGGTGCTCGGCACGAAGGTGATGCGGGTGCCGGTCTTGGCGGCGGCGTCGGCCACGACCTTGAGCGGCTTCTCCGGCACGCCGTCGTGGAAACGCATGAAATGCTCCTTGCCGTCGCGCCAGATCGTCATCTCGAGCTTGGACGAGAGCGCGTTCACCACCGACACGCCGACGCCGTGCAGTCCACCAGACACTTTGTACGAGTTCTGATCGAACTTCCCGCCGGCGTGGAGCTGGGTCATGATCACTTCGGCGGCAGACACGCCTTCGCCTTTATGGATCTCGGTCGGGATGCCGCGTCCGTTATCCTCGATGGTGGCCGAGCCGTCGGCGTTCAGCGTCACGAGAATCTCGTCGGCGAAGCCGGCCAGAGCCTCGTCGATAGCGTTGTCCACCACCTCGTAGACCATGTGGTGGAGGCCCGAGCCGTCATCGGTATCACCGATATACATGCCCGGCCGTTTGCGTACGGCGTCGAGGCCTTTCAGTACCTTGATCGATTCCGCGCCGTATTCTGCAGCGGCAGCGGCTTTACGTTTTGAAGCTGGCGTCATGGTTCCCTGAAGGGTGGTTGTTGGTCTTCTTGGCGGCTTAGCCGCCATAGGTGAATCAGGCGCTGATAATACCCCGATTCACTGCCAAGATTTGGGCCTCTTGTGCGATTGGGGCGAACAAGTCGCGGTCGGTCCCGGTGACCCAAGCTTGGGCACAAAGCCTTGAAATTTCTTGAAAAAGCGCCTCTCTGCGAGATTGGTCGAGATGCGCCGCGACCTCATCGAGGAGGATCAGCGGCGAGATGCCTTCGAGCTCCTTGATGAGTTCTGCTTTGGCGAGGATGAGCCCGATCAAAAGCGCCTTCTGCTCGCCTGAGGAGCAGGTGGACGCCGGGGCATTTTTGGGGCCGTGACTCACAATTAGGTCACTCAAATGCGGACCTTCAAGGGCCCGTGATGCCGCCCTATCGCGCTCCCGTCCGGCCTTCAGAGCGGCCCTAAAGTCGTCCTCGACTTCGGTCGCAGGTTTGGCCGCAAGGGTGCTTTCCAAAGTTCCCTCGAGAGCGAGCGCGGCCCAAGGAAAGGGCGAGTCGCCGCGTGCGAAACGGGTGCGCTCGATCAGCGTGGCGAGCCGGTCAACCGAATCAAGGCGAGCGGCGGCAATCGCCGCGCCAGCCTCTGCCATTTGCTCCTCCAGCGCGGCGAAGAGCGCTGGACTTCCTTCGCGCATCTGGAACAGCCGGTTTCTCTGGCGCATCGCCCGGTCATAGCGGCCAAGAGGCGAGCGCATCTTTGGATCTATGGCGAGCACGAGCCGGTCGAGGAAGCGCCGCCGCTCGGAAGCAGAGCCAGTGAACAGACCATCCATTGCCGGGATGAGCCAGATCAGTTTCACTAGCTCTCCCAGTGCGCCTGGGCTTTCGTCTTTGCTGGCAATGCGCACGGTGCGCCCAGTGCTCTCCTCGCGCGTGCCGGCCGGCAGGCCCGTGCCGATCTCGACCTCGTCCTGGCGCGACACGACGCGTGCGGCGATGGCAAAACCGCCAACCCCATCCTTACGGCAAAGCTCCTGATAGGGGCGTCCGCGCAAGCCGTGGCCGGGTCCGAGCAGGGACACCGCCTCGAGCAGATTGGTCTTGCCCGAGCCATTGTCGCCGACCAGCACCACTGGACGCGCGTCGAGCTCGAGCTGCGCCTTTGCGTAGTTGCGGAAGTCGGTGAGCTTCAGCTCACGGACGAACAGCCTGTCGGCGTGAGGGCCCGCTTCCTTGCCCGCCACTGCCAAAGACTCATCCTTTTCGCTTCGGTAGGCCCTCATACCCGCATCGGCATGAGCACATAGAGCGCCGAGGCATCCTTGCCGTCGCGCACCATCGTGGGCGAGCCCGGATCGGCGAGCTGGAACTCCGCCGTGCCGCTTTCGAGCTGGCCAGAAATATCGAGGAGGTAGCGGGCGTTGAAGCCGATCTCGAGCGGATCGAAGCCGTACTCCACGGGCAACTCCTCGGTGGCGCTGCCGCTATCGGGGTTGTTGACCGAGAGCGTCAGCTTGCCGTCGGTGATGGTGAGCTTGACCGCGCGGCCCTTGTCGCTCGACAGCGTCGAGACGCGGTCGACGGCTTGCGCGAAGGCGGTATTGTCCACCTCCATCTTCTTGTCGTTCCCTTGCGGATGACGCGCTCATAGTCTGGGAAGGTTCCGTCGATCAGCTTCGAAGTCAGCACTACGCGGTTGGTGGTGACTCTGATCTTGGAGGGCGACAGCTCGATGCGAACCTCGCCGTCGGCATCTTCGACCAGCTTCGCAAGCTCGAGCACGGTCTTGCGCGGCACGATCACGCCAGGCATGCCCTTGGCGCCGGAGGGAAGCGGCAGTTCGACCTGAGCGAGGCGATGTCCGTCGGTCGCGACCGCGCGAAGCGCGGCCTTTCCCGCGCTCTCGGTCGCGTGGAGATAGATTCCGTTCAGATAATAACGGGTCTCCTCTGTCGAGATGGCGAAGCGCGTCTTCTCGATGAGGCGCTTCAGGTCTCCCGCAGAAATCTGGAAGCTGTGGCCGAGATCATCGACGCTGAGCGCCGGAAAATCGTCTGCCGGCAGCGTCTGCAATGAGAACTGGGCCGGTCCTGCCGTGATGGTGAGCCGCCCTTGCTCGCCGTCGCGCAAAAGCTCGATATCGGACCCCTCGGGAAGCTTGCGCACGATGTCGTAGAACATATGCGCCGGCACGGTGGTCGCGCCTTCGCCTTTGGCCCGGGCAGGCACGGTCTCGACCAGCTCCATGTCGAGATCGGTCGCGGTCAGTTTCAGCTCGTTGTTGCTTACCGAGAGGAGGACGTTCGAGAGGATCGGGATTGTGTTCCGCCGCTCGACCACGCTCGCCACATGGCCGAGCGCCTTGGAAAGGGCTGGTTTCTCGATAGTGAGCCGCATGGTCGACCGCTACCCCAGATTTGCGCTGTTCCGCTGTGCGCGAGGCTTGGCCGAAGACCTTTGGCTCCGGTCCGGCCTTGGCAAAGGCATGATAAGCGCGAGGAACTCCCGGTCGAACTTGACGCGATAGAACAGATTTTGCAAGAGCGGGCGGGGAGACTCCTTGGCCCGTGCCAAGCCCCCCGCCGCGCCTTCCCCCTAATCGCGCAGCAAGCGCTTTAGAAGCTCGATCTCCTCGCGGAGTTGGTTATCGTCGTTCATCAGCTGCTCGATCTTGCGGATCGCATGCAGCACCGTGGTGTGGTCACGATTGCCGAATCTGCGACCAATCTCGGGCAGCGAGCGCGAGGTGAGAAGCTTGGCGAGATACATCCCGATCTGGCGCGGCCGCACGATCGAGCGGTTGCGCCGCCCCGATAGGAGATCGCCCCGGTTAACGCCGTAATGCTTGGACACCGTGCGCAGGATATCGTCGATGCGCACCCGCCTTGGCTCGGCGCCGCGCATGAGATCGCGCACGATCTGCTCGGCCGTCTCGATGGTGACCGGCTCATCGGTGAGCTGGTAGCTCGCGCGCAAACGATGCACCGCGCCTTCGAGCTCCCTCCCGCTCTCGGTCAGCCGCTCTGAAAGAAACGCGAGCACTGTGTCGGAAATTTCGAGACCCTTGGTCTCGGTACACGCCTCTTGCGCGCGCTTCTGCAGGATCTTGTGGCGAAGGTCATAGTCCATTGCCCCGATCTCGGCCACCAGCCCGCCGCCGAGCCGCGAGCGCATGCGCATGTCGAGCTTGTCAAGCTGGGTCGGCGCCCGGTCGGCAGCCACCACCACCTGACGGCCGCCGTCGATCAGCGAGTTAAGGGTGTGGCAGAACTCCTGCTGGATGGTCGGGCCTTGCAGAAACTCCATGTCGTCGATCAAGAGAATGTCGATCTTGCGCAGCTTCTCCTTGAAGGCGAGCGCATCGCGCGCGCGTAAGGCCTGCACGAAGCCAGACATGAAACGCTCGGCCGTGAGATAGAGCACCTGGGCCTCTGGCTTGCGCTGCTTGACGTCCCACGAGATCGCATGCAGCAGGTGGGTTTTGCCGAGCCCCACATTGCCGTGCACGAACAGGGGATTGAACAAAGGCTGCGGGGTCGAGAAGGCACCCGCGACCTCTTGCGCCGCGGCATAAGCGAGCCGGTTCGAGGCGCCGACCACGAAGCTTGTAAAGCTCAGCCGCGGGTCGAGCGGCGAGCCTTCAAATCCGCCATAACCGGTGCGAAGCGGCAGCGGAAGAGGAGGCGCCTCTGCAACGATAGGCGCAAGCGGTAGCCGCTGACGCAACGGTTCCTTGGGCACGTCGTTGCCGAAGTGCGGTTGTCTGACCGTGAATTCGACCCGCTCGACCGTCGGCCACTCGGCGCGCGACAGCCTCAGCACGAAGTCATAATAGTGCGAGCGAAGCCAGTTCCTAAGGAAGCGGGTCGCCACGGTGAGATGCACGACCTCGTCGTCCACCTCCCCGACCTCCACCCCCCTGAACCAACTGGCAAAGACGTCTTCTCCCAGCTCAGCGCGTAGCCGGCTCTTGACCCTCGCCCAAGCATCACTTGGTGCGCACTGCTCTTGTTGTGCCACGGTTCTTGCTCTTTCCCATTCTTATTGTCCGCGCCGCTACGCACCGCACGCATGTCACAAGAGCAGTCAACAAGATCGACGCGAACAGTCATGACCCGTTCCCACGGCTTGCTCTTCCCCTAGCTTTGCTGCCAGGGCAGGCCGGCCGCCTTCCACCCACCAGCGGAGCCGCGATGCCTTTCGTCGTCAAGCGGTCCTTCGAAACCGCCAGCGATATTGTGGCATGCACGATATCCCGCCGCCGCCATCGCCTTGGCCGCAGCCAGGCTCCGGCTTCCCGAACGGCAAATGAAGAAGAGGTCGTCCTCCAACCCGACGCCAAGCGCCTTAAGTTCGCCGGCGAGACGCTCGGCAAAGCGCGGGTCCACCGCCTGATCGGGGAAGGTCTGCCACTCGACGAGCACAGGCCGTTTGCCGACAGGCGCTAGATCCGGAATGCCCACATAGGTCCATTCCGCACGGGTGCGCACATCGACAAGCTGCGAACGAGGAGCCGATGTGAGGGTCTTCCAGGCCACCTCAACATCAACATCATCGACCGCCTTTTGGCCGGTCTGTGCGCTCAAAGGAGAGTTCCTCCCTTCAATTCAACAGTACGACGTAAGAACAAATCTGGGGCTGGCCACAATAGGTGGTGGCTACGCGCCAAATTGGAACATTAGCACCCACAAGTTACACATAAGCGGTCCACAAGATTTCCACCATCCTTGCCGCGAAGACACAGAAAACCTTTCCCGGCGACGACCAGGTCCAAGGTACTCAATTGTGAAGGAGGGGAAAGCCCCGTTCGGATAATTGCACTATACACACGGGGCCCACACTGATCAAGGCTGGGAACCATGACAGTCTCCCGAGAATAGCCCGCAAACGGAGCAATCTCCGGACCTTCCCAAGCCTCTGTCCGGTAAGTCTGATTCGCTCATGGAACACCTCTTTTAGGCATGACAGCGGACACTTTGCCGTCATGAGTCCTACACGAATTTTTTTTGTGACAGTTACGCCTGGTAGGAGCGTCGCAAGGGACCGCTATGTCGCCAGAGGTCAAGCGGTTGAAATATTCGTCGAATTGACATGATGCGGCACGCACGTTTCCGCGCGCGCTGAGTTGCCCAAACGCAACAGGATTGCTTTTTTTGGTGTTAGGGGGCGCCCATGGCGCCAACGCGCTTCGCAAGGCGCGAGACTTTGCGCGATGCGGACTTGCGATGGACCATGCCTTTCTGCGCGGTACGCACGATGACCGGCTCGGCTTCCTTCAAGGCTGCTCGAGCAGCCTCCTGGTTGCCGGAGGCGATCGCCTCCTCGACCTTGCGGACGGAGCCGCGCATGCGGCTGCGCCTTGCCTTGTTGGCGGCAGTGCGGCGGAGCGTTTGCCGAGCGGCCTTCTTCGCCGATTTCGTGTTGGCCATGACGTGATCCTTGGAACAGCGCCTCTACCCGTCGGAGACCGAGCCGGCAGGCGCAAAAAATCGAGTTGTGGTCTATAGCGAGCGCCCATAGGGGCGTCAACCGCACCAGAGAGTCTGACGGGCGCAGCTGCAATTGACAAGCAGGGAATGTCAGTGGCTCTTGTGGCCCGGCCTCTCAGGCGAAGGGTGAAGAACCAATCAATGCGTATCCTGGTTACCGGCGCCGCCGGCTTTATTGGCTATCACACGGCGACGCGTCTGCTCGATCGCGACCACGAAGTGATCGGTCTCGACAATCTGAACCCCTATTACGATGTGTCGCTAAAGGAGGCGAGGCTCGCCCGGCTTAAGGAGCGCGAGCGTTTCCGCTTTCTCAAGACAGACCTCGCCGACCGAACCGCCATGGAGGCGACATTCGCCGAGGAGAAACCGGAGCGGGTCATCCACCTCGCGGCACAAGCCGGTGTTCGCTATTCGCTCGATCATCCCCATGCCTATATCGGATCTAACGTTGCGGGCTTCTTGCACGTCCTTGAAGGCTGCCGGCACCATGGCGTCGAGCACCTCGTCTACGCCTCGTCGAGTTCAGTCTACGGAGCCAACCGCAAACTCCCGTTCGACGTTAAAGACCCTGTTGAACATCCGGTAAGCCTCTATGGCGCGACCAAGAAGGCGAATGAGCTCATGGCGCATTCCTATGCCCATTTATTCGGCCTTCCCGTGAGTGGGCTCAGATTCTTCACCGTGTATGGCCCGTGGGGCCGCCCGGACATGTCGCTCTTCCTCTTCACCCGCAAGATTCTCGCGGGCGAGCCAATCCAGGTATTCAATTTCGGCCATCACGCCCGCGACTTCACCTATATCGACGATGCGGTCGAAGGCGTGGTGCGCGTGCTCGAGGTGGTTGCCACGCCAGATCCCAATTGGCGGCCCAAGATGCCGGACCCTGCCACTTCCTCGGCACCATATCGGCTCTACAATATTGGCAATCATTCACCCGTAGGGCTGCTCGACTATATTGTGGCGATCGAGCAGGCCGTGGGCCGGAAGGCCAAGCTGGAGCTCCAGCCGCAGCAGCCCGGCGACGTCGAAGAAACTTACGCCGCAGTCGAAGCGCTCAGAGAGGCGACCGGCTTTTCGCCCGCTACCCCGCTGGAGGAAGGCATCGCCCGCTTCGTGGCCTGGTACCGCGACTACTATCGGGTCTAGCCCGCGGCTCGAGCCCTAGCGATTTGAGAAATGCGGCTTGCGCTTCTCGATGAAGGCGAGCATGCCCTCTTTCTGGTCCTCGGTGGCGAATAGCGAGTAGAACTGGCCCCGCTCGAAGCGCGTGCCTTCCGCGAGCGTGGTGGCGAAGCCGCGGTTGATCGCTTCCTTGATCATCATCACCGCGTGCTGCGACAGGTTTGCAATCTTGTCGGCGACCTTCATCGCCTCATCCATCAACTCGGCCGCAGGGACCACCCGGCTCACCAGGCCTGAGCGCTCGGCTTCCTCGGCGTGCATATGCCGGCCAGTGAGACAAAGCTCCATGGCTTTGGCCTTGCCGACGGCACGGGTGAGCCGCTGCGTGCCTCCATTTCCCGGCATGATGCCGAGATTGATCTCCGGCTGGCCGAACACGGCGGTGTCGGCGGCAAGGATGATGTCGCAAGCCATGGCGAGCTCACACCCGCCGCCAAGGGCATAGCCAGCGACCGCAGCGAGAATTGGTTTGCGGCAACTCGAGATGCGGTCGAACGGCGCGAGGAAATCGCTGCCATAAGCCTCCACGAAGGTCTTCTTGTGCATCTCCTTGATGTCGACGCCGGCGGCAAACGCCTTCTCGTTTCCAGTAATGACGATGCAGCCGATCGAGGGACTTGCCTCGAAGGCATCGAGCGCGCGGTTGACCTCGCTGATGAGTTGGGTGTTGAGCGCATTCAGCGAATGCGGGCGGTTCAACGTAATGAGGCCGACCTTGCCCTTGGTCGAGACGATGATCGTCTCGAAGGCGCCATTTGCTTTATTTGCTTCCTCTGGTTCCCTGAGGGTGAAGACGTTCAAGAACATGTGGTTTCAGTCCCCTAGCGTTGACAGGCT
>JBKPSQ010000071.1:0-13613 GCA_046735075.1 Pseudomonadota bacterium
GAAGCAGAATCGGCGGTTGGCGCACGGCGGTCCGCAAAAAGTACGGAGGGGACGCATATCCCATGGACTTGTTGCAAGTCGAGGCTGAAGAGCCACCCAGTCGCCCCAAGGCGACATCTCAAACTCTCACCAAACCACATCGTCAGATCAAAGCTCTCTCCCCAACGGGCGCGCCCGTGCAGGGGCCGCAGCTCGTGTCGTTCGCGGCGCGGGCCGAGCGGTTCCCCGTTGGCCCGGTAACCCGCGCGTTTCGCAAGCGCTACTTCCCCGAGGTCGAGCTCGCCCAGTGGAACGACTGGCGCTGGCAGGCGCGCGCCCGCGTGCGAACGCTCGCCGAGCTTGAGCGCGTCTTCGTGCTCTCCGACGACGAGCGCGACGCGGTCGTCCGGCACGAGGGCTCTCTGCCGCTCGGCATCACGCCTTATTATGCAAGCCTGATGGCGCGCGAAGACCCGTTCGAGCCGCTGCGCCGCACGCATATCCCGGTCGGCACAGAATATCTGAAGACGCCTGGCGAGGCTGACGATCCTCTCGGCGAGGATGGCCATAGCGTCGTTCCGGGCCTGGTGCACCGCTATCCGGACCGCGTGCTGTTCCTCGCCACGGGCTTCTGCTCGACCTATTGCCGCTACTGCACCCGCTCGCGCATGGTTGGCGAGGCCGGCGGGGATTACACTTTCAGCCGGCCGCAATGGGAGGAGGCGCTCAACTACATCGCCTCCCACCCGGAGGTGCGCGATGTGCTGATCTCCGGCGGCGATCCTTTGACGCTGTCGGACGAGCGGCTCGACTATCTGCTCGGCCGGCTCAGGGCCATCAAGCACGTGGAGTTTGTCAGGCTTGGCACGAAAGTGCCTGTGGTGCTCCCCATGCGCGTGACCCGCTCGCTGATCCGCGTGCTGAAGAAGCACCATCCGCTGTGGATGAGCATCCACTTCACGCATCCTTCAGAGCTGACGCCTGAGGTCACCGAGGCTGCGACCCGCCTAGCCGATGCCGGCATTCCGCTCGGCAGCCAGACGGTCCTGCTCAAGGGCATCAACGATTCCGTGGAGACGCTCAAACCGCTGTTCCATGGGCTGCTGATGCGCCGGGTCCGGCCGTACTATCTCTATCAATGCGACCCGATCTCGGGCTCGTCGCATTTCCGCACGTGCATCGACAAGGGGCTCGAGATCATGCAGGGCCTGCGCGGCCATACCACCGGCTATGCCGTGCCGACCTACGTGGTCGATGCCCCCGGCGGTGGCGGTAAGATTCCGCTGCTTCCGGATTACGTCGTGGGACGCGAAGGCGACGATCTCATTCTCAAGAACTTCGAGGGCGAGGTCTATCGCTACACCGATCCCGAAGGCACGGTCGGCGTCGACAGGACTGCGGGCGTACGCTAATGCGCATCGCTCTGGTCTACGATTTGCGCGACGACTATCGCGCGTTTGGCTTCTCCGAGGAGGAGGTGGCCGAGTTCGATAGCATCGGCACCATCGACGCGCTGGCAGGCGCGATCGAGAAGCTTGGCTGCGAGGTGGTTCGCATCGGCCGCGGCCAGGCGCTTGCCGCCCGTCTCGTCGCGGGCGACCGCTTCGATCTCGTATTTTCCATCGCGGAAGGGGTGAAGGGCCGGTCGCGCGAGGCGCAGGTGCCTGCGCTCTGTGAGCTGTTTGACCAGCCTTATCTGTTCTCCGATGCACTGACTATGGCGGCGTCCCTCGACAAGGCTGTAGCTAAGCGGCTCGTGCGCGATGCCGGCGTGAAGACGCCGGCCTTCGCGGTCGCCGAGAGGGATGCGCGCGAGGTGGCGGGCTGGAGCGACTTCCCGGCCTTCGTCAAACCGCTTGCCGAAGGCACTGGCAAAGGCTGTGAGGCCGCATCGCTCGTGCACACGGCCGCCGAACTGCAAGCAGTGGCAACGCGTGTGATCGAGCGTTACAAGCAGCCGGCATTGGTCGAGCAATATCTGCCAGGTCGCGAGTTCACCGTGGGCATTGTCGGCAATGGCGACGGCGCGCGTGTGCTCGGCGTGTGCGAGATCCTGCTCAGGGAGAATGCCGAGGCCAATGTCTACTCGCTCCACAACAAGGAGCTGTGCGAGGACTTGGTCATCTATGCCCCAGCCGATGACGCGGAAGCGCGGCTTGCCGGCGCGCGTGCGTTAGAGGCTTATCGCGCGCTCGACTGCCGCGACGCCGCACGCATCGATTTCCGCTCCAACGCGGAGGGCGAACCGTATTTCCTCGAAGCCAATCCCTTGGCCGGTCTCAATCCCTGGCACTCGGACCTGCCGATCCTCGCGGCGCAAAACGGCGTCGATTTCGTGGCACTGATCGGACTCATTCTCGATGCCGGTCTTGCTCGCTACGGCCTTGCGCTGCCTGGTGAGGAGCGCCGGCGCAAGAGCGCCTGATGTCAGGCGGGCGATCAGGGTTCATCCCTGTCCTCCACGCGGCGACCACGAGCCGTCCTGATGAGATCGATACGCTTGCTGCGGCGGAGGCCGTTGCGGGGGCGCTCGGCCGGCTCGGCTATACAACGGATATCGTGGGGCTTGGTGCGGACTTCGGCGCGCTGAAGAGCCTTGCCGCAGGGCGTCCGCTTGCGGTCTTCAACCTTGTCGATGCAGTGAACGGCGATGGCCGGCTCGCGGCCTTTGTCCCGTTACTGCTCGAGCTTGACGGGCTCGCCTTCACCGGCGCCTCCAGTAACGCCTGGATACGCACTCTATCCAAGATCGGCGCCAAAGAGGCACTTGCCCATGCCGGATTACCGACGCCTGCATGGTCAAAGGACGGCAGTGGGCTTCGGCGAATGCGGGTCATCGTCAAGCCGGTGTGGGAGCACGGCTCGCTCGGCCTCGACGCAACTTCGGTGATGTCTGCCTCAAAAGCCCGCCGTGCCATCCTTGAGTGGACCTTTCGCTGGAAGTCGGACCATTTTGTCGAGGCGTTCATTGAGGGCCGGGAATTCAATGTCTCTCTGCTTGATGGACGCGAGGGTGTGCAAGTCCTGCCAATTGCCGAGATCCTGTTCGAGGGATTCGGCCGGGCCGAGCCGAAGATCGTTGGCTACGATGCCAAATGGAGGCCGGACAGCGCCGCCTATGTTGGCACGCCGCGCCGCTTTGGGCTTGAGGGGGACAGCCCCGAGCTGGCTGCTCGGCTCAAGACGCTTGCTCTCGCCTGCTGGAGCCTGTTCGGTCTTTCAGGCTATGCCCGAGTTGATTTCCGCGTCGACCCGAAGGGCGAGCCTTTCATCCTCGAGGTCAACGTCAACCCCTGCCTCAACCCCGACGCGGGCTTCGCCGCAGCGGCAGCCGAGGCCGGGCTTGGTTACGACGCCATGGTCGGCGGCATCGTCGAGTCCTCCCTTGGAGCCTTGCGCGCTATCGCCTGACGTGCTTCGCATCTAGGCCATGCTTCGCATCCGCAAAGTGGCCGACGGAACGACTGCGGCCAACCGCTCGGCCATCGAGGCGGCGCAGAAGATCATGCGCGAGCAGTTTCCGCAGATGCCTGCTTACGACATCGACAAGCTGCCGGAGCAGCTCGCCAACCCGCTCAAGCACCGCTTCGTGTCGCGGCTGTTCGTGGCCGAAAATGCGCGCGATCAGACGCTCGGCGTGGCGCTCCTGCTGCATGCGCCCGATATCGGCTTCTCTTACCTGGAGATCATCTCGGCGGCGCCCGGCCGCACCGGTTACGGCATCGGCGCCACGCTGTACGAGCGGGTGCGCGAAGAGGCGCGTGCGCTCGGCACCCAGATCTATTTCGAGAGCCTGCCAGACGACCCAGCACTCAGCCCCAATCCCGAGATTCGCGCTCGCAATGCCGCGCGGCTCAAATTCTATGAGCGCTACGGCGCCCGCCCGATCGTCAACACGTTCTATGAAACCCCGATTACGCCCGGCGCCATCGATCCGCCATACCTCGTGCTCGATCCGCTCGGTTCGAATGACCTGCCGAGCCGCGACAAGGTGCGGAGGGTGGTGCGCGCGATCCTTGAGCGCAAATACGGATCACCGCCCGACTACGTGCAGATGGTGGTCGACTCGATCAAGGACGACCCAATCAAGTTGCGCGAGCCGCGCTACACCCGGCCACGGGCTGCGGGGAAGGGCGTGGAGCGGGCGACCAGCGAGCCGCGCATCGCACTCGTGCTGAACGACGAGCACACCATCCACCACGTGCAGGACCGCGGCTATGTCGAAGCGCCGGTCCGCATTCGCTCGATTCTATCCGAGCTGAATGCGTCCGGTCTGTTCGACAGGGTGCCGCCCAAGCGCTATTCCGACCGCCACATCCGTGCCGTGCATGATGGGCGGCTCGTCGATTACGTCCGCAAGGCGAGCCTGATGGCCGGCCCGAAGAAGTCGATCTACCCGTATGTCTTTCCGACCCGAAACCCAGCGCGGCCACCGAAGGACGAGACGGTGCTCGCCGGCTATTACTGCATCGATACCTTCACGCCGCTCAATCAGAACGCTTATCTTGCCGCCCGCTCCGCCGTCGACTGCGCCCTGACCGCGGCCGAGCGAGTGCTTGAAGGCACCGACCTCGCCTACGCCCTTGTGCGGCCGCCCGGCCATCACGCGGAGACGCGCACCTTTGGTGGCTTCTGTTACTTCAACAACGGCGCCATCGCCGCCAACCTACTCGCGCGCTACGGCAAGGTCGCGATCCTCGACATCGATTACCACCACGGCAATGGCCAGCAGGAGATCTTCTACAATCGCGCCGACGTGCTGACTGTTTCGGTCCACGGCCATCCGAGCTTCGCCTACCCATACTTCTCCGGCTTTCGCGACGAGACCGGCATCGGCGAAGGCGCCGGCTTCAATCTCAACATCCCGCTGCCCGAGCACATCACGCCGGAGCAGCACCGGAACGCGGTGGCCGAGGCTTTGCGCCGCATCAGGCGATTCGCCCTGGCCTATCTCGTGGTGTGCGCAGGCTTCGACACGGCGCGCGGCGATCCGACCGGCACCTGGCCGAACCGGGCTCGTGACTTCGAGCAGCTCGGCCGCATGATCGGCGAGCAGGGCTATCCCACGCTCGTGGTGCAGGAGGGTGGCTACCGGGTGCGCACGCTGGGCGCCAATGTGCGCAGCTTCTTCAACGGGCTGGTCACTGGGCGGTCCGCGGCGCGGCAGGTGGCGCCGGCGCTCAATCGTAGCGCCACAGCTGCCGCACGAAGCGGCCACCGCAACGGGCTAGATTGGCGGAGCGCGGTGATGCCGCACGATGTCGGCCGCGTGCGCTCGCTGGTGGCGAGCACCGGCATGTTTTCGAGCGCGGAGGTCGACATCGCCACCGATCTCGTGACCGAGCGTCTCACCAAGGGCATCCGCTCCGGCTATCACTTCGTACTGGCTGAGCGCGGCGCGAGGCTCGTTGGCTATGCCTGCTATGGACTGATCGAGGGCACGCAAGGCTCATTCGATCTTTACTGGATCGTGGTCGCCCCCGAGGAGCAAGGCAGGGGTCTCGGCACCCATGTCTACACTCGCGCCGAGACTGCCATGCGCAAGGCCGGCGCCAAGCACATCTATGCCGACACTTCCTCCTCCGACCGCTACGCAGCGACGCGCGGCTTCTACCAACGTATGGGCTTTGTCGAGGAAGCACGGCTCCCCGATTTCTACGGCCCAGGCGATGGCAAGGTTATCTATGTGAAAGAACTCGCGACATCCCTCCCCCTGCAAGGGGGAGGGCAGGGTGGGGGTCAGGCCTGATGGCCGCCACGAATTCACGATTCAGTCGAACGACTTCGATGACGAAGCGTGCTCGGGCCCTCCGGCAATCCGTCTCGCCAATCGAACGAAAACTTTGGCGCGCGTTGAGGGCCGATCAGCTCGGCGTATCCTTTCGACGGCAACACCCGATAGGGCGCTACGTGCTCGACTTCTACTGTCCCTCGTCTGGACTCGCCATTGAGGTCGATGGCGATGATCACGCAGCGAGATTGTCTCGCGACGCGGCTCGCACCAGATTTCTAGCGAGCCGTGGCATTCACGTGATTCGCTTTACCAATCGGGATGTCTGGAGGAATCTCGAGGCTGTGTGCGAAGCCATAATTATGGAACTCGCGCGTCTCAAGTCATGGCCCCCACCCGGCTTGGCTGGAGCCAGGCCGACCTCCCCCTTTCAGAGGGAGGTGAAGTTGCCGGAGCGTGACAATCTCCCTCCCCTGCAAGGGGGAGGGTAGGGTGGGGGTCATTCACAGCGAGCTTCGATGATCGTAAGACCTGACCGTGTCGGTGTGAACTTTGATAGCGCTAGCTTAGCCAGAGATAGCAGCCCCTCGAACTCAACGAGGCTACGGACGCGGCCGCCGGTGATGGTCATCATATGCAGATCGAGCATGACCGCGGCTGGGTCATCCGTGGCGCACTCCGGCATGAGGCGCTCGATGATCGCGAGCCGCGCGGCATCAGTCATGGCCGCGCGGCAATTGCGAAGAATTGCCAGCGCGTCGGCGTCGTCCCACTGCTGGAGCACGCCCTTCAGCAGATAAAGGTCGGCTTCGATCGGGATGCCGGCAAGCATATCGCCCGCGACGAGTTCGATCCGTTCGGACAGACGAAATTCATCAAAGGCTTGCAGGAACGGTTTCGCCATCTCGATCAAGTCCGGCTTGTCGAACAAGACGCCGGAGAGATGCGGAAACGCGATCAGGAGAGGCGCAAGAAGCGCGCCGCAGCCGCCGCCGACGTCCGCGACCTTCGTGGCTTCTGCGGCACACTCCAGCACTTCGATGATGGAACCTGCCTGATCGAAAGTCTCGCTCGTCAGATAGAATTCGAACATGGCGCCTTGCTGAGCATGTTCGCGCCGCCAGTCGCGTGCGTTCATGCCGAACACCTGGTCGAAGGCGGGCTTCCCGGCTGGCAATGAGCTCATGAGATTGGCCCATGGCAGCCAATATTGCTCGATCACGATCTGAACCTTCTTGGCGAGGCGCGAGGGCGAATCGGCGCGCAACGACTGCCCGCCGGGAGTGAGCGTGAAGTTGCCATCGGCGCCCTCCGCGCAAATGCCAAGGGTCGCGAGTCCGCGCAAGAAGCGAGCAAGGTGCAGCGGGGGCAGGCCGAGCTCCGTTGCTAACCCCTCCACCGTCCAGCTTAGCGTCCCCATCTTCTCGGGAAGGCCGAGCTTCACAGCCGCATAGACGAGCGCCGCCTCGTGATAGGCGTCGATCGAGCGGCGGATCCGCCCCTCGAGACCGTCTTGCTCAGCTCCGGCCATCGGCTCGCCCCTATGCTCGTCTAAGCTCTGCATAAGCCAATTTGAGATCATTGCCGACTCGAAGACGCTGCTATAACCACCCGCCATGATGAACGAAACGGCAGATCCGATGCCCGCGCCCGCAGCGCCTGCCGCCGCGCAGGACGGCACGGCGGCGCGCGAGCCCGAGCAGATCCGCGTCCTCATCGTCGATTTTGGTAGCCAGGTGACGCAACTCATCGCACGGCGCGTGCGCGAGGCCGGCGTCTATTCGGAGATCGTGCCTTTCGACAAGGCCGAGGCCGCGATCGCGGCGCAGCGCCCGCGCGCCATCATCCTTTCGGGCGGCCCCGCAAGCGTACACGAGACCGGCACCCCGCAGGTACCGCCGGCACTTTTCACCGCCGGCGTACCGGTGCTCGGCATTTGCTACGGCGAGCAGGCCATGGTGGCTGCGCTCGGCGGCCAGGTCGAGGGCGGCCACTCACGCGAGTTCGGCCGCGCCGACCTTCAGATCATCGACGAGACGCCGCTGTTCGAGGGTGTGTTCAAGGAGGGTGAGCGGGCGCAAGTGTGGATGAGCCACGGTGACCGTGTCACGCGGCTGCCGCCAGGTTTCCGTGCCGTGGGCATCTCGACCGGCGCGCCGTTCGCCGCCATCGCCGACGATTCGCGGAAGCTGTACGGCCTCCAGTTCCATCCCGAGGTGGTGCACACGCCGAAGGGCGCCCAGCTTCTTGCCAATTTCGTGCACCGGATCGCCGGCTGTCCCGGCGATTGGACCATGGCGCATTTCCGCGACAGCGAGGTCGCGCGCATCCGCGAGCAGGTCGGGAAGGGGCATGTCATCTGCGGGCTGTCCGGCGGCGTGGATTCGGCTGTTGCCGCGCTACTCATCCACGAGGCCATTGGCGATCAGCTCACCTGCATCTTCGTCGATCATGGCTTGCTGCGCGAAGGAGAGGCGCGCGAAGTCGTGGATCTCTTTCGCGGCCACTACAACATCCCGCTCGTCGCGGTCGACGCCTCGGCCAAGTTCCTTGATGCGCTCACCGGCGTCACCGACCCCGAGGTGAAACGCAAGATGATCGGCAAGCTGTTCGTCGATGTGTTCGAGGCGGAGGCCGACAAGATCGGCCATGTCGATTTCCTGGCGCAGGGCACGCTCTATCCCGACGTGATCGAGAGTGTCTCCGCGCTCGGCGGCCCATCGGCCACCATCAAGTCGCATCACAATGTCGGCGGCTTGCCTGAGCGTATGCGGCTCAAGCTGATCGAGCCGTTGCGCGAGCTGTTCAAGGACGAGGTGCGCGAGCTCGGCCGCGAGCTCGGCCTGCCGTCTGCCTTCGTCAACCGCCACCCATTTCCCGGGCCCGGACTCGCCATCCGCGTGCCAGGCGAGGTGACCGAGGAGAAGCTCGCCATTTTGCGCAAGGCCGACGCCATCTATCTCGACGAGATCAGGAAGGCAGGACTTTACGACACGATCTGGCAGGCCTTCGCCGTGCTGCTGCCGGTGCGGACGGTCGGCGTCATGGGAGATGCGCGCACCTACGACTATGTCTGCGCGCTCCGCGCCGTCACCTCGACCGACGGCATGACCGCCGACTATTACGACTTCTCCCACGAGTTCCTGGGTGCCGCGGCGCGGCGCATCATCAACGAGGTGCGCGGCATCAACCGCGTGGTCTACGACATCACCTCGAAGCCCCCCGGCACCATCGAGTGGGAGTAGAGATGTCCCTCCGTCCAAGCAAATGGCTCAGTGCAAAGTAGCGATCTTGAGTATTTCGCGACTTCGGCGACCGAGTGCGCACGGACTCTCGGAAACTTATCCCCGCGCTCTAATCTGCACTTAAACTCGCATCACCTCGTCCACTTGAAGGGCGCGATCATGAGGCGTTCATGAAGCGGGGCGAGGTGCGGCGCCTGCGGGCCGGCTGACGCACAGCCTGCTCCCGGGCGGCAGCGGAGCTCCTCCCGGACCCAATAAGAGGTCCTGCCTGGAGCAGGCTGAAGGATCGGTCGGCGTGTTCGAGCGTGACGGACCGGACTAAAGCGAGGCCCGGTGCCGACAAGACGCCGCGATTGGCGCGCCGAGAGGCGTCCGCCGTGATCTCGCAAGATCACGGACACCATAGGTTTGCGCTTTTCGGCGCGCCATCCCCCTCTCTCACACGAGGGGCATTTGGCAAAGCCTCGGATGCACTCTCGCATCGCGGGAACGATTGCGCACGGCTCTTTGACATACGCAAGAGCCGGTCCTTCGACGGACCGCGTCATCCGGCAGGAATTTGCAAAATCATGTCCTGATTTTGGAAGATCGCGCGGCCCCCGCTGCAATAGCTTTTCAGCCACACGAAACATCGTGCGCGCTGTTCGAGATGATCAGCCGCGATTTTTTTTGCCTTTGCAAGGGGGGTTGCCATGAAGATCATGCCGCGATTTGCCAAGGGATCCGGCCGGTACGCTAGCGTTCTGGCTGGCATCTTTCTTGCCGGCACCTTTGGAACGTCGATCTCAGCGGGGTCCAAAGACGCGGCCCACGGCCGCATCGAGCGTACGCCCGTCGTCCAAACAGACACCGGCCCGGTACAAGGTTTCGTCGAGAAGGGGGTCGCGCAATTCCTCGGCATTCCCTACGTCGAACCGCCGGTCTCTACCGACCCGACTGCTGCACCCTGCTCGCCCAACAATCGGCGATGGTGCCCTCCCGTGAAGCATGCGCCTTGGCGCAAAGTTTTAGACGCGACGGCTTATGGGCCGATCTGCGCTCAAACCAACACGTTCGGAGTGTTCGCAGGGCCGGTGAACTACAACGAGGACTGCCTTTATCTGAACGTCTTCACGCCGCGCTTCGGCAGTGAAGGGCACCACGATAGCCGAGGGGACCAAGACGAAGACAAAAGCGGGAACCACCACGAAGAGAAAAATAACGGAAAGCTTCCGGTCATCGTATGGATCCATGGCGGCGGCAATGTCGACGGCGAGACGCCCGGTTACGACGGAAGCAAGCTGGCCGCCGAGGGCGCGGTCGTTGTCTCGATGGAGTATCGCCTCAACGTTATGGGCTGGATCGCGCACCCGGCCCTGGATCGTGAAGGCCATCTCTTCGCGAACTACGGCGTCCTCGACCAGCAGCTTGCGCTCAAATGGGTGCAGAGCAATATCGCCCAATTCGGCGGCGACAAGAACAACGTCACCGTTGGCGGCCAATCGTCGGGTGCGCTCAACGCCGCCCTCAGCATGATATCGCCACTGGGCAAGGGCCTGCTCCACCGGGTGATCTGCCAAAGCTACTGCCCGGCCCCGCTTCTTCCGGGAGGATTCTCCGTGGAGCTGGCAACCGCAGAGTCACGCGGCACAGCCTTTGCCGTTGCGGCCGGCTGCGGCTCAGGCACGGACGCGGCGACTGCCGTATGTCTACGCCGCCTGACTGCCGAGCAGGTGGAAACAATTGGAGCAAGAGGCAATTTCATCGGAGGCCAGGGCATCGTGGACGGCCAAATCCTTCCGGCTCAACCGATGACTGCCTTTGCCAAAGGCCAGTTCAACCATGTGCCCTTGATGAACGGGGACACGAAGGACGAGCACACCTTCTTCCTCGCCATTACGGAATACAACTCCAGCCCCGACAACGCGCTTCGCACGCCACCGACGGCGGCGCAATATTTGAACTACGTCAATACGACCTTTCCCACGCCGCCTTACCCGGCTGGGACCGCTGACGCGATTCTGGCCCTTTACCCCTTGAGCGCTTACGCGACCCCGGAATTGGCCTGGAATAGGGTGGGGACAGATTCGGCAATCTGCGGCCAACGCGTACTCGATAAAATCCTGGCGCCTCAGATCCCGGTCTATACTTATGAATTCGCTGACGAGACGGCGCCATTTTACTTCCCGGAGATGCCCGGGTTCGTCTCACTCGCCTACCATACCGCCGATATCCAATACCTGTTCCCACTCTGGCATGGCGGACCGGACGGTATTCAGCATCCGCTCAACAGGCAGGAGGATAAGCTTTCGGACAAGCTAGTGACCGCCTGGACGAACTTCGCGCGTACGGGCAACCCGAACGGGCAAGGAAACAAACCTTGGCCGCGCTACACGGCTAAGCAGGGACCAGCTTGGCTGATTCAAGATCTCCGAGGCTTTTCAAGTTTGACGGACGCCCAATACGCGGAGATTCATCATTGCGCTTTCTGGGAGCCGATCGCATTCGCTCGCTTCCCAACGCCCTAAAGGTTTGAGCTTTTCGGTGCGTCATCCCCCTGTCTGCGAGGGGGATGACGGTAAAGCCCCGATGCCGGAACGCATACGACTGCGCATGGCTCTTTGACATCGCGCTCACACGCGACACCTCACCGCGCGGTTAGCCTTGCCTTGGACGAAAGAAGAGGCGACGCGTCTCAACCCGCGATGCCGCCTCGCAGAGGGTAACCGGAAAGAAGAGCAGCCCCTAAGCCTAATATGTGGCCCGGAAGGGACTTGCTTCAAGACCCGGGTCATCCCGTAGAACGACGACAGGTCAAACCTACGGGGTCGCGAAGTGAGTGCATTGTCGTCGTGCTGGTGGCGCGCGGCTAAGTCGATCGCCGCCGTGGAAACGACCGGCGTATGGCGATGACCAACCATGCGGTGGTGATCGCCGGAGGAGGCCCGACAGGGCTGATGTTGGCGGGCGAGTTGGCGTTGGCGGGCATCGACGTTGCTATTGTCGAGCGGCGCGCCAGCCAAGACCTCGTCGGCTCGCGCGCAGGCGGTCTGCACTCACGCACCATCGAGATCCTCGATCAGCGTGGCATCGCCGATCGGTTCCTCTCGCAGGGACAGGTGCATAAGGTGGCGCACTTCCACATCCCTTTGGACCTCAGCGACTTTCCAACCCGGCACAACTACGTGCTCGGGCTGTTTCAGAACAATATCGAGCGCATCTTGGCCGGCTGGGTCGACGAACTGCGGGTGCCGATCTACCGCGGATGTGAGGTGACGGGGCTCGCGCAGGACGACACCGCCGCCGACGTCGCGCTGTCCGACGGGCGGTTGCTGCGGGCGGAATATGTCGTCGGCTGCGACGGGGGACGCAGCGTGATCCGTAAACGAGCCGGCATCGCGTTCCCCGGATGGGATCCCACGACGAGCTGGTTGATCGCCGAGGTCGAGATGGCCGAGGAACCGGAATGCGGCTTCCGCCACGACGCCGCCGGTATCCATGCAATCGGCAAGGTGGAGGATGGGAGGCGGGCGCGGGTGGTGCTAACCGAACAGCAACTGAACACCGGCAGCGAACCGACCCTGCGCGACGTCAGCGAGGCGCTCATCGCCGTATACGGGACCGATTACGGGATTCACAGTCCTACCTGGATATCAAGGTTCACTGATATGGCTCGCCAAGCCGCGGCCTATCGCGACAGACGGGTGCTGCTAGCCGGCGACGCCGCGCACGTCCATCCCCCGATGGGTGGACAGGGCCTCAACATCGGCGTGCAGGATGCAGTGAATCTGGGATGGAAGCTCGCCCAGGTGGTCAAGCGGACATCGCCAGAAAGCCTCCTGGATACCTACCAAGCCGAGCGCCACCCGGTCGCTGCCCGCGTGCTGCGGAATACGATGGCGCAGGTAGCGCTTCGCCGCCCAGACGACCGCACCAGGGCCTTAAGCGACATCATCTCCGAGCTCTTCGCCTTGGACGAGCCTCGCAGGCGATGGGCCGCGGAGATATCGGGTCTGGGTATTCGTTACGACCTTGGCGAGGGACACCCTCTGCTCGGCCGCCGTATGCCCGATCTCGACCTGATCACTGCCAGCGGCCCGTTGCGGGTGTTCGCCCTGCTACAGGGCGCCCGACCGGTGCTGCTCAACCTCGATGAGCGCGGCTTCGACATCACGCCGTGGGCAGACCGGGTTCGGCAGGTCGACGCTACGTACGTAGGTGTGTCGGAGCTTCCGATAATTGGCGCGGTTCCTCCTCCCACTGCCGTGTTGATCCGGCCGGATGGATACGTGGCCTGGGTGGGGGACCGAACCGATACGGGCCTCCCCGAGGCGCTAACCACTTGGTTCGGGACGCCACGGAGAGTGGCCGTCAATAGCCTCTGAGCTGCTTGAGCTGTGCGGAGCTCAGCCCCTGGATATCCTGTTGAGTGAGATTTTCGACTCCCTCGCGTTTGGCTTTCGCCTGGACTGCTTTGAACTTGGTCTCCGCTTTTTGCGCGGCGGTCGATGAGGAGGTCGCCTTGGTCGGCTTGCTCGAAGAGGCAGGCACGGCACGGGACTGATTGGCGTCCCGATGTGCAGGGGCCGTCACACGCGGGTGCGGTCTTGGTGGCGGAGGCGGCCCGTAGTCGGGCCCATCATCGTAATCCGGTCCGTAATCCACAGGGCCGTAATCGT
>JBKPSQ010000072.1:0-15020 GCA_046735075.1 Pseudomonadota bacterium
AGCAACGACGGCATCAACTCAGGCAACGACCGGCGCTACAACAAAAGACGGAACTATTCCCAACTAATAAGGGTTTAGGGGGGTGACTGCAGGCTTCTCTGCCGGCTTAGCGGCCGAGGGGGACAGGGCAGGCCAGTTCTCAACGGACTTTCAAAACACAATGCGCAGCGTTCTTGTCGCCGTTGTGGTCGCGCTTGCGACCGCGCTTCATGCATCGGTGTGGCTATTTCTGCATGAACGAGTGTCGCCTCCCAATGCCAGCGGCGTTCTTTCCAGCGTCTCGTTCTCTCCGATCAATCCCAGCCACAACGGCGAGGTCGACAAGACCACCGAGAAGCAGATCAGGTCTGATCTCGCGGCGGTCGCTCCTTACACGCGCGCGGTGAGGACCTATAGCGTCAGCAACGGCCTCGACCTCGTGCCCCAGCTTGCCTCGGAATACGGGCTGCGCGTCACGCTTGGCGTATGGATCAATGATTGGGAAGAGCAGAACGAGCGGGAGATCGAGACCGCAATAGCGCTCACCAAGCACAACCGGAACATCGAAAGCGTCATCGTCGGCAACGAGGCCGTGTTCCGCTCCGAAGCGCTGCATGACCGCGATTCCAACGATGTCGTGCGCGATCTTATCGCCAAGATCCAGCGCGTGAAGCGCGAGGTCTCGGTGCCGGTCACCACCGCCGAGGTGCCGAATATCTGGCTCGAATATCCGCAGCTTGCCTCCTCCGTCGATTACATCGCCGTGCATGTGCTGCCTTATTGGGAAGGCATGCCGGGCTCTGCAGCGGTCGATGATGCCCTCGCCGTCTATGAGAAGCTCCGGCAGACTTATCCGGGAAAACGCATCGTGATCGCCGAGTTCGGCTGGCCGAGCGCGGGCCTCAACCGCAAGGACGCGGTGCCGAGCCCGCTTATTCAGGCCGAGGTGGTGCGCGACTTCATCACCCGCGCCGATGCTCTCGGCATCGACTATTCCATCGTCGAAGCGTTCGATCAGCCGTGGAAGACCAACGAGGGAAGTGTCGGGCCCTATTGGGGTATCTTCAACGCCGACCGCCATCCGAAATTCTCGTTTGCCGGCACGGTCGAAGCGCCCAACTTCATGTTGAAGATGATCGCGGCGCTCGCCATCGGTGTCCTGCTGGCGATCCCGATCTTCGCCATTCCGCGTGTAACGGTAGCTCAAGCTGCCGTGCTCGCACTCACTGGCAACGCCATCGGCGCCTGGTTCGCCAACGTGGTCGACTACTGGGTCACCCACTATTTCGTGCTCGGCTCGCAGGTTGCCATGTTCGTCGGGGCAGCCCTGTTGGTGCCGCTTATCATGATCATGAAACGACGCGTCGAGGAGCTTGCCGCCATCATGTTTGGCGACAAGCCCGGACGACTCTTGGGGCATGGCAGCGGTCTGCCGGAGAAGCCGCCACTCGTCTCCATTCATATTCCTGCCTGCCGCGAGCCGCCGGACATGCTTCGCCAGACGCTCGACAGCGTGGCGCAGCTCGATTGGCCCAATCTCGAATGCGTGGTGGTGATCAACAACACGCCCGATCCTGCCTTGTGGGCGCCGATCGAGGATCATTGTCGCCTGCTTGGGCCGCGCTTCAAATTCCTGCGGGTCGATCGGCTGAAAGGCTTCAAGGCCGGCGCGCTCAGGCTCGCGCTCGAGCACACGGCGCCCGAGGCCGAGATCATCGGTGTGCTCGACGCCGACTACGTGGTGCATTCGGATTGGCTTAAGGACCTCGTCCCGGCCTTCGCCGATCCCCGAGTCGGTTTCGTGCAGGCTCCTCAGGATCATCGCGACGGCGGCCGGAACATCACGCAGATGGTGATGAACCGCGAATATGCCGGCTTCTTCGACATCGGCATGGTGCAGCGGAACGAGGTCAATGCCATCGTGGCGCATGGCACGATGTGCCTGATCCGGCGCGAAGCGCTCATCGATGCCGGCAGCTGGTCGAGTGACACCATCGTCGAGGATACCGATCTGGGGCTCACTATGCTCGAACGCGGATGGCGGGCACATTACACGCAGCGCCGCTACGGCTGGGGCCTGCTGCCTTGCGATTTCGCCGCCTATAAGCGTCAGCGGCACCGCTGGGCTTATGGCGGCATGCAACTCATCAAGAAGCATTGGCGCGCCTTCCTGCCTGGACGCAGCCTGCTTACCCCGCAACAACGGGCCCAGTATCTGTTTGGCTGGCTCACTTGGCTCGGCGCCGAGAGCCTTGGCGTACTGATCGCGATCCTCAATCTCATCTGGATGCCGCTGGTCGCGTTTCTCGGTATTGCCGTGCCGGAGGCCGTGCTGACCCTTCCGGTGCTTGCCACCTTCGGAGTAATGCTGCTCCACTTCATGGTGCTCTATCACACCCGTGTGCAGGCGCCGATCTTCGCCTCGCTCGGCGCGGCACTTTCGGCCATGGCCCTGCAGTTCACCGTGGGCCGTGCCGTAGCAGATGGCGTGATCCGCGACGAGCTGCCCTTCGTGCGGACGGCCAAGGGGGCAGCCGCGCGCTGGTCGCTTCGCTTTCCAGCAATGTGGGAGGCGGCCCTAGGAGCGGCGCTGCTGCTCGGCTCGCTGATCCTTCACGCCACTAACGATCAGCGTGTGCACGAGATCTCGATCTTCAGCGCGGTTCTTTTCGTGCAGAGCCTGCCGTTCCTCGCGGCGGTCGGCATTGCGCTGATTGAGCGGTCGCCGCTCAATGCTGCGGCTACCTGGCGGAGGCTCGCCGCGCTTCCGTATCTGCCCCGCCTGCCGCGCGGGCCGGCTCCCACTGCGGGACCGCCGACCGGCGACGGCATCGGCATCCTGCCGTGAGCAGGCATTGAGTTCTCTTGCCGCGGCTTAGCTGGCTGGGATTCGTTTCTCGTACTCGGATTCCATCTTGCTGACTGTTGTCCAGAACGGGCGCGGCTCCTTGCCGTTCAGGACATCGCTCAGAATGGCGAGGTGGCTGTGCCAGCCGCTCGACACGCTGACCATCATGTCGCGATCCTTCAACTGACGATGCGTTAGCACCAACAACACATCCTTGCCCTTGGAGGTTAGCTCGAACGTTACCTCGCCGGCACTACCGAACGTGAAACTCAACAGGCGAGGAGGATCGACGGCGGTGATGGTTCCAGACATGCTCACGCCGTTCGCTTTGTTCTTGTGTTTCTCCGGTGGCATCTTCTCGGCCGAGAGATCGGCGTGATTGAAGAAGAATTCTATACTTCCGCCGGGACGAAGATCCATTTTGCCGCTCGCGAACCATTTGCCTCTCTTGGTCGAGTCGGTGAGGTAATCCCACACGCGCTCAATAGGTCCGGGCAAGAGACGCTCCATCCGAATGGTTCTTGCTTCGGTCACGACGCCATACTCGTTCATGGCTTGCTCCTCTTTTTCAGTTTCTCGGGTTTACGAAGTTCGCGCTCCAGGTCATCAAGGCGCATAGTCCAGAATCGCTCGTAGAAGCTGAGCCAATCATGGGCCTCGGCCAGACGATGCGCCTCCGGTTGGCAGATATGCGTGCGACCTTCGATCCTGCGGCGCACCAGTCCTGCTCTCTCCAACGCCTTGACGTGCTTCGACGCCGCCGCGAAGGACATGCGGAACGGGTTCGCTAATTCGCCAATACTTCGTTCGGCAAGAGTCAGGCTATGCAGCATCGCCCGTCGCGTAGGGTCGGCGAGGGCGTGGAATACGGCATCGAGTCGCTCGGTATGATGTTCAACCATAGGGTTTAATATATCAGTCTGAAGAAGATTGTCAACCGAATGGTTGAATAATGTCGATGCGCTTTTTAGCTAATCGAGCTGCGTGTTGCGTAGGCGGAGCGCGTTGCCGACCACGGAGACCGAGGACAGGCTCATGGCGGCAGCGGCAATGATCGGTGACAGCAAGATACCGAAGGCGGGATAAAGCACGCCTGCGGCGATTGGCACGCCGAGCGTGTTATAGACGAAGGCGAAGAACAGATTCTGCTTGATGTTGCGCATCGTGGTGCGGGCGAGCCTGATACCACGCACGACGCCGCGGAGATCGCCTTTCAGGAGCGTGAGACCCGCGCTTTCCATGGCGACGTCGGCGCCGGTGCCCATGGCGATGCCGACATCGGCCTTGGCCAGCGCCGGCGCATCGTTGATGCCGTCTCCGGCCATCGCCACGACGTGGCCTTTCTTTTGCTCCTCGGCGATCAAGGTGAGCTTATCTTCGGGCCGAAGACCCGCCTTGATCTCATCGATGCCGAGCCGGGCTGCCACGGCCTTAGCGGTGGCTTCGTTATCGCCGGTGGCCATGATGATGTTGAGACCGAGGGCGTGAAGCTTGGCGATCGCCTCTGCAGCGGATGGTTTGATGGGATCGGCCACCGCGACAAGGCCAGCGAGCTTGCCATCGACCGCCAAATACATGACGGTCTCGCCTTGCTTGCGCCGCGCGTCGGCAACCTTGGCAAGCGGGCTTACGTCAATGCCGAAGCTTTCCATGAGCCGCGCATTGCCGAGGGCGGCAATACGTCCATCGACGCGTGCCTTGACGCCCTGACCGGTGACCGCCTCGAAATCCTCGACCTTCGCCGGCTTCAGGCCCTTGTGCTCGGCGCCGCGCAGGATCGCGGCGGCAAGCGGATGCTCGCTGCCGGCCTCGAGTGAAGCAGCGAGACGCAACACGGCATCGGACTCGAAGCCCGAGGACGCCTCGACGCCGGTCAGCGCCGGCTTGCCCTCCGTCAAGGTTCCGGTCTTGTCCGCGATCAGAGTATCGACGGCCGCGAGGCGCTCGAGCGCGGCGGCATTGCGCACGAGCACACCGGCCTGCGCGCCACGCCCGGTAGCGACCATGATAGAGATCGGCGTGGCAAGTCCGAGCGCACAAGGGCAGGCGATGATGAGCACGGCGACGGCTGCTACGAGGGCGTAGGCGAGTCGCGGCTCGGGCCCAAAGATGTACCAAGCGATGAAAGCGATCACCGAGACGGCGATCACGGCCGGTACGAAATAGCCCGACACCTTGTCGGCAAGGGCCTGAATCGGCGCGCGCGACCGCTGGGCCGAAGCAACCATCTCGACCACTTGCGCGAGCGTCGTCTCGGCGCCGGTGCGCTCGACGCGCATGTCGAAGCTGCCCCGGCCGTTCAGCGTGCCGCCCGTGACGCGATCGCCGGCAGTCTTCTCGACTGGAATCGGCTCGCCGGTGAGCATCGACTCGTCGACCGAACTGCGTCCCGTGATGACAATGCCGTCGATGGGAACTTTGTCGCCGGGCCGCACCCGCAGCACGTCGCCGACCTTGACCTCGGCAAGCGGGATGGTCTCGGTCTTGCCATCGACATCGATGCGCAGAGCGGTCTTCGGCGCAAGGTCCAGCAGGGCGCGAATAGCGCCGCCGGTCTTTTCGCGGGCGCGGAGCTCCAGAACCTGCCCAACCAGCACCAGGGCCACGATGACGGCGGCGGCCTCGAAATAGACTGGGACCATGCCGTACTGGTCCTTCATGGCGGCTGGGAAGAGATCAGGCGCGATGGTGGCGACCACGCTGTAGAAAAAGGCCGTTCCCGTGCCGAGCGCGATCAGAGTGAACATGTTGAGCCAGCCGGACCTAATCGACTCGAAGCCGCGCACGAAGAAGGGCCAGCCGCACCACAGCACTGCGGGAATGGCGAGGACGAGCTTCAGCCACTGCTGCACGTGAGGCGATAGGAGGGGCAGAAAATCGATGCCGAAAACATGCTGCCCCATGTCGAGCGCGACCAGCGCAAGCGACAAGGGCAGCGCTGCTTTGAGGCGACGGGTGAAGTCGACGAGCTCGGGATAACCGCCGTGATCGTGCTCGGCCGGAATCCCCATGGGCTCGAGCGCCATGCCGCATTTCGGGCAAGGACCTGGGCCCTCCTGCACCACTTCCGGATGCATGGGGCAGGTATAGAGGGCGCCCTTAGGGAGAGGCTCGGGCTCGCCTTTCTTGTCGAGGTAGCGCTCCGGCTCCTTGGCAAACTTTGTGCGGCAGCCCTCGGAGCAGAAGTAATGGGTCTCGCCTTTGTACTCGTAGGTCGGCTTACCCGCGTGCAGGTCCACCATCATCCCGCACACGGGATCGGTGGCCATGTGCCTCTGGTCGAGATCGCTCCGGTTCATCCTGCGATATTCCTTGAAACGATATACCCCCTGGGGGTATATAACAGCTATGCAAGAGAAAGCCAAGGCCTCGGCGCTCAAGCGCCTGAAGCGGATCGAGGGTCAGGTGCGCGGTCTCGCCCGCATGGTCGAGACGGACCGCTATTGCATCGACGTCGTGACACAGATCTCGGCGGTGCGGGCGGCGCTCCGCGCGGTGGAGGAGGAAATCCTCTCAGATCACGTGGCGAATTGCGTCGAGCATGCCATCTCGAGCGGCAACAAGGCCGAACAGCGACGCAAGGTGGCCGAGCTCATGGATGTGTTGAGCCGCGCCTCCCGCTGACGGACCAGCCCTGATTTTCCGAGCCAGATGTTGCAGAGGCGCTGCTGCGTTCGCTGCCGCCTGCCCGTATTATGGTTGCAACGAAACGCGTGATTCTTGGGGGAGGGAATGAAGCGAATCGGCTCTCTTCTGCTTGCCTTCATAGCCCTTGTGGTTGCGACCGCCGCCGGACTTGGCATCGGCTATCTGTTTTGGGGCCAGCAGCCCAACTGGTACGCGGTGGACGTCAACAAGCTTGGGTCAGGGCCGGAGGCCGATCTCATCCGCTACGGACGTGACCTCGTCATCAACACGCCGACCCATATCGGCAAAAGCGCCACCGATCCCGCCATGCGCTATGCCGGCAACGATCTCGCCTGCCAGAATTGTCATTTGAACGCGGGGCTACAGCCTTTCGCGGCTCCGTTCGTGTCGACCTTCGCCACCTTCCCGATGTTCGTCGACGACCAGGTGCTGACACTGACCGACCGGATCAACGGTTGCATGCGGCGGAGCCTGAACGGCAAGGATTTGCCGCCTGACAGCCGCGAGATGGAGGCGTTGATCGCCTACATGAAATTTGTTGGCAAAGGCACGCCCGAAGGCGTCCGCATCGCCGGCATGGGCTTGAGGCCGATCAAGCCGCCGGAGCAGCCGCCGGACGCGCGCCGCGGCCAGGAGGTCTACACCAAGCTTTGCGCCAACTGCCACAAGGAGGACGGTCAGGGGGAGCTTCGCCAGGGCGGCATTGGCTACTCGATTCCGCCGCTGTGGGGTGACGCGAGCTTCAATGCGGGCGCGGGCATGGCCAAGACTGCTTACGCCGCCTCTTACATCCGCGACAACATGCCGTTCGGCATCACCTATCTCGAGCCGGTGTTGAGCGTTCAGCAGGCGTGGGACGTGGCGGCCTACATCATCTCCAAGCCGCATCCGGTCGCAACGGCCGCGACGGCCTCTAAGCTCGAATAGGACTGCGAGCGGCAAAGCGGATAATCGCGTCGGTCAGCTCGCGCGGGCGATCGAGTGGCAGGAAATGCCCTCCGCCCGCGACCGTGGTCATCTCGACACCTGGGATCAACATGCGATCGTGCTCGCGCTCGACCGGCCGTGCCCAATCCTGGTCGCCCCAAATCAGCAGGACCGGGATCTCGATGCGGCCGTACTCCTTGGTCGAGGCCTCCCAGCTCTCGGAATTGCGGAGAAGACTGAGGAAGCCGCGATAATGTCCGGGGCGATTGCCGACCAGATACATCTCCTTCAAGAGCGCGGGTGGGATGCTGTCCGGATTGGCAACGCCGCCGCGCAGCACCGCATTCATGATCAGAGAGTTTCTGAGCCGCATCACCGTCTCGCCGATGAGGGGCGGGAGGGACGCATAGGTGACGAATGCCCCGAATAATCCGGCGCGGCCCATGCCACGTCCCTTGGCATAGTCATAAGGATTGATCGAGACGACGCGGGCGATCCGCGAGTTTCGCTGCGCGGCAATAATCAGCGCGATCGACCCACCGATCGACACGCCCGCAAGCGTCACGTCCCGCAAATCGAGCTTATTGAGAAATCCTTCGACCGCTCTGGTGAAGAAGGCCGCATCGTAGCGTGCGCTCGGAATATCCGAGTAGCCATGCCCCGGATAATCGAGCGCATAGACGATGAAGTGCTTGGAAAGCTCCGGCACGACCTTCTCGAACAGGTCGAGTTGCGTTCGGAGCGTATGCAGCAGGACGAGAACGGGTCCTTTGCCGGTCTTGATGTAGCGAAGCTTGGTGCCATCGATTTCTATTGTTTGGATCGGAATGCTGGGCGCCCAGCGCAGTGCGGCCGGCGGCTTAGGCTTGCGCCTTAGCGCCTCCATCAACAGCGAAACGAGCCATAGGCCCACGCCAACCGCAACGAAGATAAGTAACGCGAGCAGAATTGAATTCATGGCTGCCTCCTAGGCATCGACCACGACATCGCCACTGATCTCGGCTTGGCAGGCGAGAATATAGCCGCCAGCCTTGTCCTCTTTGCTGAGCGCGTCCTCGACGGCCATGCGCACCACGCCCGATGCAAGCTTCACCCGGCACGAGCCGCAGGTTCCTGACCGGCAGGCATTGTCGATGAAGACTTCGGCCTCCTCGGCGGCCTCGAGGATGGTCGAACCGGCAACGACCGGCGCAGTAGTGTTCGCCACCTGGAAGAACACATTCCCGGAAATGCTGGTCGAGGCCGCCCCTTTCGCGGTCGGGTCGCGCTTGATGGTGCCGAAGGCCTCGGTTCTGATTTGCTCGTTGGACATGCCAAGCCCGGTGAGCGCCTCCTTCACCGCATCCATCATCGCCGGTGGCCCGCAAATATGGGCGCGATGGGCGGCGATGTCGGACACCGCAGCCGCAAGCAGCGCCGCATCGATCTGACCTTTGCGTCCGCCCCAGGTGGTGCCGTCAGGCCGGCTCATGGTGACGGTGACACGAAGATTTGGATTGCGCGCCTCAAGCTTCGCGATCTCGTCCTGGAAGATGAAATCGCCGGGCGTCCTGAAGCCGAGGATCAAATGAATGGTGCCTGGCCAGCCGCTCTCGGTCAGGTAGCGGGCGGCGCTCATCATCGGCGTGACGCCGACGCCGCCGCCGATCAGAACGATGCTCTCGGCATCCTTGCCGGTGAAGTAGAAGGTGCCGTTCGGGGCTTCGATCTCGACCTCGTCGCCTGGCCGAAGCTCATCATGGAGCCAGCGGGAGCCGAGGCCATGATCCTCGCGCTTGACCGTGATTTCGATCCGGTCGCGCCAAGTCGGGGTGGAGGCGATGGTGTAAGAGCGCTTGGTGGGCACGCCTCCCGGCGCGATGTGCAGAGTCAGTAATTGCCCTGGCAAATAATCGAAGGGGATTTCGGTACCATTGATAGGCCTGAAGCGGAATGTCTTGACGTTATGAGTCACGTCTTCCTTCTCGGCGAGCACAAGCTTGCCGAGCCATCGGAGCTTTCCCGTCGCGGGGTCGTTCTTGACATAGCGCGATGGCTCTCGCCTCAGGAACGATGGCTCCGGCACCACCTCGACATGCTCGTGACGTGAGCCGGCCGAGGGAAAGCATTTGCCGAATTTCAGCAGTAGGCGTGGATCGCCCTTGATGCGGATTTTCCTCCGCAGCAGCGCGAGCGGAAGATTCTTCTCATGCGCGAGGAAGCCGAGCCAGGTCTTGGCATCCGCCGTGACGCGAAGGTTTGCCTTGCCGAGCAGTCCATTCTTGATGTCGATGGTCCGGTTCCTGATAGTGATGGTGGCTTCGCGTTCTTCCGCGCCGGTGAATTTGAAATGGAAGACGGCGTCGAGGCCTCTCGACTGGTTCGGCTGGAACACGAACGGCATGAAGGTGAGAAGGCCGCCGATGTTTCGCGATCTTAGCCCGCTCGACACCGGCTTCACCGTCTTGTTCTTGAACTTGTGGCGAGCGGCGGCCTCGGCGTCAGAGCCCCTCACCACATAAACCGGCTCGACGCGCTCCTGTAGCGGCCGAACGACCTCCTTCAGATGGCGCTGCTTGTCTTGGAGGTAGGGACCGATCACGTCCTCGCCGGCAGGACACACGCCATGCAATAGGCCGACTTGTAGTTTGGGCCGAAGCCCAAGCTCTGCCACATCGACGCTGTCTCAGGTTCGTTGATGCGCTTGCGGTAGTCGAGTGCATCGCGCGAGTCCGCGACCTGCTCGACCCAGTCCGAGAAGCCGCCGAGAAATTCACGGTAGTTGTGGGTGAAGCAGGAGGAGAAGTTGAACGAGCCGTCAGGTCCGATGGCTCCCACAGGGCAGGCGGCGACACACAGTTTGCATTCAAGGCACGGGTTGTACTCGATGGGATGATCGTAGGCGTCGACCTCGAGCTCGGTGAGCACCGTGCCGAGCAATACGAAGTTTCCGAACTTCGGATGAATGAGATTGCGGTGAATTCCCATGTGACCGAGGCCGGCCTCGACCGCGATCGGCTTATGCGAGATGATCCATGGCGCGTAGGAGGGCACGTGATACATTTCCATGGGAAACCCCATGGAGGGATTGACAGCGCGAATGCGGCGCGCCTCGAGTTTGGCGACGATCTCAGCGCCGATATGGTCGATCTCATGCCCGGCCCTGTGGAACTCGAGGTTGGCGACCGAGCGCGGGGCGCCGCGGACCGGCTCGCGCGCCATGCGCACCACATAGCTCACCAGCATCTTGGTCCAGGGGTAGTAGCGAAGAAGCTCGTCGCGCTGCGGGTCGAGTCCGGGTCGGGAGATCTCTACTAGGCCGACATCGTCGGCACCGCACTCTCGCGCGAGGTGGCGCAGCTCTGCCGCATCAGGGCGGTCGGGCAAGACGGCCGCGGCCTGTGCCTCCAGGCGCTTCACTGTTGGATGATCTTCGAGCTGCATGTTCAATCCCGGCGGTCCGACTAGCTAAGCCGCAGCGTCGTCCAGCGTTCCGCCAAAATGGTTGGTGGCAAAAGATGTTCAAGATCATCTTTTGCGGGCGTATTAAGGAGGGTCAAAGGAGGCCAGGCGATGCCGTATTCAGCAGAGCACAAAGAAAGCACCCGGCAGCGGATCGTCACCAGCGCGGCGCGGCTGTTCAACCGCAAAGGATTCTCCGAAGTCACCATCTGCGAAATCATGACTGCGGCCGGCCTGACGCATGGCGGCTTCTATCGGCACTTCAAGAGCAAGGACGAGCTCTACTCAGAGGTCATCACACAATTCCTCGGCCGGCCTCCCGAGCCTTGGCAGCAGAAGCCAGCGGAACGGTGCGCGCCGGGTCAGCCCTTCGCGCGCTATGTCGTCGATGCCTATCTGTCACGCGAGCACCTCGAAGACGTGGACGGTTGTTGTCCGCTGATCGGGCTTCCGTCGGATGCCGCGCGCGGCAGCGAGGCGGTCAAGAGCGCGTACCGGCAGGTTACCGAGAGGATGATACGCCTGTTCGAGGCAAACTTGAGCGGGCCGCAAGCCCGTGAACAGGCGCTCGTGTTTGTCGCGTTGTGCGTCGGCGGCATGGTTCTCGCGCGGGGCATCGACGACGAGGCCTTGGGAGACGAATTACGCAAATCCGCCGAGCGGCATATCCTCACTACCACCGGATGGCAGGACGCCCGCCGCATTAGCTTTGAATGATTTGATCAAGTTAATGACATTCATTTCGTTACCGGTTGAATCACTTCTGTGTCTGTCTCGATGACGAAGCGGTTCCCCACGCCCCAATGTGACGGCTCGGTGAAATCCCAAGCTGTTGGAAGAATAAAGCAGCCGGATCGGGAAACCTTGGAGCCCCGCCCCGCGTTAGCTCGCTCGGCGTCCCTCAGAGTAAGGCCGGTTACACGGCGGAATTGTCATACTCGATTTGCGCACTGCGGGGAGGATCCCCAGGCACGGCGACTGAGCGGCTCCAACATCCGGGTATCCGTTAGATCGCACCGTACCGTGGGAAAGGAGATCACATGCATTGTTGGCTCTTCTTTCATCGGGAGTTAAGCCCAGGGGTTCCGGAGGCAGCGGAAGTCTACGGCTTCATGGAAGTTGCACGGCGCATGGATATCGAGCTCGACGTGCTACAGCCGCGAGACTTCGATCTCGTAGTCGATTCCACCGAGGGCTGGTCGGCCCTCTATAACGGCCGCAAGCTCAAGAAGCCGGACGTGATCATCGCCAGGACCGGAAGCGAGACAAGTTACTTCACGTTGGCGGTGTTGCGGCACTTCGAGCGGCAGGGCGTTGCCATGGTCAATAGCCCAGCAGCGATAGAAATGGTCGCCGACAAGCTCCACACACTACAGATGCTGTCCAAGTGCGGATTGCCGATCCCGAAGACGATCCTCGGCAAGTTTCCCGTAGACGTGAACCTCGTCGAGCGTGAAGTGGGTTTCCCCGTCGTGGTAAAGACGCTCAAAAGTACGCGCGGAGCGGGTGTGGTTCTGTGCTCCGATCGCGGGCAATTTAACGACGTCGCCAATTTGCTCGACGATTCGCGTTCAGGTGCCGACTTTCTCTTCCAGCAATTCATCCACGCGAGCTATGGGCGTGATGTCCGCGTCCTCGTAATCAACGGCAAGGCGATCGCGGCGATGGAGAGGCGCGCCACCGATGGCGGCTTCAAATCGAACATCTCGCTCGGTGGGGAGGGGGTGCCTTTCACGATGCCCGAGAGCCTTGCCAATCTTGCCGTACGTGTTGCCAAGGCGCTGAATTTGGACGTGGCCGGTATCGATATTTTGTTCGATGCGGACGGGTATCGCGTGTGTGAGGCAAATTCCGCACCCGGATTTCAGGGGCTTGAGAAGGCATGCGGCGTCAGCGTGCCGGAGGAGATCTTCAAGGTTATGCGGAAAAAACGCGTCCTTTCCCTGATGCCGCGCCATAAGCCGTGGCAGCGCCTGGTTCAGGGGGCGCAAGAGTATTTCGCCGGGGCCATGCAGCCGCAGCGCTATCTATAACTTGGCCGCCGCTAAGGATGGCGCTAATCCGTTATTCATGCGGAACGCTACTCCGAGCATGAGCCACCGATTCTGCGTGGCGCCCATGATGGATTGGACCGACCGGCACTGCCGCTATTTCTTGCGGCTGCTGTCGCGGCGGACCTTCCTCTACACCGAGATGGTGACGGCAGACGCGGTGCTTTACGGCGATCGCGAGCGCGTGCTCGGCTTCTCGCCGGAAGAGCACCCGGTTGGGCTTCAGCTCGGCGGCAGCGACCCTGGCAAGCTCGCCGAGGCTGCACGGATCGGAGCCGATTTCGGCTACGACGAGATCAACCTCAACATCGGTTGCCCGTCTGATCGCGTGCAGTCTGGACGCTTCGGCGCCTGCCTGATGGCGGAGCCGGAGCTTGTCGCTGAGTGCGTCGCTTCAATGCGTGCGACGGCCCCCGTAGCCGTCACGGTGAAATGTCGCATCGGCATCGACGATCAAGACGCCGAAGCAAGCCTCGACCGCTTCGTCGAAACGGTTGCCGAAGCCGGCTGCTCGACCTTCATCGTGCATGCGCGGAAAGCATGGCTCAAAGGCCTCAGTCCTAAGGAGAACCGCGACGTGCCGCCGCTCGATTACGAGCGCGTGCGTCGTCTCAAGGCGTGCCGGCCAGAGCTTGAGATCGTGCTCAACGGCGGGATCGAGTCCCTTGGCGCGGCCGAGGCGCATTTGCCTCATGTTGGCGGCGTGATGCTAGGCCGCGCCGCCTATGCCGATCCTTATCTTCTTGCCGAGGTCGATCGCACGCTGTTCGGATCGGGGGAGCCACAACCCTCGCGGCTCGATGTGCTCGATGCCTTCAGGCAGTATGTCAAAGCGGAGCTTGCCAAGGGCGCCCGGCTCAATCAAATGACGCGGCACATCCTAGGACTCTTTCACGGTCAGCCGCGCGCGCGCGCCTTTCGCCGTCATCTCGCCGAACATGCCCATCTCGACGGCGCGGGCATCGAGGTCCTCGATGCTGCGCGCCGCATCGTTGCCGGCGAGAAGCATCTCTCAGTCGCTGCAGAGTAGTCGCGGTCAGCTCGCTTGCCGCGAGGGCTTTTTGCGCTCGATCAAAGCGTTGACTGCGTGCGCGAGCTCAATCACATCGAGGAAGCGCGACGTGCGCGAGCAATACTCGCGGTAGGACGTGCCGTAACGCTGCTCGAGCCATGCTTCCTCGACCAGCGCCATCAGCACATACGCGCCGCTCATCAGCGCAGCCACAGGGATAACGAGCCAGGAGTTCGCGCAGATCGCGAGGCCGATGAGGCCGGCGATCGACGAGGCGTATTGCGGGTTGCGGCTGAAGCGATAAAGGCCATGGCTCACCAGGCCATCGGCACCACAATAGGTGTTGCCGAGGCCGAGATTGAAGTAACCAAACACGGTGATGCCGAAGCCAACAAGGAACAGCGGCAGGCCGATCAGGTAACGGCTCGCATCGAGCAGGCCTGCGCTATTCCAATCCAATACGGCGACGGCGAAGGCCGCAACCATGCCGCCGCGAAACAATCCCCAAAAAGTGAGGCTCTGCCAACTTCCCGGCTCTGGCGTAGGCCAGATGCGGAAGGGCGGAACAAGATAGGTGCGAAGCAGCAGGAGATCGAGGGCTGCGCCGGCGAGCAGACCTGCTGCGAAAACGAGGCTGGTGAAGCTCACATCGATCATGGCGCGCGGGCAAGGAAACAGATTCGTTTTGCAAATTTGCGACAGAGCGCTGAATGTTCTGTGGCGCTAAGGTGCTCGGTCCCTCCTAAATCTTCTGATTGTAGGCGCCGACCTCGGGCTGCTTGGAAAGCTCCCCGTCGATCTCGGCGAAGATCGCACGCATGTTGGCCTCCGATGTCGGGCTCTCCACCACGACCACGAGCTCGGGTTTGTTTGAGGACGCGCGCACGAGGCCCCAGGTCCCGTCGTCGAGCACGATCCTGATGCCGTTGACGGTAATGAGCTCGCGGATCTTTTGTCCGGCGAGCTCACCGCCATTGGCGGCGACCTTCTGGTAATGCTTCACCACGCGGTCCACCACGTCGTACTTCACCTCGTCATCGCAATGAGGCGACATGGTGGGAGATTGCCAGGTGCGAGGCAGCTCTTTCTTGAGCTCGGCCAGAGTCTTGTCGGG
>JBKPSQ010000073.1:0-3720 GCA_046735075.1 Pseudomonadota bacterium
GAGGCATGTGCAGGACTTCAGCCGAGTCGCCGTCGTGACCAGCCCGGACGTGCATCATCTTTGGTCGAGCCTCGTCGCGCCCTTCATGCGCTGCGACGTCGAGCACTTCTCTCCCGGCGAGATGGAAGCCGCGCGCGATTGTCTGATGTGGCCCGAAGGTGCCGCCGACTAGCGACTGGTCTTGTCATTTCCGCCGAAGCGGAAATTCAGTACTCACCACAGCCCATGAAAAAATGAAAGGCCGCGGGGCGTCTGTCGCACACCCCAACGGCCTTGCCAAAATTCTCCTTAGCAATGAGGCAACCAGGGCCTTGAGATCTCGATTGCCCTGCCGAAGCGAGAGGCCTAGTGGCTCGTCTCGTGCTTCAGCCGCTCAATCTCATCTTTAAGGCGCAATTTTTGACGCTTCCACTCGGTGATCTTCAGGGGGTCGGCCGTCGGCCTCGCCTGCTCTTCTTCGATTTTGCGATCAAGTGCGCGGTGTTTCTCGGACAACTCCACGAGATGTGCGTCAAGCGCCATATCGGACCTCCATAGCTGTTGGTCTCGGGCCGGACATCATGTCAAATCGACGACGATTTGTCTAATGCCAGGCTTGCGGTCAGCGGTCACGCTGTGCAGTGCAACAACGCGCGAAGTGGCTCGCCGGTTTTCCTCAAGGCCTTGCGCCCTCCACAGTTCGCCGCGATACTTTTGCCGTCCCGGAGGCAGCAAGGAGCGGGGACGTCCCATGGAGAGCGAGGAGATTCGCGAGCTCCGGGCGACCCTGCTTAGGCTCAAGCAGGAGCACCGGGACCTCGACAGCGCCATCAACGCACTCGAAGAATCCGGCCGCGCCGACGCGCTTCAGCTCAAGCGCCTCAAGAAGAAAAAGCTCTTCCTCAAAGATGAGATTGCCCGCATCGAGGACCAGCTGCTTCCCGACATCATCGCATAATTTGCCGTTGGAGCGCGCCATTTTAGGGCGACCAAAAATCAGAGACTTGCCTTGCCAAGTAAGGGCCGAACCCTATAATCCCGCGCTTTCCGCGAGCCCCGGCCTTCCCATGAGCCCAAGATGAGCGTTTCAAAGCCCGTCGTCGGCATCATCATGGGTAGCCGCTCGGACTGGCCGACGCTCAAAGCCGCGGCTGAGGTACTCGACTCACTAAAGGTGCCTTACGAGACCAAGGTCGTCTCGGCCCACCGCACCCCTAAGCGGCTCTACAGCTATGCCACCGGCGCGCGCGAGCGCGGCCTCAAGGTGATCATCGCCGGCGCCGGCGGAGCCGCCCATCTCCCTGGCATGACGGCTTCGATGACGGAGTTGCCGGTGCTCGGCGTGCCCATCGAGAGCAAGGCGCTCAAGGGCCTCGACAGCCTGTTGTCGATCGCGCAGATGCCAGCCGGCGTTCCGGTCGGCACGCTGGCAATCGGCGAATCCGGCGCGACCAACGCCGGCATTCTCGCAGCGCAAATTCTCGCGCTCGAGGATTCGCGCCTGGCCACCCGCGTCGCCGCCTACCGCGCAGCACAGACCGACGCCATTCCCGAAGCGGTCGAAGGCTAATGCCTGACGCTCCGCTGCCGCCCGGCGGCACGATCGGCATTCTCGGCGGAGGGCAACTTGGCCGCATGCTCGCCATGGAAGCGGCACGGCTCGGGATCAAAACTCATATCTACTGCGACGAGGCTAACTCCCCCGCTTTCGACGTTTCTGCCGCGCACACGGTGGGAAGTTACGCCGACCGCGACGCGCTTGCGCGCTTTGCCGGAGCGGTCGATGTGGTGACCTGCGAATTCGAGAATGTGCCGGCCGAGACGCTCGAAGCCGCGGCGCGCGCGGCGACAGTGTTCCCCAGCCCCAAGTCTTTCGCCGTGGCACAGGACCGTCTCACCGAGAAGGACTTCATCCGCGCGCTCGACATTGCCGTCGCGCCTTATACCGATGTGACCAGCCTCGCCGATTTGCGCGCGGCGATGCGTATGGTGAAGCTTCCTGCGCTGCTTAAGACAAGGCGCTTTGGCTATGACGGCAAGGGGCAAGTCCTGATCCGCGATGAGGCCGACGTCGAGAGCGCGTGGGCTGCAATCGGACGCGTGCCTGCCGTGCTCGAAGGGTTGGTGCGCTTCGAGCGAGAAATCTCTGTGATCGTCGTGCGCGGCAAGAATGGCGCCATCAAATTCTACGACCCGGTCGAGAACGTGCATCAGAACGGCATTCTCGCCATGAGTCGCGTGCCGGCACGCATCTCGCAAAGCTCTGGCTTCGCCGCGCGAACCATCGCAGGCAAGATCGCGGAAGCGCTTGATCACGTCGGCGTGCTGGCGGTCGAGATGTTCGAGCGGGGAGGCGATCAGCCCGACCTCCTCGTCAACGAGATCGCGCCGCGCGTGCACAACTCAGGACATTGGACGCTCGACGCCTGTGCGGTCAGCCAGTTCGAAAATCATGCGAGAGCGATTTGCGCTTGGCCGCTCGGCGAGACGGCGCGCCACAGCGATGCGATTATGACCAACCTTATCGGGGCCGATGTCGATAAATGGCGCGGGCTCGCCAAAGAGGATGGCGCCGCCGTCCACATCTACGGCAAAGCGGAGGCGCGGGCCGGCCGCAAGATGGGCCACGTCACCCGGCTGTTTCCCAAAAGCTGAGCGCTTGGCGATGCTCAGCAGGTCAGGAGTGAGCAGATGAAATGGATGCTGCTTGTGCTCATCTACGGAACCATCCCGGTCAAGACCGGGCTCGTCTTCGACACGATCGACGATTGCCTAAAGGCCGAGGAACAGATGCGCGGCCAATACGCCCGCGTCTACAACGCTTGGCGTTCATGGGCCGAAGCCAGTCCGAAGGAGTCACAATATCCCGACAGTCAGAAGTTCAACTGGCGGCGCGACGGCATGGAGACGACAGGCACGTGCATCCCTCACGCCGAGAGTGCCGCCACCCCGGACTGAGCCCCGGTATCTGGACAATTTCCGCCGCTTCTGTTAGAGCAAGCCCGGATGCGGGACCCTGACCGGTTCGGCCAAGGGTCATATTTGGCCCCCGCGTCCAATCCAGACATCACTCGGCCAATCGGAGAGAGAAGCACTCGTGCAAGTCGTCGTTCGCGATAACAATGTCGATCAGGCCCTCAGGGCGCTGAAGAAGAAAATGCAGCGCGAAGGCATCTTCCGCGAAATGAAGCTTCGCAACTACTACGAGAAGCCGTCGGAGAAGCGCGCCCGTGAGAAGGCTGAGGCCATCCGCAGAGCCCGCAAGCTTGCCCGCAAGAAGGCGCAGCGCGAAGGTGGCGGCGGCACAGGCCCCACGCCCAAGCCGCGCAGTCCTCGCCGGTAGACTAGACTTCCTTATTCCCTTCATTGTCATTGCCCGGCTTGACCGGACAATCCAGTAACCACCGCCGCAAGAAATCGACGCACGGCGGTAGCTACTGGATTCCCGCTTTCGCGGGAATGACACGTAGGGGTTGAGGTCCTACCGGCTTTCGCCGCTGGCTGCCGCGGCGATCTCGACCGGACGGCCGCCCTTGGCAACCGGTACCGGACGAAGGGTCTCGAGGAAGGTCTCGACCTTCTCCCAGGCGCCCTTCTCGAACAGGTCGTTGTGACCCGCCGCCGGCACGACGGTCATGCTCTTCGGCTCGTTGGCCTTATGAAACACGCGGCGAGCCTGATCGAGTGGGATGATCTCGTCGCGGCCGCCATGGAGAATGCAGAGTGGCACTGTCACTTCGG
>JBKPSQ010000074.1:0-9959 GCA_046735075.1 Pseudomonadota bacterium
CGTTGCGCGATCGCCGGGGGCGGACCGGCCGGCATGATGCTCGGTTACCTACTCGCCCGCGCCGGCGTCGATGTGGTGGTGCTCGAGAAGCATGCTGACTTCCTGCGCGACTTTCGCGGCGACACGATTCATCCCTCAACGCTGGAGGTGATGTACGAGCTCGGGCTGCTCGAAGAATTCCTCAAGCGGCCGCATCAAAAACTCGACGAGTTGCGGGCTCTCATCGGAAACGATGTCGTTTTCCTCGCCGACCTCAAACATCTGCCGACCCACTGCAAGTTCATCGCGCTCATGCCGCAATGGGATTTTCTCGATTTCCTGGCCGATTATGCCAAGCGCTATCAAGGGTTGAGCTTGTGCATGCGCGCCGAGGTGAACGAGCTTCTGTTCGACGGGAAGAAGGTCGTGGGTTTGCGGGCCAAGACTCCGGACGGCGACCTCGAATTGCGCGCCGATCTTGTCGTAGGGGCTGATGGCCGGCGTTCCATAGTGCGCGAGCGGGCCGGACTTGAAGTGGAGGATATCGGTGCGCCGATGGACGTGCTGTGGATGCGGCTGTCCAAGCGGCCGGGGGACGGCGAACAGCTCATGGGTCGCATTCTTCCCGGGCGGCTGTTTGTCATGATCGGCCGCGGCGACTATTGGCAATGCGCCTATGTGATCCCCAAGGGTGGCTTCGATGCGGTGCGCAGCAAGGGCTTGGAAGCCTTCCGTAAATCGTTGGTGGAGATCAATCCTGCGCTCGCCGACCGGGTGCAGGAGCTCGGCTCATGGGACGACATCAAGCTTCTCACGGTCGCGATCGACCGGCTGAGGCGGTGGTATCGCGATGGACTGGTATGCATTGGCGATGCCGCCCATGCCATGTCCCCGGTTGGCGGGATCGGAATCAATGTCGCCGTTCAAGATGCGGTGGCCGCTGGCAATATCCTTGGGCCCGCGCTGCGTGCAGGACCTGTGCCGGAGTCTCTCCTGGCCGAGGTGCAGAAGCGCCGCGAATGGCCGACGCGCATGACGCAACGATTGCAGGTGATCGTGCAGAACCTCGTCATCCGCAACGTGTTGCAAATGCAGCAACAACCGCGCGCGCCGTTCCTTGTTAAATTGTTCAACTGGTTTCCGGTACTCCGCCGTATTCCAGCCCGCATCATCGGCATCGGATTCAGGCCCGAGCACGTGCGGACACCTGAGGCGCCCTAGTACCCTCCGCCGCCGTAATAACCGCCACCATGATGAGGTGGTGTAGATTCTGGCGAAGGTGCGCTTTCGCCATGGGAAGGCGCTTCGCCTGACGCGACGCATACGACTTCGCTCTTGCCCTTGATCAAGGCGAGGATCTGCGGCGTCGGCGCAAGCTCCGCGACCTCGACTTTGGCGAAATGCCCGAACGCCGCGAGCGCCTCACGCGACCGGCCGCCCCACACGCCATCGACGTCTCCGGGATCGCAGCCGACCCGCTTCAGCTCCGTCTGCATCGCGAGCGCGAGCTCGTGTGGCTTGAGTTCGACGGGAGAAGGTCCAGGCGGCGGCGTGGGAACAGAGGCTGCTTCAGGCGCCTTGCCCCCAGCCGGAGCGGCGTCGGGTGACGTGGCTTTGTCCGGAGGCGCGGCTGCCGGAGTCTCGGGGGCGGCAGCCTTGGCAGCAGGAGGCGACGCCGGTGGGGGGACCGTGGTGGATGCGCCCTCGCCTTCCTTCGGCGTGTCAGGCTTCCCTCCAATATCGGTAGGCGCGTCCGCAGCCGCCGCAGGCTCGGTCACAATCTGGCGAGTTTGCTGCCCTGTGATGCTCGTATCCGCGGCCGTCGTGTCATCCGGCAAGGTGGCCCCGGGCTTGAGCTCGATATTGCGCGGCAGATCATCGTCGGCTGCCGCCGCGACCTCGGCGCTCAGGCTCAACATAATCAGGCTCAAGGCCAGGATTATTGGAAGTGTGGTCCAGCGGGACATGGCTCTGTCTCCTCCGGCTCGGCACTGCCGGCAGGGTAGCAGAAATCACATGTCAGAAATCGGAAATCCGGATTCTGGTTCCGCTCAGAACATCGCGGGATGTACGCGGTCGGGGGGCGCATGGCCGTCGAGGAAGGTCTTGATGTTGATGATAACCTTCTCGCCCATGTCGACGCGACCCTCGAGCGTGGCGGAGCCCATGTGCGGCAGGACTACCACCTTCTCGCTTTTGAGCAGCTTCGGATTGACCGCGGGCTCGTGCTCGAACACGTCGAGACCTGCGCCGGCAAGTTCCTCGTTTTCGATCATGCGGGCGAGCGCGTTCTCGTCGATCACCTCGCCGCGCGCCGTGTTGACGATATAGGCCGAGGGTTTCATCAGCGCGAGCCTGCGGGCTGACAGCAGATGGTATGTGGCTGGTGTATGCGGGCAGTTGATCGAGATGATGTCCATGCGCGCGAGCATTTGGTCGAGGCTGTCCCAATAGGTTGCCTCGAGCGACTTCTCGATCTCGGGCGCGACGCGGCGGCGGTTGTGATAGTGGATCTGCAGGCCGAACGCCTTGGCTCGCTTGGCAACGGCTTGCCCGACGCGGCCCATGCCGACGATGCCGAGCCGCTTGCCGAAGATGCGATGGCCGAGCATCCAGGTGGGCGACCAACCGTGCCACTCGCTGTTGCCGCCACGAAGGACCGCCGCGCCTTCGGTCAGCCGCCGCGGCACGGCAATGATCAGCGCCATGGTCATGTCCGCCGTGTCCTCGGTCAGCACGCCAGGCGTATTCGTCACGATGATCGAGCGGTTTCGCGCCGTCTCGAGATCGATATTGTCGACCCCGGTGCCAAACTGGGCGATCAGCTTGAGGTTGGGTCCAGCCTGACTAAGCACGCCTCTGTCGATGCGGTCGGTGACGGTTGGCACCAGCACATTGGCAGCCTTAGCCGCCTCGATCAGCTCTTCACGCGAGAACGGCTTGTCGTCGAGATTGAGACGCGCATCGAAAAGCTCGCGCAACCGCGTCTCGACGACGTCAGGCAGCTTGCGGGTGACGATAACGATGGGGCGTTCAGCCATTCGCGTCCAACCAAGGTGGGGTGCGGGGCAGGAGGCACCGTCCCGCATGAATAGGTGATTTTTGCTCGTTGGGGCCTTTGTCTAACAGAAGCGGCTTTGCGAGATAAAGCGTCATCTTGGCTTAGGGCCACGATCCGTTCACTTTTCTGGTCCATCCAGGATTCGCCGATTCGGGGGTTAACCTCCGGCGGGAGGATCGCATCATCGGGGGGTGAAACGGTGTCGCACCGGGCGCTGATCGGAGTCTTGATTGCCTTGGGGCTCAGCATCATGGCCGGTAGCACGGCGAGCGCGGCGGACGACAAGGTTAAACAGGCCGCGGTCGAAGGACCAAAGACTGCGCTGCCGGTCCCGCGTTTCGTGAGCCTGAAATCCGATAAGGTGAATGTGCGCAAAGGACCGAGCACGGATCAGTCCATCGTATGGGTGTTTTCGCGCGCAGGGCTTCCCGTAGAGGTAATCGCCGAGTCCGACAATTGGCGCCGAGTGCGCGACAGCGAAGGCGCCGATGGCTGGGTGTTCCACAGCCTATTAAGCGCGCGGCGCACCGTGCTCATCGCTCCGTGGGCAAAAGGCGAGGAACGGGTGCCGCTCTACAATTCGAAATCTACGAGCTCGCGCACCGTTGCACAGCTTCAGTCAGGCGTGCTCGGCAATGTGGTGGCGTGTGACGGAAGTTGGTGCGAACTCTCGGTCGACGATTACTCAGGCTATGTGCAGCAAGATCAGCTGTGGGGCGTGTATCGCGGCGAGGAAGTCAAGTAAGCCTCCGATCCTGATTGCTGATAGCTGATCAGAGGTCTCAAAAACCGGCCTTTTGACTGAAGCCAGATGCCGTAAAAAACTGTGCCTTTTCATAGTGTTAACCGAGGAACCATTCAGTCCTCGAGCCGTTGGCCCTTTGGGTGGCGCTGTCGGTAGTGCCACAAGAATTTAGACCGAAGAGGAAAACGGAGGAATGATGAAACGTCTTCTTACCTGCACCGCCGCGGCTCTGCTGCTGGGCTTGACCCCGGCTATTGCCGCGGAGAGCTCAGCCCTTCCGACGCAGCCCGGCGTCTCGCCGGAAGCCTCGAAGGAGGCGCACGTGCCGAGCCAAGGCAAGGCCGATACATCGGGCGGTGCGGCTGAGCGAAGCTCGGCGAGCCCGTCATCGAAGAGTGTGAGATCCTCCGAGGCGACTTTGCCGGACAACAACGCAGATCCGTCCAAGGGTGCCAAGGAACAGAGCTCGGCTCCGCCGAAGTCGTCGGCTGCACAGTCGAAGCCGAACCCAACTCTGAACAACAGAAACGGCAGCCAGCAGCAATAACCCTAGTGTGGCCGGAGCCGCATCATCCTGCGGTTCCGGTCATGCGTGCGCTTCCCGTGGGAATTTAGCGGTTTGGCTTGTCGACCAGCCTGACGAGCACGTCCACGCGAGAGATAGTCATACCGTCGGGCGCTTCAGGTAGGCCCTCGATCCTGATCGCGCCAGTCTCGATATCCATGAGCTGTCCAGAATGCTCGCAGAAGAAGTGGTAGTGGTTCGAAGTGTTGGTGTCGAAATAGGTCTTGGCGCCTTCGACCGCGACCTCGCGCAGGAGACCGACCTCGGTGAACTGGTGCAGCGTGTTGTACACGGTGGCAAGTGACACCGGGACTTTGCGGGCTATGGCCTCCTCGTGCAGCGTCTCGGCGGTTACGTGGCGGTCGCCGGCCGCGAACAGGAGATAGGCAAGGGCAACGCGCTGGCGCGTTGGCCTGAGGCCAGCACCGCGCAACAGCTTGGCGATGTCTCCATGCGGCTTCTCTGAAGGCAATTTTGACTTATTCGTCATGGTCTATGGAGGGGTTCAATTTCTTCGAAATATAGGATGAAAGCCTCACCTACCGCAATGTTGTGGCTCTGTCGCGCGTGGCAAAAGAAACGGGACAGATCTTGTCCAAAATCGCGCCACGCGTGCCCGTTGCAGCCTCGGCCTCGCGGGCTTTTGAAGGGCTTCCGTCTGTGTTAGGAAACCACCAAATTTGCCAAGCGTTGATCGGCAGGGAGAAAGCTGACCGTCCCCATGACTGAGCGGCGGGACCAATTCGAATATGAGGATCTGCTTGCCTGTGCGCGCGGCGAGCTGTTCGGCCCGGGCAATGCACAGCTGCCGCTGCCGCCTATGCTTATGTTCGACCGCATCTCCGAGGTGAAGGGGGAGGGTGGCGAGCACGGGCACGGCCGCATCGTCGCCGAACTTGATGTGAAGCCAGACCTGTGGTTCTTCCCGTGCCATTTCAAAGGCGACCCGGTCATGCCCGGCTGCCTTGGACTCGACGCGCTGTGGCAACTGCTCGGCTTTTTTCTCGGCTGGCTCGGCGCACCGGGAAGGGGACGGGCTTTGAGCGTCGGTGAGGTAAAGTTCTCCGGCATGGTGCTTCCCACCATGAAAAAGCTCGAATATATCGTCGAGCTCAAGCGCGTGATCAGGCGCAAATTCACGCTCGGCACCGGCGATGGGTGGCTGAAAGCCGACGGCGAGACCATCTATACGGCCAAGGATTTGAGGGTTGGCCTATTCCAGGCGGGCGAAGCCGCACCCGCAAGTGTCTGAGCTGGAGCGGTGGTGGTTCTCAAGGATTTTGACGCGATGAAACGCGTGGTCGTAACCGGCATGGGGATCGTATCCCCCATCGGCAACAGTGCCCAGGAGGTGCTCGCCTCGTTGCGCGAGGCAAAATCCGGCATCGTCAAAGCTGAGGACTATGCCGAGCTCGGTTTCCGCTGCCAGGTGCATGGCGCGCCGAAGCTCGACTGGAAAGAGATGCTCGACCGCAAGGTGCGCCGCTTCATGGGGGCTGGCGCCGCCTGGAACTATATCGCCATGGAGCAGGCGATTCGCGACGCTGGCCTCGAGGAGGATGACATTTCCAATGAGAGGACCGGCCTCATCATGGGCTCAGGCGGGCCCTCAACGCGGGCTATCGTTCAGGCTGCCGACACCGCGCGCGAGAAGGGACCAAAGAAGGTCGGTCCGTTCGAGGTGCCGAAGGCCATGTGCTCCACGAATTCCGCGACGCTCGCCACGCCCTATCACATCAAAGGCGTGAGCTATTCGATCTCCTCGGCCTGCTCGACGTCGGCGCATTGCATCGGCAACGGCGCCGAGCTTATCCAGCTTGGCAAGCAAGACATTGTTTTCGCCGGCGGCGGCGAGGAACTCGATTGGACGCTATCGGTGCTGTTCGACGCCATGAACGCCATGTCGTCCGATTTCAACGATCAGCCCGAGCAAGCGAGCCGTCCCTACGACGTCGGCCGCGATGGTTTCGTCATTGCCGGAGGCGCCGGTGTCGTGGTGCTCGAGGAGCTTGAGCACGCCAAGGCGCGTGGCGCGAGACTTTACGGCGAGCTCGTCGGCTATGGCGCGACCTCCGACGGCTACGACATGGTGCAGCCTTCCGGCGAAGGCGCCGCGCGCTGCATGCGCATGGCGATGCAGAACGGCAATGGTGAAATCGACTACATCAATCCCCATGCGACCTCGACTCCGATTGGCGACCTCAAGGAGATCGAGGCGATCCGCGACGTATTCGGCGACAGATGCCCGCCGATCAGCGCCACCAAAGCCCTCACCGGCCACTCGCTCGGCGCCGCCGGCGTGCATGAGGCGATCTACTCGCTGCTGATGATGAATAACGGCTTCATTTGTGAATCCGCCAACATCGAGACCATCGACCCCGCCTGTGCCGACATGCCGATCGCGCGCAAACGGCAGGATAACGTGGCTATTAACACAGTGATGTCGAACAGCTTCGGTTTCGGCGGGACTAACGCCACACTGGTGTTCCGCCGTGTGGATGGGTGAAGCAGGGGAGCTGACGGAGTTCGTCAATCCGTAACCAGAGTAGGCGCCATGGCAACAACAAATGGTATCGCTGAGCCTCGGCCGTTGATGGCGGGGAAGAGAGGGTTGGTGATGGGAGTCGCCAACGACCGCTCGATCGCTTGGGGGATCGCGCGGGTGCTGCATGGGCAAGGGGCGGAGCTTGCCTTCTCCTATCAAGGCGGCGCCTTCGGCCGCCGTGCCGTGCCGCTTGCGAAAGGCATCGGCGCCAAGATCATCGAAGAAGCCGATGTCGAGGATCTGAAGAGCGTCGAGCGTGTGTTCGAGGTGATCCGCAATAAATGGGGCTCTCTCGATTTCGTCGTACACGCGCTCGCTTTCTCGGATCGCAACGAGCTCAAGGGCCGTTATTGCGACACGACGCGGGCTAATTTCGAGCACACCATGGTGATCTCGTGCTTCTCGTTCACCGAGGTGTCGAAACTCGCCGCGGACTTGATGCCGAACGGCGGCTCGCTACTCACACTCACCTATGGCGGATCAACGCGTGTGGTGCCCTGCTACAACGTCATGGGCGTCGCCAAGGCGGCCCTCGAGGCCTCAGTGCGTTACCTCGCCTCGGATCTCGGACCGCAGAACATCAGGGTGAATGCGCTGTCCGCTGGGCCGATGCGCACGCTCGCCGGCGCTGGCATCTCCGACGCCCGCACGCTGTTCCATTTCCAGCAGCGCCATGCGCCGATGCGGCGTTCTCCGACGCTCGACGAAGTCGGCGGCGCCGCGCTCTATCTGCTGTCTGATCTATCGGGCGCGGTGACTGGCGAGGTGCATTTCGTCGATTGCGGCTACTCGACCATCGCCATGCCGAGCATCGGGGCGCTCAAGGTCATCGAGCAAATCGACGAGGCCGAGGCTCCGGTCGAGAAGGCGCCACGCGAGGCCGCACAATAGGAGCTAGGGCGGCTGTGGCATTTAAACGTAACTCCTAAGCGGCCGTTGTGAGAGGTTTCGCGCACAATTAGGATCGCGCGCTTCACGGAGTGATGGAGGAAGCAGGGCTATGGCTGCCCATCTTATCGTTGTTGCATGTCTCATAGCGGAACCTCACACCTGTTCTGAGATTCCCGTGCCTGACGTGACCTTGGCGGACGTGGTGAGCTGCACTCATGAGGCCCGCGAAATCTCCAAGAAGTGGCAGGCCGATCATAAGGACCAATATCTCGTCATCGCCACCAAATGCGTAAAGGCCGAGGATGGCGCGAGCGGTAGCGCTCCCAGTGGCGAGACGGGCAAGCCCGGGGAGCCAAGTAACGCCCCCAGCGGCAACGGTAACAAGCCCGACGAGTCAGGCAAGACCGATACGCCACAGCAATGAGGGGGCCAAAAGGGCCCCCTCATAAATCACGATCTCTGACCGATCTTAGCTCGCGGCGGCTTCCGCCTTCTCGCGCTCCTTGCCGGTCGTTTGATCGACAACCTTCATGGACAACCTGACCTTGCCCCGGTCGTCGAAACCAAGCAGCTTGACCCAGACGATATCGCCTTCCTTGACCACGTCGGTCACTGCCTTGGGGCGGCCGTCGGTAAGCTGCGAGATATGCACCAGACCGTCTTTGGCGCCGAAGAAATTCACGAAGGCACCGAACTCCATCACCTTGACCACCTTACCCTTGTAAATCTCGCCGACCTCTGGCTCGGACGCGATCGACTTGATGCGGTTGATCGCGGCGCGGATCGATTCGGCATTGGCCGAGGCGATCTTCACCGTGCCGTCGTCCGAGATGTCGATCTTGGCGCCCGACTCGGCCACGATCTCGCGGATCACCGAGCCCCCAGAGCCGATCACTTCTCTGATCTTGTCGACCGGAATGTGAATGGTCTCGATGCGCGGCGCGTATTCGCCGAGCTCGGGCCGCGCCGTGTTGATGGCCTTGTTCATCTCAGCGAGGATGTGCATGCGGCCATCTCGCGCCTGATTGAGCGCGACCTTCATGATCTCCTCGGTGATGCCCGTGATCTTGATGTCCATCTGGAGCGAGGTCACGCCTTCGGACGTGCCCGCCACCTTGAAGTCCATGTCGCCGAGATGGTCCTCGTCGCCGAGGATGTCAGACAGTACGGCGAAGCCTTGATCTTCTTTGATCAGGCCCATGGCGATGCCGGCGACCGGACGCTTGATGGGGATGCCCGCGTCCATCATGGCGAGAGAGCTGCCGCACACCGTTGCCATCGAAGAGGAGCCGTTGGATTCGGTGATCTCCGAGACGAGGCGGATGGTATAGGGGAAGCTCTCGCGATCGGGCAGCACCGGGTGGATGGCGCGCCAGGCAAGCTTGCCGTGCCCGATCTCGCGCCGTCCGGGAGACCCCATGCGGCCCACCTCTCCGACCGAGTAGGGCGGGAAGTTGTAGTGCAGCATGAAGGTCTCTTTGTAGGTGCCCTGGAGGGCGTCGACATATTGCTCGTCCTCGCCAGTGCCGAGTGTGGCGACGGCAAGTGCCTGCGTCTCGCCTCGGGTGAACAGCGCGCTGCCGTGCGTGCGCGGCAGAATGCCGACCTCGCATACGATCGGGCGCACGGTCTGAAGATCGCGGCCGTCGATGCGCCTTGACGTCTGGAGGATGCTCGAGCGCACCACCTCCTTCTCGGCCTCCTTGAAGGCACTCGAGACCTGTGCGGCCCTCGTCCCATCGTCGTCCTCGGGGACGAGAGCTGTAACCACCTTCTCCTTGATGGCGGCGACCTGATCGCGGCGCTCGTGCTTGCCGGCGATGGCATAGGCTTCGCGAAGCTCGGCCTCGCTCGTCTCCCGCACGCGGTCGATAAGACCTGTATCTTCTTCGCCCTTCAGCTCCCAAGGCTCCTTGGCGGCGCGCTCGGCAAGTCTGACGATGGCGTCGATCACCGGCTTGAAGTGCTCCTGACCGTACATCACGGCGCCGAGCATCACGTCCTCCGACAATTCCTTGGCTTCCGATTCGACCATCAGCACGGCATCGTTGGTGCCAGCCACAACGAGATCGAGCGAGCTTTCAGCCATCTCGTCGATCATCGGGTTCAGCACATATTTGCCCTCGATATAGCCGACCCGCGCGGCCCCGATCGGACCGAGGAAGGGAACGCC
>JBKPSQ010000075.1:0-4120 GCA_046735075.1 Pseudomonadota bacterium
CGTCACGAGAGAGCTAGCTGTAAGTTGGTGACTATATGGGCTTTACAGGCGTGGCGCGCCGCACTGGACGATTTCCGCCCTGCGGGCCGCTGACGCCCCCCGCCGTGTGCCCGCGACAGTCGAGGCTTGATGCCGTTCCGAGGCCTCCTCAGGTTCGAGAGTGCGTCAGCCAGTCTCGCGACCCCCTCAGCCGAACATGAAGGCGAACGCTTCCACGCCAGAATCGAGGAACTCGATCTCGCACTGGCGATCGGCGATCGGTCCAGATTGTCGAACCAGCTGATAAAGGCGCTGCTCGACGACCGTGCCTTCGCCTTGGTCGTCAACGTCACTCCCACGGTTCGCGCCCGGCGGCTGTCCATCGATCAGCACTCGGAACGGAACGGCTCCCCGACGGTCGGATGGACCCGTGATGAGGTGGAGATCCCGCGCATGAAACCTGAACGCGATCCGCCCGCCGGCAGCGTTCAGCACGGCAGCCTCTTCCCTCACCGTCCATTCACCCAAGAGTGCCCATTGATTAAGGCGCAGGCGAGCCGGAAGCGCGTAGCGGTGACGGGTATTCACCGCCGCACCGCCAGGCGACGCGAACATCTCGGCTTTGCTATGGCCAACGTACGTCTCGGGAGACTTCAAGCTGGCCCAGTCTGCTCCCACCTCGGGACCATGCGCCCCGATCGACACTGACGCGCTATCGATGACAGGACCGCTCCCGCCCGCCAGCAGCTGGCGAATTCTCATTTCCGATTCTTCGTAGTTGCCTTCGCCGAAGTGATGATCGCGCACCCGCCCTGTTGCATCGATGAAGTAGAGAGCGGGCCAGTAGTGATTGCCAAACCCGCTCCAGATCGCGCGGTTGTTATCGATGGCGATCGGGTACGTCACACCCCTTTCCTGCGCGGCCTTTCGAACGTTGTCGATGTCCTCCTCGAACGAGAATTCGGGTGTGTGCACACCAATGACAACCAACCCCTGTTCCTTGTATCGGGCGGCCCAGGCGCGAACGTACGGCACGGTGCGAAGCCAGTTGATGCACGTGTACGTCCAGAAGTCGATGAGGACGACCTTGCCCTGTAGCGCCGCCGCTGTCAGGGGCGGTGAATTGAGCCAGCCGGTCGCCCCACGGAGCGAGGCCAAGTCGCTGGCGCTGGATGGTCTGAACGGTGTGACCGTGATCATATGCATCACCGAATCTCTCGTGCCAATCCACGCCGCACCCAGGGAGAGCGCGACCATCCCAAGGAAACGCCGGCGATCGTGTCGTGGTTGCGCGAACATTCGTCTCTGCCTTGTATGAAACGGGACGACGCGTGGCCACGCCGTCCCGCCGTGGAGCGATTCGCGTCGACTATCCACGCACTGATCTGAAGGCCGCCCGAACTTCTTCTGCAAACAGTTGCGGCTGTTCCCAGGCGGCAAAATGCCCACCCTTGTCCACCTCGTTGAAGTAGGCGAGGTTCGAATAGCCGCCCTCCGCCCAGCGCCGGGAGGGCTGGTAGATCTCGCCGGGGAAGACGGTAAACGCCGCCGGGATGGAGAATTTCTTGGGAAGGAAGTACGGCGGCTTGTTGTCCCAGTAGCTGCGGGCCGCAGAGACTCCAGTGTTGGTCAGCCAGTAGAGGGTGATGTTGTCGAGCACGTCGTCCCGGGTCAGCCGCTCCGGGGGCTGCCCCTTGGTCGGCGTTTGCATCGCCGCGAGGACCGTCGCCGCCGGCTGGTCGTCGCCGTCGCCGTGATCGATCAGCCAGGCCGCGAGGCTCACCGGGGAATCGGCGAGCCCGTAGAGCGTCTGCGGACGCGTCGCCATTTCGATCGCATAGGCCGCGTTCTTGCCGAAGAAGCCCTGCAGCTTGGCGAGCGCGCGTCGCTCCTGGTCAGTTGCGTCGGACGGCAGGGGTGCGCCGGCCTGGACCGCGTTGGCCACGTCCTGCGGCAGGGCGAACAGGAAGCTGGTGTGGATCGCGACGAGCTCCGCGGGCGCCTCGACCGCCATGGCGTCCGTGACTTGTCCACCCACGTCGCCGCCCTGCGCGACGAATCGCGTGTATCCCAGGCGCTTCATCAACACGATAAAAGCGCGCGCCATCCGCGCGTGATCCCAGCCGGTAGCCGCCGGCTTGCCCGAGAACCCATAACCGGGGATCGACGGGATCACGACGTCGAAGGCGTCCTCCGCGCGGCCGCTGAAGGCCGTGGGGTTAGCGAGCGGGCCGATGAGCTTGATCTGCTCGAGGATCGAGCCGGGCCATCCGTGCGTGACGATGACCGGCAGCGCGCCCTTGTGCTTCGAGCGCACGTGGATGAAGTGGATGTCGAGCCCGTCGATCTCGGTGATGAACTGGGGCAGGGCATTGAGCTTCGCCTCGCACTTGCGCCAGTCGTAGTCGGTCGCCCAATAGTGCGCGAGGTCCTGGAGTGGCTTGAGCGGCACGCCCTGCGACGTGTCGGAGACCGTCTCCTTCTCGGGCCAGCGCGTGGCGACAATGCGCCGGCGCAAGTCGGCCAGGTCAGCTTCCGGAACGTTTACCTGAAAGGGCCGAATCGCTGTTGACTCCACCACGTCTGCGAGCTTCGTCGTTGTCATCACTGCCTCCTTCGCAGCCGAATCGGGGCTGCTTTCGAAAAAACGCGGTTTCCGCCAAGTACTCCCGGCGCTAGCTGCGGTCTCGCTCTCTCGTCACCCATTCGCGGATGTAGGCCGGACCGTGTCTGAGCTCGATGCCATTTCTTTCGGTTCGTGCCAGGAGCATCACGGCATCACGGTCGGCCAGTTCGACCTCCGTGAGATCGAGAGCGACGACACTGCCTTCCGCTAGCGCGGTGCGAAGGACATCCAGGTCTTCCCCGGCGATCCGACCGCTGATGCGAAGAACGACACCCTGTTCAATCAACATGCGGTCGATTCTGTAAGTCATCGTCGCGCGTCCTGCTGCCCGGATACCCTCTTGGCAAGCCGAACGCCCAGCCGCGTCTGCAGAAAAGCCAGCAAAAACGCAGTTCGAGTTTGTTTGCGGCCGGTTGATCTGGCCGATTTGGCCGATCTGGCGGATGTGGCCGATCTGGCCGCGGTTGGTGATTACTGGTGAAACTTCAGCGGAACTTGAATCGCGCTTTCTCGATGTTGAGCGCCTTAATGCGATGGTTGAGCGTGGATGGAGGAACTCCGAGCTTCGCTGCCGCTCCAGAGGGTCCGCCGATTCGGGCCCGGCACTCGGCGAGCGCCGCTTCGATGGTCTCCCGCTCGCCCCGGAGCGCGCTCAGAGCCGGGGCCAACGCCGCAGTCCGGGGTGGTGTTCGCACCGATTGTCTCGGCAACCATGACTCGTCGACGGCAAACACCTCACTGGAGCTCAGAATCACGGACCGCTCGATCACATTCTGGAGCTCACGAATGTTGCCAGGCCAGTCGTAGGCCTGCAGCAAATCCAGCGTCCTCTTGTCAATCGAGCGGATGGTCTTCCCCGCGCGGTTGGCGTAGCGGTGCACGAAGTATTCGACGAGCATCAAGATGTCGTCTTGGCGTTCTCGAAGGGGCGGAACCTCGATAGGGAACACATTCAGTCGATAGAACAGGTCCTGTCGGAAACTTCCGTTCGCCACCGCTGCCCCTAGATCACGATTGGTCGCGGCGATGACACGGACGTCAATACGGATCGGCTGCGTGCCTCCGACCCGCTCAAATTCCCGTTCCTGCAGGACTCGCAACAGCGCGACCTGAGTCTCAGGCAGCAGCTCGCCCACTTCGTCCAGGAAGATCGTGCCGCCATCAGCCAGTTCGAAACGCCCAAGCCGCCGTTGGGTGGCGCCCGTGAACGCGCCTCTCTCGTGGCCGAACAGTTCTGCGGAGATCAGCGTTGGCGCAAGTGCCGCACAGTTCACGCTGACGAAGGCACGCCTAGACCTCCGTGATCGTTTGTGAACGGCGCGGGCAATGAGTTCCTTACCGGTGCCGGTTTCGCCAGTGATGAACACCGTCGAATCCGTGGGAGCCACCTTGGCAATCCGCGACAGCGAGGTCTTCAAGGCCTTCGAGGAACCGACAATTTCCTCAAACATCAGAACGCGGTCGACCTCGTCTCGCAGCGCTAGGTTTTCCCTGTAGAGCTGATCCTTGAGCACC
>JBKPSQ010000076.1:0-6380 GCA_046735075.1 Pseudomonadota bacterium
GCGCGCGGGCGCGCGATTCCTTGATCAGGTCATTGGTGCCCATGACGAGGCAACAGAGCCGGTTCTCGGCATAGACGGCGGTGGCGGCGATGGTGCGCGCGTTGAGGATCGCCATCGGCGTCTCCATCATCGCCCAGAGCCTGATCTTCTCCGGCGCATGCACGCCTTGCAGGATCTTGGCGACACTGATGATGTCGCCTGGATGCACGACCTTGGGCACGAGGATCGCGTCGGGCTCGGCGTCGCAGGCGGCAAGCAAGTCCTCGGTGCCCCACGGCGTCTCGAGCGCGTTCACGCGGATGACGATCTCGCGGCCGCCATAGCCGCCATTCTTGACTGCGGCGCAGACCTGATCGCGCGCGAGTGGCTTGGCATCCGGCGCCACGGCATCTTCGAGGTCGAAGATGAGGGCATCGGCAGCGATGGTCTTGGCTTTTTGGAGCGCCCGCTCGTTCGAGCCGGGCATGTACAGCACGCTTCTGCGCGGCCGGCCTTGCATATTGCTCGTTCCTCTTGCTGCAATGCAGCATAGACGAGGACGCAGGCCCCGCCAATGGCCCCGCCTAGGCCCCTATCTCTTTGAGGATATTTGCAATTTTGGCGCCACCGAACAGTGCGACGGCTCCGAGGTAGACCACCAATCCCGTGCCGACGAGAGTCATAAGCGCTGCAGCCTGCGCGAGAAGCCCGCTCGCCGGGGCAAACCAGGGAGCGAACAATTGAACCAAGGCAAACACCATGACACCCATCACGGCACTTGCCGCGCAGATGCCGGCAAAGCGACGGCGGAAGATCTGATCGAGCTTGAGACCGTCTCGGCGCTTGAGCGTCGCGATGAGCAGGCCGACATTGATCCAGCCCGAAACCATGGTGGCAACGGCAATGCCGGTCGGGCCGATCGCCAAGAACAGGACGAAGCTCAGCACAGCGGTGCAGACCATGGCGATGCCGGCATAGATCATCGGCGTCTTGGTATCCTCGCGCGCGAAGTAGCTCGGATGCAGCACCTTGATCATCACATAGGCTGGAAGGCCAAGGGCGAGCGCTGACAACATCGCGGCGGTCGCCTCCGTATCTGCTGTGGTGAAGGCACCGCGCTCGAATAACACCCGCATGATGGGGCCTGAGGCGATGGCAAGGGCAATCGCCGCCGGCATGGTGAGTAGCAGCGCGAATTCGAGTGCACGATTCTCGCTCGCAAGCACCGCATCGTGATCGCCCGAGCGGAGCTTGTGGCTAAGATCGGGCAGCAAGACCACGCCGATGGCCACACCTATTACACCCAATGGAAGCTGGAAAATGCGCTCGGCGTAGTAGAGCCAGGACACGACGCGGTCTTGCAGCGTCGCGATGATGGTCGAGATCACCATGGTGAGCTGCGCCATGCCGCCGGCAATCACGCCGGGTGCTGCAAGGGTCATCAGTCGCTGCATCTCCGCTGTGAGGCGCGGGCGCTCGACCGGCACGCGCATGCCGATCTTGGCTGCGGCCACGCCCACGACGATCACCTGCAGCACCCCCGAAGCGACGATGCCCCAGGCCAAAGCAATTCCCGCCGTGGTCTGAGCGCCGCCGAACGCGACCAGCGCAAGCAGCACGATGATCAGCACGACATTGAGGAGGGTTGGCGCGAGCGCGGCGACGGCGAAGCGGCCGAGTGCGTTCAGCACCCCAGTGTAGAGCGCAACGAGAGACATGCAAACGAGGTAGGGCAGTGAGATGCGCGCGAGCATGACAGCAAGATCGAACTTGTCTGGGTCGCTGGCGAAGCCCGGCGCGAGCAGGAGCATGAGCCAAGGCATGACGACCTCAGCCAGCACTGTGAAGACGACGAGGATCAGAGCGAGACCGGCAAGCGCCTGGCCGGCGAAGCCTTGCGCGGCTTCAGGTTCGTCGCCATGAAGCCGTTTGGCAAAGAGCGGAATGAAGGCCGCATCGAAGGCACCTTCGGCAAACAAACGGCGGAACATGTTCGGCACGCGGAACGCCACGAAGAAGGCGTCGGCCACGTAGGAAGTGCCGAGTACGGCGGCGATCAGCACATCGCGGACGAAGCCCAGCACGCGGCTGAGAATCGTGATCGAGCCAACGGTGGCGAAGCCGCGATAAAGCTTCATCAGGCAGGCAGCAACGCCGGCTCTTGGCGCGCCTGGAGCGCCTTCATCAGGCGCTCACGGATGGCACCTTCACGACTTTTGCTCGTGATCTTCTTGCCGGTGAGATCGGTCACGTAGAACACATCGACCGCCTTCTCGCCAAAGGTGGCGATATGGGCCGACGCGATATCGAGATTGAGGTCCGAGATTTCGCGCGTCACGTCGTAGAGCAGGCCGGGCCGGTCGAGCCCATTGATCTCGAGCACGGTCAGCGCGTCCGACAGCGTATTGTCGATGATGACCTGCGGCTCGACCTTGAAGGCCGAGAGCCTAGGCTTGGGCTTGCGCTTGTTCATGACGACCTCCGACAAGCGGACATCACCCCGAAGCAGCTTCTCGATCGTCTGGGCGATTTTCTTGGCGCGGCGCTCCTCGTCCTCGGCACGATCGAATTCGCGCTCGAGGTGAATCGTGTCGAGCGCCATGCCGTCGCGGGTGGTCGAAATCTGGGCATCGACAATGTTCGCCCCGGCGCCGGTGCAGGCGCCAGCGACCATGGCGAGCAGGCGTGGATGGTTGGGCGCAAGCAGCGTGACCTCCGTCACGCCGCGGAAGGCGTCGGTTGCGATATGGGTGACGATCGGCTTCTTCTGCGCCTCGGCATCGCGGATTAGCTTGGCATGCTCGGCGATGACATTGAGATCCGTTCTGAGCCAATAAGATGGATAATGTCGATCGATGAAGCGCGCGAGATCGTCTTTCGGCCAGGCTGCGAGCTGCTCGCGCAAGGCATCCTGGGCACGAGCCACGCGCTCGCTCCGGCTCAAGGTGAGATGGCCACCGCCAAGCAAGGGCTCGGTCTCGAAATAGAGCGTGCGAAGGAGCTGGCCCTTCCATCCCGTCCATACGCCTGGCCCTACGGCGCGGATGTCGGCGACCGTAAGCAGAAGCAATAGCTTGAGCCGCTCGCGGCTCTGCACCAGCGCAGCGAAATCGCGAAGCGTCTTGGGATCGTTCAGGTCGCGGCTCTGAGCGAATAGGCTCATCGCGAGGTGATGCTCCACGAGCCACGCGGCTGTCTCGGTCTCCGCGGCGTTGAGCCCGAAGCGCGGACCAAGCTCCCTAGCGATACGCGCGCCGACTATGGAATGATCCTCCTCGCGGCCCTTGGCGATATCGTGCAGTAAGGCTGCGACGTACAGCGCGCGGCGATTATCGATGGTGCGCACGATCTCGGTCGACACTGGGTGCTCATTGGCGAACTTCCCCCGCTCGATGCCCGAGAGAAAGCCGATAGTCCTGATCAGGTGCTCGTCGACGGTGAAGTGATGATACATGTTGAATTGCATCATCGAGACCACGCGGCCGAAATCGGGGATGAAGCGGCCGAGCACGCCGGCCTCGTTCATCTTGCGCAACACGCCCTCGGGATCGCGCGAATCCATGAGGAGCCGCATGAACAGACGATTGGCCACAGCGTCGTTGCGCAGCTTGTCGTCGATCAGCCGGACATTGGCGCGCACCTCGCGCAGCACCTCTGGCGAGAAGGAGGCCTGATGCTCGTCGGCAATGACGAACAACTTGATGAAGTTCACGGGATCCTTGACGAAGGCCTCTTTGCTTACTGCGTAGATGCGGCCGTTCTCGATCCGGAAATCCGAGGTGCGCCTAAGCTTGGCACGGCGCCGCCAACTGAATGGCGCAAGCAGCGTGTCGAGCACGGGCAGCGATTTGAGCTGCTTGAGCTCGAGCGCCGAGCAAACCGTTCCGGTCAGCTCGCCCACCTCCTTGGCCACAAGGAAGTAATGCCGCATGAAGCGTTCGACCGCGCTTAAACCCGCATGGCCGCGATAGCCGAGCCGCTCCGCCATGAGCTCCTGCACCTCGAAGCTCAGCCGTTCCTCCGGCCGCTCGGTCAAGAAATGCAGATGGCAACGCACCGACCAGAGGAAGCTCTCGCAGCGGCGGAAGCTTCGATATTCGTGCGGCGTAAATACGCCGGCCTCGACAAATTCAGCCTCAGCCTTGTCGGGATAGAGATGCTTGGCGAGCCAGTGCAGGGTATGCAGGTCACGCAAGCCGCCTTTACCGTCTTTGACGTTAGGTTCGACGAGATAGCGCGAGGCACCGGCTCGGGCATGACGCGCGTTCTGCTCGGCGAGCTTGGCTTCGACAAAGGGACGCGCATTGCTTTCCAGCACCTCGTTGCGGAATCTGTGCTGGAAATCAGCGTAGAGCGCCTCGTCGCCAAGTAGCAGTCGCGAATCGAGCAGCGCGGTGCGGATCGTCATGTCGGACAGACTTAGCCGCACGCATTGATCGATGTTGCGTGTGGCATGCCCGACTTTGAAGCCGAGGTCCCACAGAAGGTAGAGCATGTACTCGGCAACGCTCTCGCCCCAGGCCGTTTGTTTGTATGGCAGCAGGAACAGGAGATCGATGTCTGAGCCCGGGGCGAGCAACCCGCGGCCGTAGCCGCCTTGGGCCACCACAGCCATGCGCTCGGCGATCGAGGGATTGTCGGCGCGGTAGATATGGGTCGTGGTGAACTCGTAGGCGAGGCGGATCAGGGCGTCCTGGAAGGAAGAAAGTCCTTCGGCGCAAGCCCTCCCGTCGCCGTCCCTCTCGAGCTGGCGCCGCGCCCCGGTCCGCGCATCGGCGACGAGCTGGCGCAGGCGCTCGACCAGCGCCATGCGCAGCGTGGAATCCTGCCCCGAATAAGAATGGGCAAGCTCCGATGCCTCGTGGCGCAGGAGGTCGAAATCGAAATAGGGGGCTGTTAATGGTGCTGGCTGGTCCATGGGCGAAGCCGCAAAGATTAGCACATGGGCGTTTTAGCCATAGCTGGCAAGCAGAGCCTTGAGGCGGTACAGAGCTTCGAGCGCCTCCTTTGGCGTCATGGCGTCGGGGGTTAGCCCGGCAACCGCCTCTTCCAGGCGCGAGTCGTGGCTTTGCCGGGAATCGATTGCCCCTTTGGCGGCTCTGAACAGGGGCAAATCGTCGGCGAGATCGGCAGGTTTGGGACGGCCGTCGGCCTTCTCGAGCGCGCTCAGCACCTCATTGGCGCGCGCAAGCACGGGAGGCGGCAGCCCGGCAAGCTTCGCCACATGAATTCCATAGGAGCGGTCGGCGGCGCCAGCCACGACGCGATAGAGGAACACGATCTCGTCGCGCCACTCCTTCACCTCGACCGTAGCGTTGGCGGCGCGCGGGAGCTTGTCGGCGAGCGCGGTCAGCTCGTGATAGTGGGTCGCGAACAGGACGCGCGAGCGGTTCACCTCGTGCAAATATTCGAGCGCGGCCCAGGCGATAGAGAGTCCGTCGAAGGTCGCCGTGCCGCGCCCGATCTCGTCGAGCACGACGAAAGAGCGCTCGGTCGCCTGATTGAGGATCGACGCAGTTTCGACCATCTCGACCATGAAGGTTGAGCGGCCGCGGGCGAGGTCATCCGCTGCGCCGACGCGGCTGAACAGGCGATCGACGACGCCGATATGCGCACTCCGCGCCGGAACGAAGGAGCCCGACTGCGCGAGCACGACGATGAGCGCGTTCTGCCGCAGGAAGGTCGACTTGCCGGCCATGTTGGGCCCGGTGACGACGAGGATGCGCGCGTCGCCCCTCCCTTCATCGCCGAGCTTGCAATCGTTGCCGACGAAGCTTGCGCCGTCGGAGCGCCGCAAGGTTTGCTCGACCATAGGGTGGCGGCCGTCCGCGATGTCGAACACGACCGTGCCATCGACTCTAGGCCGCACATAGTTCTGCTCGATCGCAAGCTCGGCGAGACCCGCATAGTGATCGAGCTCGGCGAGAGCCGCGCCTGCTGCGACGAGCGACTGCTGCTCGGCAAGCACTTCCTCCGTAAGTCTGGCGAACATCTCAAGCTCGAGCGCGAGCGCGCGATCTGCGGCTTGTGTAATCTTGGCCTCAAGCTCGGATAGTTCGGGCGTGGAGAAGCGCACCACATTGGCAAGCGTCTGGCGATGGATGAAGGTCTCCAGATGGGGTGGCTTGGTCAGAAGCGCTCCGTTGAGCGCGGTAACCTCGACGAAATAGCCGAGCACATTGTTGTGGCGCACTTTCAGCGACTTGATCCCGGTCGCCTCAGCATAGGTCGCCTGCAAACCGGCGATGACCTGGCGGCTTCCGTCGCGAAGCTGCCTGTGCTCGTCGAGATCGGCGTTCGCGCCGTCTCTGATGAAGCCACCGTCACGGGCACAGACTGGAAGACTCTCTGAGAGCGCCGCCGACAGCGAGTCCGCAACGGATGTGGGCGCGGTCCTGAGC
>JBKPSQ010000077.1:0-6533 GCA_046735075.1 Pseudomonadota bacterium
GCGCGAGACTACTCGATGCGCATCTGGCTCGATCCGGAGAAACTGGCGGTGCGCAATCTCACCGCCGGTGACGTGGTCACCGCGCTGCGGGCACAGAACGTGCAGGTGGCGGCCGGCGTGATCAACCAGCCGCCGGTGCCGCAACCCGGCGCCTTCCAGCTCAATGTCGAGACCCAAGGACGACTGACTGATCCGGCGCAGTTCGGCAACATCATCGTGAAGTCCGACCCCAACGGACGTGTCGTTCGCATACGCGACGTCGCCCGCGTCGAGCTGGGCGCCGCCGACTATAATCGCAGCGGCTATCTCGACGAACGCGTCGCCATCCCGCTCGGCATCTTTCAACGCCCCGGCTCTAATGCGCTGGCCACGGCGGGACAGGTGCAGGCGGCCATGGCGGAGCTCGCCAAGTCGTTTCCCAAGGGCCTGCAATACGACATCGTCTACAACCCGACGGTGTTCATCTCGCAATCGGTCGAGGCGGTGATCCACACCATGTTCGAGGCGGTGATCCTCGTCGTGGTGGTGATCATCCTGTTTTTGCAGACGTGGCGAGCGTCGATCATCCCGATCGTCGCCATTCCGGTGTCGCTGATCGGCACCTTCGCCATGCTAGCGGCGCTCGGTTTCTCACTCAACAATCTGTCGCTGTTCGGGCTCGTGCTCGCCATCGGCATCGTCGTCGACGACGCCATCGTTGTGGTGGAGAATGTCGAGCGCAACATCCGCGAAGGCTTGAGTCCGCGCGACGCAGCCTATCGCACCATGGAGGAGGTGGGCGGCGCGCTGATCGCCATTGCGCTGGTGTTGTCCGCCGTGTTCATTCCCTCGACCTTCATCACCGGAATCACCGGCCAGTTCTTCCGCCAATTCGCCGTGACCATCGCCACGGCCACGGCGATCTCTCTGCTCGTTTCGTTGACCTTGAGCCCAGCTCTTTGCGCGCTACTGTTCAAGCCGCACGAGGCAGAGCCGAGGCGGCGGAACATCTTCACCCGCCCGGTGCGGGCCTTTTTCAATGGCTTCAACCGCGCCTTCGAATGGACCTCGTCGCGCTATGGCGCGCTGACCGGCCGGCTGGTCCGCATCTCCGGGTTCATGGTCATCATCTATCTCGGCCTGATAGCGCTCACCGCGTACCAGTTCGTGAAAGCGCCGACCGGCTTCATCCCGGCGCAGGACCAGGGCTATCTGATCAACATCATCCAGCTTCCGCCGGGTGCTTCGCTCGCGCGCACCGACGAGATCGCCCGCAAGGTGACCAAGATGGTTCTGGCGACCCCTGGCATCGCCCATGCTGTGCCGATCGTTGGCCTCGACGGCGCAACCTTCACCACCGCACCCAACGCTGCGGTCGTGTTCACGCCACTCGACGATTTCGCCGCACGCGCCGAGAAGGGACAAAGCGCACAGGCGCTCATTGCCAATCTAAATAAGCAATTCGCCGGCATCCAGGAAGCCTTCGTTATTAGCGTGGCGCCCCCGCCGGTGCGCGGCATCGGCACCACCGGTGGGTTCAAGATGGAGGTGCAGGACGTGCATGGCGGAGAGCCCGCCGAGCTCGAAGCCGTCGCCACCGCAATCATGGCACAGGCCAACCAGACGCCTGGGCTTGCAGGTGTGTTCACAACCTTCAGCACAAAGACGCCAAAGGTCTGGGCGGATATCGATCGGGTGCGTGCCGAAATGCTCGGGGTCAGCACCGACGATGTGTTCACCACGCTGGAGGTCTTCCTCGGCTCACAATATGTCAATGATTTCAATTTCCTGGGCCGCACTTATCGCGTCACGGCGCAAGCCGACGGCAACTTCCGCCAGGATCTGCACGCCATCGGTAATCTCAAGACGAGGAACGCCAGGGGCGAGATGGTGCCGCTCTCATCGGTGGCTTCATTCCGCAACATCACCGGTCCTTACCGGGTCGAGCACTTCAATCTGTTTCCCTCGGCCGCGGTGCAAGGCGGCACTGCTCCCGGCTATTCGACCGGCTATGGCCTTGCCACTATGGAGAAGATCGCGCAGGCCAATTTGCCGGCGGGCTATTCCTTCTCGTGGACCGAGCTTGCATTCCAGGAGAAGCTCGCCGGCAATACCGGCATCTTCATTTTCCTCGCCTCGGTCGTATTCGTGTTCCTGCTGCTCGCCGCCCAATATGAGAGCTGGACGCTGCCGTTCGCCGTCATTCTGATCGTGCCAATGTGTCTGCTCGCGGCGGTGACGGGACTCCTGTTGCGCACCATGGACGTAAATATCCTCGCCCAGATCGGCTTCGTGGTGCTGATCGGCTTGGCGGCCAAGAACGCTATTCTGATCGTCGAGTTCGCGCGGCAGAACGAGGAGCACGGCGAGGATCGCCTGCAAGCTGCGACCGAGGCCGCGCGGGTCAGGCTGCGTCCGATTTTGATGACATCGTTCGCCTTTATTCTGGGCGTTCTGCCGCTGATGATCGCCACCGGCGCCGGCGCCGAGATGCGCCAGTCGCTCGGCACCGCCGTGTTCTTCGGCATGCTCGGTGTTACGATCTTCGGCTTGATCTTTACCCCGGTGTTCTACGTCGTGATGCGCAGATTCGCGCGCAAGCCGCGGGCTTATCCCACTGAGCAGCGCGCGCCCGCCGAGTGACTTGGAGTGCAGGCGCGTTGATTTTGCTCAGCCGAAAATGTGGGTGGCAGAAATGCCGTTGAAGATCGACTGCACGGCAAGGGCCGCGAGCAGCACGCCGAACACCCGCACGATCACCTTGCGTGCGGTTATTCCGATGAACTCATGCACTTCCTGGGCGCCGAGCAGAAGGATGAGCGTGACCAGCATCACGGCGAGGATCGCGGCGATGACCGCGCCGAGCAGCTCGAGATCACCTTTGGTGTTTGCCGCAAGCACGATCGCGCCGGTCATGGCCCCCGGGCCGGCGATGAGGGGCGTGGCGAATGGAAACACCGCAATCTCGGCATGCGATTCGGCCTTGTCCTCGGCTTCCTCGCTCTCCTTGGCGGACAGCGAAGCAACCGGGCCCGGGCGCCGCGCCAAGGTCATATCCACGGCGATTATGAAGAGAATGATCCCGCCTGCCGTCTGGAGCGCTGCTAGCGAGACGCCGAGCTGGGTCAGGACCGGCTGTCCGACCAGCGCGAACAGGAGGATGATAATGGTGGCGATGAACACTGCCTTCACCGCAATCGCCCGCCGCTCGGCTGGGCTCATATTGGGCGTGAGGGAGGCGAGCAGCACCGCCGTGTCGATCGGCCCTATCACGGCAAAGAAGGTGGTGAACGCGGTGAGCGCGGTCTCGAGCATGGGGATCGGGCTTGTGGGGGCTTAACTCTGCCCGCCGCTTCTAGCATTTTTCACGACTAAGAACGACGCCAGGCCTGACGGGCGTTGCTCAAGAGAACGGCATCGGATTAAGATGCCCGAAAAATAGAACACCGGAAGCGCGCCAAGCTCGGGTACAGGGTCATTTTTGCAAACCAGGACGGGCGGCTTGCCGCAAAGTGCTGAGCGGGTAAGGGTCGAGGAGACGGCGTCGCCGTCCTCCCTTCTTCCCCCCAAATTCTTCGACGAGATGCGCGCGCCTGACGGCACGGTCCGGCGCAGCTACGCCGAGCTTGCCAGCCTCCTCGACAACCTGTCGATCGACTCCCTCGTCACCAAGCAGAATGCGGCCGAGGAGCTTTTCCGCCGGCTCGGCATCACCTTTGCCGTTTATGCCGAAGGGGGCTCGACCGAGCGGCTGATCCCGTTCGACTTGATCCCCCGCATCCTCGACCGGTCCGAGTGGGACCTCGTCGAGCGTGGCTGCATCCAAAGAGTCAAGGCGATCAACATCTTCCTGTACGACATCTATCACGACCAGGAGATCATCAAGGCGGGGCTCGTGCCGCCAGAGCTCGTTCTGCTCAACTCGGCCTTCCGACCGGAGATGCTCGGCATCGAGCCGCCAAACAATGTCTATGCCCATATCGCCGGCATAGACCTGATCCGCACCGGCGAGCGGGATTTCTTCGTGCTCGAGGATAATGTTCGCACCCCCTCCGGCGTATCTTACGTGCTCGAGAACCGCGAGATCATGATGCGCCTGTTTCCGGACGCCTTCGCCGGGCAGAGCATCTCCCCGGTCGGCAACTATCCCGAGCGGCTGCTCGAGAATCTGCGCGCGGTGGCGCCCTCGGGCGCAGAGGATCCCGTGGTGGTGCTGCTCACACCCGGCCGCTACAACAGCGCCTATTTCGAGCACGTGTTCCTTGCCGAGCAGATGGGCATCGAGCTGGTCGAGGGTGGCGACCTATTCGTGCGCGACGGCTATGCGTGGATGCGCACCACTGAAGGTCCGGTCAAGGTCGACGTGATCTATCGCCGCGTCGACGACTTCTTCATGGACCCGCTTGCCTTTCGCTCCGATTCGGCCTTGGGCATACCCGGGCTGCTCTCGGTGATCCGCACTGGGCGCGTGGCGCTCGCTAATGCGCTCGGCACTGGTGTCGCCGATGACAAGGCCATGTATGTCTACGTGCCGCGCATGATCGAGTTCTATCTCGGCGAGCAGGCGATCCTCAATAATGTGCACACTTACATGCTGCGCGAGCCGAAACAGCGCCAACACGTATTCGACAATCTGCACAAGCTCGTGGTCAAGGAAGTGCAGGGCTCCGGCGGCTACGGTATGCTGATTGGTCCGGCCTCGACCGCCGAGGAGCGCGAAGCCTACAAGCTCCGCGTCATGCAGAACCCGGACAACTACATCGCCCAGCCGACACTTGCGCTTTCCACCGCGCCGACGTTGGTCGACGGCGAGATCGTGCCGCGTCACGTCGATCTCAGACCGTTCGTCCTCTCCGGGAAGGAGACGAGCGTGATCCCAGGGGGACTGACCCGCGTCGCTCTGCGCAAAGGCTCGCTCGTGGTCAATTCGAGCCAGGGCGGCGGCACCAAGGATACCTGGGTTCTGGAGCGTCCCTGATGTTAAGTCGCACCGCCGAGAACCTGTTCTGGATGGCGCGTGACATGGAGCGGGCTGAGAACACCGCGCGCATGCTCGACGTGTCCTTTCGTATGTCGCTCCTGCCCTCGACCCTCGACAAGCAGGCGCTGCATTTCGAGCCGATACTCGCCATCGCTCCTGGAGATGGCCGTTTCGACGAGCTCTACGGCGAGCTCACGCATGAGACGATTGTTCGCTACGTGGCGCTCGAGCAAGTCAACCCCGCCTCGATCTGGTCACTGATTAGGTTCGCGCGCGAGAATGCCCGCGCCCAGCGTTCGGCCATCTCGAGCGAGGCCTGGGAGAGCCTGAACCAAACTTGGCTGCAGGTGCAGAACCTCGATTTCGAAGGGCTGAGACGCTGGGGCTTTCGCGATTTCTTCGATTGGGTGAAGGAGCGCTCGCATCTATTCCGCGGCGTGGTGTTCGGCACCATGCTGCATGACGATGCCTTCCGCTTCATCAGACTCGGCACCTTCATCGAGCGGGCCGACAACACCGCCCGCATCCTCGATGTCAAATATCATGTGCTCTTGCCGGAGACCGAGCAGGTCGGCGGCTATGTCGATTATTATCAATGGGGCGCGCTGCTCCGCTCGGTCGGCGCCTTCCGCGCCTACCGCCGCGTCTATCACGACACGGTGTACCCATGGCGCATCGCCGAGCTCCTCATCTTGCGCGCCGACATGCCCCGCTCGCTGCACCATTGCTACGAGGTGATCATCAACACGCTCGACGATCTTGCCGGCAAGAAGCAGCTCGAATGCCGGAGATTGGCCGGCCAGACTTATGCGCGGCTGCGCTATGGCCGCATCGACAAGATCTTCCAGTCGGGCCTGCATGAGTTCCTGACCGATTTCATCGCCCAGAACAACGCGCTCGGCACCCAGCTTCAGGAGGATTTCCTGATGACGCGGGCAGCCGTGGCGGGGGCCGCATAGACCATGCTGATCCGCGTCGAGCATTCCACGGCCTACAGCTATTCCGAGCCTTTGCTGTCGAGCACGCAATATCTGCGCATGACGCCGCTCTCCGGCCGCACGCAGACCGTCGAGAGCTGGAGGCCCACTTGCCCCGGCGCCATCACCACCGCCTGGCAAGACCAATATGGCAATCTCTGCCACACTTTGACGGTGGCCGAACCGGTCAGCGATCTCGAGATCAAGGTCTGCGGCCTTGTGCGCACCCGCGACACCAATGGGGTGGTGGGCATGGCGCCATTTGAGGTGCCGTCGGCCATCTATCTCAGGGAAACGCCCCACACGGTCATCTCGCCCGCGATCCACGACTTTGCCGCGCGCTTTGGGAAGCAGCGCAAGGACGAGCTCATCGAGATGCTGCACGAGGTCATGCTCGCCATCGCCGACGCCGTCGAGTACCGCAAGGGCGAGACGCATGTGCATACCACCGGCTCCGAGGCGCTGGAGCAGGGCGCCGGCGTCTGTCAGGACCACGCCCATATCTTCTGCGCCGTCTGCCGCGCGCTCGACGTGCCGGCGCGCTATGTCAGTGGTTATCTCAGCCACGGCGCCGGCCACGAGGCTCACTCCTCGAG
>JBKPSQ010000078.1:0-11612 GCA_046735075.1 Pseudomonadota bacterium
TGCATGGCGCGGCAGCTTAGGCGACCGCGCCATCCGCAAGCAAACCTTGGTGGCGAGACCTATTGCGGCTCTACCTGCTTCGGTGCTGCGAGCGCTGACTGCCTGCCGAAGCAGACGCGGGTTGCCGACTCCTGCTTGCACGGCGCGCCCGCCGGCGTGCCGCAGACTTTGGCGAGCGAGGCTTTGGACACGCAAACTCCGTCGGGCCCTCGCCATCCAGCTCCGCCCTTGCAGCCGCACCCTTTGCAGCGGCAAGCGTCGTCAGCCTGGGCGACGGACATGCTAACCAGTAGGAACAAGCCAAGAACGAAAATGATAGCGGCACGCATAGGCGTCTCCCTCATCACGTGCATTCACACCCGCCGCACGCCATAATGTACACGTTTTGTTCTCACCAGGGAAGCCAGAAAAATTGCAAGAAATGGGGGGAGCTATTCGTTCAATTCCGGAAAATTCCCTGAGAAAACAGGTGAATTGCAATAAATCCGGTGAATCCCCTTCAGACGCGCTCGACGAAGGTGTCGACCACTTTCTTCTGGCCCGCCTTCTCGAAATCGACGGTGAGCTTGTTGCCGTCGACATGGGCTACCCGGCCATAGCCGAATTTCTGATGGAATACGCGCATTCCAATCTCGAGGCCGGCCCCCTCCGCAGTGCTCGCCGCAACCAGCGTGCCGTCGATGGTGATCGGATCACGGCGAGGTGCTTGCGGCGCTCCGCCGCGCGGCCTATTGCGCTGCGCCCGCTGCCAGCCAGGCGTCTCATAGAAGCCGCTCGCGAACAGATTCTCGGCCGTGTCGAAGCGGCTCGGGCCATAGCCGCGCAGCATCTTGTCCTCGGCGACCTCGACATGCTCGACCGGCAATTCGTCGATGAAGCGCGACGGCAGCGCGGTCTGCCAGGTTCCGCGCGTCCGCCTGTTCTGCGCAAAGGTGATCTTGGCGCGGGTCCTGGCGCGAGTGAGGCCGACATGCGCAAGCCGGCGTTCCTCCTCGAGCCCCGAGCGGCCTGCCTCGTCGAGGCTCCGCTGATGCGGCAGCAGTCCTTCGTCCCAGCCGGGCAGGAACACCGTGTCGAACTCTAGCCCCTTGGCTGAGTGCAGCGTCATCAGGCTGACGCGGTCAGCGCCTTCCTCGGTCTGTGCGTCCATGACGAGAGCGACGTGCTCGAGGAATCCTGCGAGGGTGTCGAACTCCTCCATGAATCGAATCAGCTCTTTCAGGTTCTCGAGCTTCGACTGCGCCTGCGGCGAGCGCTCGGCCTGCCACATGCCCGTGTAGCCAGACTCATCGAGGATCAGCTCGGCAAGCTCGGTGTGGCGCATCGTGTCGATCAGCGAGCGCCACCGGTCGAAAGCCGCGATGAGATCGGCGAGCGACTTACGCGCCTTCGGCTTCAGCTCCTCGGTCTCGACCATCAGCCGCGCCGCCTGGAACAGGGGCACGCTGTGGGCGCGCGCGAGCTGGTGCAGAGACTTGAGACTCGATTCGCCAAGCCCTCGCCGCGGCACGTTGACGATGCGCTCGAATTTGAGATCGTTCGCCGGGTTCAGCGTCACCTCGAAATAAGCGGTGGCGTCCTTGATTTCCTGGCGCTCGTAGAAGCGTGGGCCTCCGATCACGCGATAGGGCAGCCCAAGCGTGATGAAACGATCTTCGAAGGCACGCATCTGGAACGACGCGCGCATCAGAATGGCGATTTCGCTTAAAGCATGACCCTGGCGTTGAAGTTGCTCGATGTCCTCGCCGATGACGCGCGCTTCTTCCTCGTCGTCCCAGCAGCCCACGACGAGAACCCTGTTGCCCGCTGCGCCGTCGGTGCGTAGCGTCTTGCCGAGCCGGCCCTTGTTGTGCGCGATCAGGCCCGAGGCCGCGCCGAGAATATGCCCGGTCGAGCGATAATTCCGTTCGAGCCTGATGATCTTGGCGCCGGGAAAGTCGGTCTCGAATCGGAGAATGTTGTCGACCTCTGCGCCGCGCCAGCCATAGATCGACTGATCGTCGTCACCGACGCAGCAGATATTGCCGTTGCCTTGAGCAAGCAGCCGAAGCCAGAGATATTGGGCGACGTTCGAGTCCTGGTACTCGTCGACCAGCATATAGAGGAAGCGCTGCTGGTATTTTTCCAGCACGTCCTGGTGCTCCTGGAACAGGCGCAGATTCTCTAAGAGCAGATCGCCGAAATCGGCAGCGTTCAGCTCCTTCAGCCGCCGCTGATAGGCGGCGTAAAGATCGCGCGCGCGCCCATTGGCAAAGGCGAAGCTCTCGCCCTCAGGCACGCGTTCGGGCCTGAGGCCGCGGTTCTTCCAGCCATCGATCATCGAAGCGAGCAGCCGCGCGGGCCAGCGCTTCTCGTCGATATTCTCGGCTTCGAGCAATTGCTTGAGCAGCCTGATCTGGTCATCAGTATCGAGCACGGTAAAGGAAGGCTTCAGGTCGACGAGCTCGGCATGTCGGCGGAGAATCTTGACGCCGATGGCATGGAACGTGCCGAGCCACGGCATGCCCTCGACCACGCCGCCGATCAGCTCGCCCACGCGATGCTTCATCTCGCGCGCCGCCTTGTTGGTGAAGGTGACGGCGAGGATCTGCGACGGCCGCGCCCGGCCCAAGCTCAAAATATGGGCGATGCGGGTGGTGAGCACGCGCGTCTTGCCGGTGCCGGCGCCGGCCAGCACGAGTAGAGGCCCGTCGAGTGTTTCGACCGCCTCGCGCTGCTCGGGATTCAGGGCATCGAGATAATGGCTTGGCCGCCGCCGCATGGCTCGCTCCGAGGTGCAGAGCTGCCCCTCTTCGGGTGGGGGCAGGGCTGCGGCTGAGGAGCGAATCTTTGTCATCGAATCTAAAACTATACTATTGGCCGCTATCGGCAAAAAAACAGCGCCGAGTCGCGGGCTTAGAGGTCTTATATCGAGCGCGGTCTCAGGAATTTCCATCGCCTGGAGCAAGTGCATCCGTGCACTGACGGTAACCAAGTTTTGGGCGTAAGCGGCGTGCGTCGCGATCAGGGAAATCGCGAGCTTTGGATTTGACAATAAACCGCAGAAAAAGTCTGTTATGGCCGAGTTGCGTGCGCGGGGCCGCGCTGTCTCAATTTTCACCGCAGTTAGGAGATCCGGAGATGCTTCAACTTTTGAGGATGGGTGTTGCTGTGCTTGCCGTTGCGGGGGTTGCGTTTGCTTCATTCGGAACGAAGCCGGCCGAAGCCGCTTGCCAGCTCGTCACGGCGACTCACAGCGCTCCTTCGAAAGCTGAAGCCGCGCAAAGCTCGCGCGCGCTCGCCGTCCAGAGCGCCTATCAGTTGAAAAGATCGAGAGGGTGGAGCTCCGTCTCCATGAGCGCGCGCCGTGTGAAGGGCGACCCGTTCTGGAAGGCGGTTCGGCCGAATGGCGTGCCTGCCGACGCGCAGCTCAAGCCCGATCTCGTCACCTCGCGTTTCTACACGACCTGCTTCACCGGCGTGGTCGTACCATACGTCTGCACCACGGGCTCGACTGTCTGCGGCAACTAGCCAGCGGGTGGTCTAGCTCCGCGGGCGCGGAGGGAGAAAGACGATGGCTCAGACGTCAGGGTTGAGATTCGCTGCGCTCGGCCTTGTCGGTTTCGGCTTGTGCGCTCCAGAGGTTGCGGTGGGCGCCTGTCAATTGGTGATGCTACCGCGAGCGAGGCCTCGCCGGCTGCTGCTGCACACACCTCACAAGCCCTTGTCGTTCAGAGTGCCAATCAGCTGAAGCGGGCGAGGGGATGGGCTTACCTCACTTTGTATGCTCACAAAGTGAAGGGTGATCCGTTCTGGAAAGCGGTCAGGCCGAGCGGTGTGCCTGCCGAGGCGCAACTCAGGCCCGACAGGATCACGAGCCAGTTCTACACGACCTGCTTTACCGGCGTGGTCGTGCCTTATGTCTGCACGACGGGCTCGGCCGCTTGCGGTCAGGCAATGCCGCGACCCTGAATTCAGAAAGCGCCAATAGCTCATCCCCCGCGACATTTTGGCGGAACACTATTGCCCGCGCGCTCGTTTGATCGCCTCATGGCCGCCACAGGGCTTGCTAAGTTGGTTTTTAGATTTATGTGGTAAGCGGATCGAAGCGGATTCGTCGGATCAAGGCAGCGTAATGTTTCCGCAATACACCCTTGGCGAGCGCATAGCCGATGGCTGCATCCACATCATCGGCATAACCGCGAGCCTCATCGCGCTGACCGTTCTCCTCATCATCGGTGTTCAGTCGCAGGTGCTGCTTTGGGGCGTAAGCCTCGCCATCTATGGGCTCGCGCTCGTCATGATGTTCGTCTGCTCTGCAGGCTACAATCTATCACTTCCCGTGCGGCCAAAGCTCAAAGAGGTGTTCCGGCGGCTCGATCACGCCGCGATCTTTCTCCTGATCGCCGGCACCTACACGCCGTTCGTTCTGATCAAGATGCACGACGTCTGGGGCTTGGGACTGCTCGCCGTGGTGTGGTCCATCGCGGCGATCGGCATCGCGATCAAGCTGTTCTTCCCGCGCTATCTCGAAGGCCTGACGGTTGGCCTCTATCTCATCCAAGGCTGGGCGATCGTTGCAGCGTGGCACCCGCTCGTGACCGCGGTGCCAACCTGGGTTGCGATTCTGTTGGGGCTCGGCGGCGTGCTCTACACTATCGGCGTGATATTCCATCTCTGGGAGCGCCTGCCTTATCAGAACGCCATCTGGCACGGCTTCGTGCTGACGGCGGCGAGTTGCCACTACGCCGCTGTGCTCGGCGTTGCCGGCATCTGACCTCCCGAAAACTCAGGCATTCCGCTGCAAATCGGCTTATAGAAACGGGCCATGACCGCAGGTCTGGCCAAGGCAACAAAGCAGCCGGAAAGCGAGAGCAAGAAGGCTCTCTTTTCCGCTCTTTCGGCGCGCTTCGGCGACCGCTTCTCAATGAGCCAAGCGCTGCGCGAGCAGCATGCTAATACGCTCACTTGGCTCGGATGCGAGCCGCCCGATGGCGTCGTGTTCGCCGAGACCGAATCGGAAGTCTCGGAGGTGGTGAAGCTCTGCGCAGCGGCGCGCGTGCCGGTCATTCCGTTCGGCACGGGCACCTCTCTCGAAGGCCATGTCAACGCGCCGTTTGGCGGCATCTCGCTCGACCTCTCGCGCATGAAACGAATCACCGCGGTGCATGAAGCAGACCTCGATTGCACGGTCGAACCCGGTGTCACGCGCAAGGCCCTCAACGAGCATCTGCGCGACTTAGGCTTGTTCTTTCCCGTTGATCCAGGCGCCGATGCGAGTCTCGGCGGCATGGCGGCGACGCGCGCCTCCGGCACCAATGCCGTGCGCTACGGAACGATGCGCGATCTGGTGCTCGGGCTCTCCGCCGTACTCGCCGACGGCAGCGTGATAAAGACCGGCGGAAGGGCGCGGAAATCTTCCGCAGGCTATGACCTCACGCGGCTACTGGTCGGCTCGGAGGGGACCCTCGGCATCATCACCAGCCTCACGCTCAAGCTTTACGGCATTCCGGAGACGATCCTGTCGGCGGTGTGCCCCTTTACCTCTATCGAAGGCGCCTGCAACACAACCATCGCCGCATTGCAGATGGGACTGCCGCTCGCCCGCATCGAGCTTGCCGACGAGGTGCAGATCCGCGCTTGCAATGCCTATTCGCATCTCACGCTCCCCGAGGTGCCGACGCTCTTCCTCGAGTTCCACGGCACGGCGCAAAGTACGCGCGAGCAAGTCGAGGCTTTCGCCGAGATCGCCCGCGGCGAAGGGGGAGGAGACTTCAAGTGGGCTGAGCGGCCAGAGGACCGGAACAAGCTCTGGCAGGCCCGTCACGACGCCTATTGGGCCGTGCGCGGTTTAAGGCCAGGCGCGGAAGTGCTCTCGACCGATGTCTGCGTGCCGATCTCGGCGCTGGCCGACTGCGTGACCGCGACACGGCAGGACATTGATTCGCTCGGGCTGCTCGCGCCGATCGTAGGCCATGTTGGCGACGGAAACTTTCACGTCATGCCGCTTATCGACCCAACGGCGTCCGAAGAGCGGCGCAAGGTGCAGGGCTTCCTCGATAGGTTGATCGAGAGGGCGCTCGGCTTTGGCGGGACCTGCACCGGCGAGCACGGGATAGGTGAGGGCAAGATTTCGTATCTCAGAACCGAGCATGGGCCAGGAGTCGAGGTCATGATTGCCATAAAAAAGGCGCTCGATCCTTTGAATATCCTCAATCCTGGTAAGATTTTTGCGTTAGCATGATGCAGCGTCGCGGGGGCCGGGACCGGGCTGACGCCGCCGGCGTTTGGCGCAGAGCATAGCGCACGCAGCTAACCCTTGGGCCTGGACATCAGTGAATTCTTTTCTGCTCGCTCTGACGGCATTTCTGATCTTGGTGCTGAGCGCGCTGTTCGCCGCGCCGCTCTTTATCGATTGGAACGACTATCGCCCAGTCTTTGAGACGCAAGCTACCAAGCTGCTCGGCCGGCAGGTGAAGGTCGGCGGGGAGGTCCACCTCGTCCTATTGCCCGCGCCCGAGCTTAGGTTCGACGACATCAAGGTTGCCGACCACCAGGGGCGGCTCGACCGCCCGTTCCTCGAGGCCCGCTCGGTCGAGGCTTGGCTCAATATCGGTGCTCTTATGAGCGGCGGCATGGAAGCCAAGCAGATTTCCATCGTGGATCCCGTCTTGCGCCTCGATGTGAAAGGCGATGGCACGGGTAATTGGAGCGACGTTGGCCGGCGCGGTGTGGCGCTTCCGTTCGCGCCTAAAGACGTGATGCTCGACTCGGTGAACGTCAGCGGCGGCCGCGTCGAGATCACCAAAGGAGGGGCGCCACGGCTCACTCTCGAAAACGTCAATGGTGCCGCGAGCGCCCAGTCCTTGTCAGGCCCTTACAAGGTCTCAGCTACGTATGAATTCGAGGGACGCTCGCAGGAGCTCCGTTTCTCGACCAGTGAACCTGATGCTGCCGGACTGTTCAGGGTCAAGTCCTCGCTGCGCGATGCGGAGCGGAGCACCACCTATCTGCTGGATGGCGGGGTGAGCGGCCTCGGGGGCAACCCCGTCTATGACGGCAACATCATTGTACGCGTGGCCAAAGCCGCCTCCGGTGATGATGCCGAGCAGGAGAGCGAACCCGCGAATGACGAACAGCAGCCGGGAGCGGCAAATCCGGTCGACAAGTCCTCGCTGCTCGAGTTGAAGGGGCCCCTCAAAGCCACACCGAACGGGGCTGAGCTTTCCGATTTCGATCTCACCGTCCATTCCAACGGTCATCCGCAGCTCTTCAAGGGCAAGCTTACCCTCGATTACGCCGATCGGTTCAAGACGACGGGCGAGCTCACCGCGAGCTTCGTCGATCTCGACCTTCTGTTCGGTGCCCCCGGCACGGAGGTGAAGTCGTCTCCCGCCATGGTGCTCTACGCGCTCGCCGATGAAGCCCTCGGCAAAGCGGCGGAGTTCGGCGACGGGAGTCTTGCCGTTGCGCTTGAGCAGGCGAGCCTCGGTGGGGACCTCATCGGTACGGTTGATCTTTCTCTTTCCACGCAAGACGGCGGGCTCAAGGTCGAGCGGCTCAAGGCCGTGCTGCCCGGCGGCAACCGCCTCGAGACTTCGGGACGCTTGGGCCGCGGCGACTTTGGCCCGGTGTTCGCCGGTCCCATCAAGCTCGAAGGCTCAGGGCTTAGGCCGCTGACCCGCTGGGCGGCGGGGGACCGCGACACGTCGGGTCAGGTTTCGACCGGCGACTTCAGCCTCGCAGGCATGGCCAAAATCGGCGACGGCGAATTAAGGCTGGCGGAGGCCTCGGGCGAGCTGAGCGGCACCAAGTTCCGGGGCGATCTGCGCCTCCAGGGCGGGCAGCGCAGCCTGATCGAGCTTTCGCTCGACAGCGACCGCCTCGACCTGCGCGACATGATCGGCGACGGGCCGATCTGGCGGACATGGATGCCGGAGGCGTCCGCACCGACCGGAACGCCGGCGCCGCAAGCGGCGCCTGCCGAAGAGCAGAATCTCCTGACCCAATTCCGCGACGACGATGTCCGCGTCACGCTCCGCGTTGGCGAGCTGCTGCTGCCCAACATTCCGTCCGGCAAGCTCGACGCCCGCTTTTCGCTCATTAGCGGCACGCTCGACGTCGCCCAGCTCGACTTTGCCGCGGGAAGCGCGATCGCGCTGAACGGCAAGGGCCGCATCGAGCATTTGAGCGAAGCGCCGGCTGGCCGCGTGGATTTCGGACTGAAGGCGTCAACCCCCGACAGCTTGCGCATCGCCTCGGGGATGCTCGACCTGCCTGACAGCGTGACCAAGTCGCCAAACCTCGCGAGCCTTGCCCCCCTCGATCTGCATGTTGGCCTCGTTGCCGCGCGCGACGGCAATGCGACCAGGGCTTCGGTCGAGCTTGGCGGCAAGGCCGGAGGATCCGACATCGCGCTCGCCGCGCACGCGCTGGGCGAGCCCGCCAAGCTGGGCGAAGCGCAGATCGATCTCAATGGCGGCGTCACCGGAGCGCATCCCGAGGCGATCCTCGTTCTTCTCTTTCCCGACCTTCCCGCTCAGCGCCTCGCCGCAGCCTCCGGCAACAGCCAGGGCAAGCTTATGGTCAATCTTGCCGGGGTTCCGAAGACCAAGGTCGTCGGCAAGGCCGAGCTTGCCACGGCGATCATGGACATCGCCTTCGAGGGACAAGGGGCGTTGCAAGAGAATGGCATTGCGCTGACCGGCAAAGGCTCGGCCATGAGCAAGGATGCGAGCCTTGCGCTGATGCTGGCCGGTCTCGAAGCGCCGCCTTCGGCGGCGGGCGTGCCGCTCAGCCTGCGTGGCGATCTCGTCAAGCTCGGCCCGATCATCGATCTCACTGGCGTCACCGGCATGATCGCCGGCCAGACCGTGGACGGAAGCGCGCATTTCGACAAGAGCGGCGCGAAAACGCGCTTCAAACTTGCGGCAAATACCGACAGCGTCTCTCTGCCGTCTCTGCTCGGCCTCTTGGTCGCTTGGCAGCGCACGCCGTCCACGGAGGACATGCTCGGCGCGATCGGGGCAGGCGCTTCGGAGGTATGGCCGTCGCGTGCCTTCTCGCTCGGCGTCATTGAGAATTCCGAAGGCGAAATCACGCTCAATGCGAAGAAGCTTGCGCTTGGCGCGCCGTTCCAAGTCACTGGCGCCACGCTTGCCGGCCGCGTCGACAAAGATGGGCTCAACGTCACAAACCTCACCGGGAAACTCTTCGGTGGAACGCTCACGGCATCGGGTAGCCTGACGCCGCTTGGCGCCGGCGCCGACCTCAAAGCCCATGCCGAGATTGCCGGCGGGAGGCTCGACGACCTTTCGCAGAGCATCCTCGGCGCTGGCCTCGCCAAGGGTCCGTTCGATCTTGCGTTCAATCTTCAGGGTGAGGGCTTGAGCCCGCCCGGCCTCGTCTCTGGCTTGAGCGGAGAGGGGACGCTGTCGCTTGGGCCTGGTGCGTTGCTCGCGCTCAATCCAGATCCGCTTCGCCGCGTGGCGGTGGTCGCCTCTAACAAGAGGATCAAAGTGGACAGGGATCAGATCGCCGAAGAAGCACGCACCGTTCGCGAGAAGGTCCTCAGGGGCATTTACAAATATGGCCCGGTCAAGCTTGCCTTCGACGTCAAGAACGGCACGGTTCGCCTCACTCCGACGACGCTTGCGAGTCAAAACGGCGTCACCAAGATCAACGGCTATGTTGAGCTTGCGAGCCTCAAGCTCGATAGCGAGTGGGCGGTAAGTCTGGCAGGCCCCAGGAACAAGGACGTGCCGCCCGTGACGCTCGTATTTGCCGGCGCACTGAACCAGGCTGACGCGATCGCGCCGTCAATCGATACCGGCGCCATCGAGAGCTACCTCACCATGCGCCGCATGCAGGAGGATGTCGAGCGCCTCGAGACGCTCGACATTAGCGGGAAGACGCAGCCGCCGGTTGATAATGAGCCGACCGCCGAGAACCCGCCTGAGCCACCTGCTGAAGCCACGCAGCCAAACGAGCCTGGTTCCCGAGCCGAGACCGAATCTCCGCAGGAGGCCCTGCCGCAATCTGCACCTGCGCCTTCAGCCAACGTGGCGCCGCCTCCAACCGAGGCGCTTCAGGAAACGCCCGCGCAGCCCGAGGAGAGCGACGGCATCGCGCGAGTCTTGGCCGACCCTGCCAACGCCGTGGCAGAGCCAAGCTCCGGAACCAGCGCACAGAAGCCACCGGCATCGAATCCATTTGCTGCGACAAACGAACCGCCGGCGTCTCCGCCCGCCGCCGAAGCTGCGCCCGAGACTCCGGCACTTGCGCCGACGGTCGCCGCGCCGAAGGAGCCTCCTCTGCCTTCACCGGTGCCGGCCCCGGCCGCCGAGGCCGTGGCGCCCGAGACTCCGCCACCTGCTCCGACGGTGGCGACGCCAGAGGAACCAGCGCTGCCCTCTCCGGCGCCGGCCCCAGCTACCGAAGCCGGGGAACCCGCGCCTTCGTCGCCTCCAGCCCCACCAACCGAGACTGCCGAGCCTGAGCCTTCGGCCTCTCCATCCGCACCGAGCGAAGCTGCGGCGCCAGAATCTGCGGCGCCATCAGCCGCGCCGAGTGAAACTGTGGCGCCCGAGCCCTCGTCGCCTCCCGCACCGCCGAGCGAAACGGCCGAGCCTGAGCCTGCACCATCTGCCGTACCAACAGTCGCCACGCCGGAAGAGCCACCGCTGCCCCCGCTGGCGCCTGACGCGGCTACAAGCAAAGAGGCCGAGCCCACCGCCGCTGCCGCCGATGCGGCGGCCGCACCGCGTCAGCGCACATCAAGCCGGCCACGGCGGGTGGTGCCGCGCGAGGCACCTGATGCGTGGAAGAAGGGCATCAGCATTTTCGGTCCCTAGGTACTGATCGAATCAACGCTGATTGCGCGTCCGTTCGAGCACGAAGACTCGGATCGCCGCCGAGAGGCTTGGCTCGCCGCGTTGCATCGCACTCCTTCCTTTATCGATCTCACCGATCAGCGATGCAACCGACTTGCCTTCGCTGTGCGCGATCTCGTTGAGCGCATCCCAGAATTCATCCTCGAGCGAGACACTCGTCCGATGCCGGGCAATGGTCAGTGAGCGCTTGTTGTGGGCGCGAGTCATAAGGGCCAGTGCTAGCGCTTAGGCCCGGTCATGTCTTCGGGTCTCACCAGCCGGTCGAAATCGTCAGCGCGCACATGACCCAATCTTATGGCCTCCTCGCGCAAGGTCGTGCCGTTCTTGTGCGCGGCCTTGGCGATCTCGCTCGCCTTGTCATAACCGATATGCGGCGCGAGCGCCGTGACCAGCATGAGCGAGCGCTCCAGATGCTGTTTCATTTGCGACCGGTCAGGCTCGATGCCGACGATGCATTTCTCGGTGAAGCTGTCGGCGACGTCGGTCAACAGTCTGATCGATTGCAGCATGGCGTGGGCGATCACCGGCTTGAACACGTTGAGCTCGAGATGGCCCTGGCTTCCCGCGAAGGAGATGGTGGCATTGTTGCCCATGACTCGCGCTGCGACCTGAGTCACTGCCTCGCACTGGGTCGGGTTCACTTTGCCCGGCATGATCGATGAGCCAGGTTCGTTCTCGGGCAGGATCAGTTCGCCGAAGCCTGAGCGCGGGCCTGACCCCAGAAGCCGGATATCGCTCGCG
>JBKPSQ010000079.1:0-28211 GCA_046735075.1 Pseudomonadota bacterium
CGCAAGCGTCGAGACGAGCGGCGGCACGTGCAGCATTTGGACCCCGCGACTTGGTTCCAGCGTTTACCACCCTGACAATGAATGGCGCCGCCGACAAGCCTTGAGCGATGGGAACACGATTACCGCGCGTCAACCAGAGCACTCGGCGATACTGGTCTAAGCAGTCCCGGCGTGGTTTAATGCCATCGTGAGCGCGTTCAACTACAGAGCTCCCGCTGAGCTTTATGCAAGCTCGAGCAAGACCGGTAAGCGGCCGATGCGCTATACGCGCTTCAAGAGCGCTGCCGAGGCGATCAAATATGCCGTCGAGGAACTGCCGCCAGAGCTTCTCATCGGCAGCACGCTCGAGGTCAATGAGGAGCGGTTCGACGGCTTCGGCATCCGCGCCTTGTACGAAAGCGAAAGCTATCCATTGCGCCGCCGCAAAACGAGCTGACCTCCCGCCTGCGTTCACCCAATTGGCGATCTTTCCTTGACATGTGGGCAGGCCGCCTCCATGTTCCGCTCGTATTGATTGCTCGCGATCGCGCGTAGCTGCCGCAATTCTTGCGGTGCCTCATCCCGAGACAATTTCCCATTTATTCGTCTGCCCTCAGACAGCGCGTGGGGTGAGGCGCTAAAGCCCCGCACAAGCCTTGCGCCATTCCATGCGCCCGGCCGCGCTCGGCGCATAAGGAAACGTTTAGTGATACCAACTTCTTTTGACGGCCTCGGCCTTGCCGAGCCCTTGCAGCTCGCGCTGAAGGCCGAAAACTACCTCAAGCCGACCCCGATCCAGGAGAAGGCGATTCCCTTGCTTAACGATGGCAAGGACCTGCTGGGGATTGCGCAGACTGGGACGGGCAAGACCGCCGCGTTCGCGCTTCCCATTCTGCAACGCCTGTTGCGCGAGAATTTGCCACGGACACCGGGCGCGCCGCATGCGCTCATCCTTGCACCGACGCGGGAGCTTGCCGGCCAGATCGGCGAGCGCTTCAGAGCCTATGGCCGCAGGTTGCCGCTCCGCAGTGCGGTGATCTTCGGCGGGGTCAACCAGCACCATCAGGTCAAGGCGTTGAAGGCAGGCGTTGATATCCTGATCGCGACGCCTGGACGCCTGCTCGACCTCTGCAATCAGGGCCATGTCCGGCTCGACAAAGTTTCAGTTCTGGTTCTCGACGAAGCCGATCGCATGCTCGACATGGGTTTCATCCACGACGTGCGGAAGATCGTCTCGCTCTGCCGCGGCGAGCGGCAAACGCTGCTGTTTTCTGCGACCATGCCTCCCGCCATCGCCAAGCTTGCCCACGACATCCTCAAGGACCCGGTCCGGGTCGATATCTCACCCAAGGTGATTGCGGTCGACCGCATCGAGCAGCGCGTGGTGTTCGTGGGCACCAAGGACAAGAGGGTCTTGCTGGCCGAGCTCCTGCGCGATCCTGACATGGACCGGGTGCTCGTGTTCACGCGGACCAAGCGCGGCGCCGACCGCGTATGCCGCCAGCTGGCGCAGGTCGGGGTCGCCGCCGACGCGCTCCACGGCAACAAGGCGCAGAACGCCCGGGTGCGCGCGCTCGATGCTTTCCGCAGCGGCAGCATCCGCGTTCTGGTCGCGACCGACATCGCGGCGCGCGGCATCGACGTGCCAGGCATTTCCCACGTGATCAACTACGAGCTGCCGAACGAGCCGGAATGCTATGTGCATCGCATTGGCCGCACGGCCCGCGCAGGAGCCGCTGGCTCCGCGCTGTCATTCTGCGATCAGAGTGAGCAGCCATATCTCCGGGCGATCGAGTCTCTCATGCGCCGCAAGGTCACCGTGGCCGACCTTCGGTTTGCCGGGAACGCTGTCGACATAGCGCCCCTCCCCAAAAGGCAACGACGGCAGACCGCAAGGAAGACACGGCATAGGCGATCTCATGGCAAGGGCTTCCCCGGCTTGCCCGGCGGCGTGCCGAAATTTGCGGGTCGCCAGGGCGCGTTCCGTCATTCAGGAGAAACGAGATGAGTAAACTTCCTTCGCGCATGTCATCAGCGAGGCGCAATGCCGAGGCCCTTCTCGGCAAAGCACAGAAGCGCGACGCAGACTTCAAGCTCGAACAGGAACGCGAGCGCGAAGCGATGATGCTGAAGACGACACGCTTGCGCGAGCTTCGCCTCGCTAAAGAAGCCGAGGACAGGAAGACCGCAACGCCGACTATCAGGTCTGCCCGGCCTCCCAAGCCGCGCCGATCCAAACAAACGTAGCCGCCTTTATCCGAGAGTCACAAAATGGCGTTCAAACCCAACTACAACCAGCAGCGGGCCGATCGGAATCGCGCCAAGGCGCAGAAGAAGCAGGAGAAACTGAAGCGCCTGGAAGAGGAGACCGCGAAGCGTAAAGCCGCCCGGGGCGAGCAGCCCAACCCCGAAGAGACGACCGAGAACCGCTGAGCGAGAACAACCATGGCTAAGAAACCGCCCATCGCCAACGGATTCGTGTTATTCGACGTGACCTATGAGGATGGCACGCTCACCTCGAACCGGCGGGTGCCCGCTGCCGAACTTGGCGGACTGGATGGAGATCTGCCTGCCAAAGCCATTGTCGAGATGCAGGACCGCAAGATCGGCGAGATGTCCGGCATTCCGCGCGGGCGCATCAAGTCCATCACCCGCTCGCGCAAGGCGTGAGCGCCATTTCCGTGCAGGCACGGCGGAATCCTGCGCTGCTGTTGCCTAATTGCATCCCTTTGGCCTAGCGCCCGGTGCTAGGTTCTAGGTCTGGCCGGACTGGGGGAGTCCGGTCGTCGGCTGGGACGTCGCTCATCGGGGTCAAGCCCCGACGGTGCAAGAGTGGGGCGGCCGATGGCCCATTGCGGCGGACACTTCATTGCACCTTGCGCACTCGCCTTGGTTCTAGCCGGGGTCTCTCCGGTATTGGCAGCGAACCCAGAGCCCCCACCTTCGCCTCCCCTAAATGGCTGGCAGTTCAGCTTCACGCCCTATGGGTGGGCAATCAGCATCAACGGCAATGCCACAGCGCGTGGCCATACCACCGACATCAACGACAACTTTTTCCAGATCATCGAGAAGAGCGACTCGATGCTGGCTTGGATGAGCTATTTCGAGGCGCGCAAAGGCCCCTTTGCTCTATTCACCGACGTGGTCTGGGCTGACCTCGGATTTCCCGGTCACGCGCATGACGATTTCAACCGGCAAGTGTCTGGACGCCCGTTCGCGCAATTTCCCAATGTGGTGGTGAACGTCGATGCCAATCTCAGCATCAAGGCGCACGCGCAGGTCGATTATCAGTCGACCATCGTCCAATCAGGCGCGGCGCTCGAGATCGCCAAATGGTCGGGACCGGGGACACGCACCGCGTTGGACCTGCTCGGGGGGGTCCGCTACTGGAACCAGGATCTCGATGTTCTCAACGTCGATGTCACCGCCGAGGCGACCTTCGATCCGCGCGATGTGCTGCGCACCGTCGTCCGCAATCGCGGCTTCAAGCTTAACCGCCGCGGAGCAAGATTGATTCAACGCGAAGTCGAGCGGCGCATGGACGGAGACGTGACCATCGAGCGAACTGTGAATATCGAGGTGGCAAAGGCGGTGGCGCTTGCTGCCTCCAACGATATGGAGTGGGTCGACCCATTCGTCGGCTTCCGCCTGCGCCACGCCATGGGCGCGTCGAAGGAGCTCAGCCTCGAAGGCGATGTCGGCGGCTTCGGCGCCGGCAGCGATTTCTCATGGCAGGTGGTCGGCACCTACGGCTTCGACACGTCCCTTTGCGGAACACCGTTCCACGCCGTGCTTGGCTATCGGGCGCTAGCGGTCGACTACAGCGAGAACGGCAAGTTCGGCAAGAACGGGATCGACTTCGTGCAGCACGGGCCGATTATGGGTGTAACGTTCCGCTGGTAGCGCTCAAGGTTTCAAAACAGTGCTGTCTTGGGAGGTAAGCTCATGCAAGTTATCGTCGTAGCAGTCCGAGGAATCCTCGCTCTCGCCTTCTCCTTCATCCTGATAGACGCGACCAAAGCCGAGACCGAGGTCGCGACCATGGGTGGCGTTGTCACCGAAAACGTCATGGTCACGGCAGTCGACGTGCCGAACCGGCTGCTCACCGTGGCCGAACCGAATGGCAATGTGCTCACGATCAAGCTCGGCCCCAATGTGCAGCCTGAAATGATCAGGCTCAACGAGAGGGTGACTATCAGCTACTCAACGGAGGTCGCGACCTCGCTCCAAAAGCTGGCAGGGCCGCCCATCAACCAGGACAACGCCATTAGCCGCCAAGAAGAGTCCGGCATGAACATGAACCCGCCGACCGTGGCCGAGCAGGATTGGGTCGAGGCCACGCCGACCGGCGATACCGACTTCTCCACGGTCGAGGTCACTGACACCGTCGCCGCCATCAACTACAACAAGCGCATCATCACCTTCACCGCGGCGAATGGGCAGACGCGCAAGATCTTTGTCGATCCGACCGTGCAGGGTCTCAACCAGATCCAGATCGGTGATCAAGTCATACTGCTGGTGACGCGTTCAGTCGCGGTGAACGTCAAGACGATCTAGCGCTTCTTCGTCTCACCTCGCGATGAGATTAGGAACTCCTGTTGACGGCCGACGTTTTCTCGCCGGCCGCAACAGGAGATCATTGCCATGGCACGCAAATATTCCAGGTCTGCTTCCAAGGACGTAAAGAGCGCGATGCACAAGAAGAAGCGCGGAACGCTCAAGAGCGGCAGAAGCGGCAAGAAAGTTACCAGCCGCAAACAGGCGGTCGCCATCGGACTGTCGGAGGCGCGCAAGAAGGGGAAGAAGGTTCCGAAGAAGAAAAAGGCGAGCTAGCTCCGCGATGGGAACCCCCGTTAACTTTGGTTGCACGGGAACCGCTGCTATTCCAGCGACGTTGGCGGAGAGACGGACGGGCACGCGCGAGCAGTGTCATGGCCGTTCGTATCCTCGCCAAAGACTCCTTTCCCCTTTTCGCCGTGGCTTCCTGGGCATCGCGGGCCGAGGCCCACGAAACCATCACCGCTGCTTGCGAACGGGAAGCCAGGAGAAGCGGCTTCTCTCTGCTGCTCCGAGAATTGGGCACGGCAGCGAACGGCAACGAGCGCCGATTGCCGCAGGCGTCTCTCCCCTCCCCGCTATCGCGCGGGCGCAACCTCGTAACCGAATTCAGCCGCCGACGCGGTTAGCCAGCGCCAGAAGCTTTCCGTAAGACTGCGGAAGATGGCGAGGTCATAACCTCGCGCGTCATCAATCTGCCAGAGCTGAACGCCGATATGCGAGATCGCGCTGGTCGCGGCGCTTCCCGGCGGGAAGGCGCGTGGATCGAGGTCGATGGGAAGCCCCTTGGCAAGAACATCGCGAGCGCGAAGGCCGCTGATCCGGAAGACCGTCCGTCCCCCGCTTTGGTCCGAGGTCGAGGCAAGACCTTTGAGCTTGGCGGCGAGGTCGCCCGCAAGAGCCTCGTTGGCGATGCTCTCCGAGACGGCGAGCCATTGTCCAGGTCCATAGCCGATGAACGTGACCTTGGGCCCTTGCGCCACACGAGAGCTCGCTGGGAGCTCTACGCCATATGATTTTTGCACAGTGGTGTTTAGTGCAGGCGCTTGTCCTTTGCGGCAGGCGACAGTGGCAAGCCCAAGCCCGGTAAGCTCGCTGATGATGACTCCAGCTTCGCCTTCTGCCCTGCCATAGCGGCCGGGTATGGCGAGGCCGGAAAGCGCCGAAAGAGGACGGAGCGCGCGGTCAGACACGGAGGCGGGCTCCTTCTGGATCGATATGGCAGGGCGGGCAGATCTCGACTTCGACGTCGCCGTTCCGCACTGGGTCATAGGCGCGCATGACCTCGCCGTGGCGCTGAGGACCATTGGTCAGCAATCCGAGCCCGATCCAATGGCCAAGCGAAGGCGAGAAGGCAATCGACGTGACATAGCCCTGATCGTTGGCGGCGATGGCTTCCCGGCCCGTCGGGATGAGATGGGCGCCGGCGCGGAGCCGATCCTCGCCATCGACTGGCCTGAGGCCCACGAGTGTCGGGCGGGAAGGGTCGGTCAAGGCAGGCCGCGCTGCCATGAAGCGGCCGATGAAATCCTTCTTGGTTGACAGCAGTTTGCCGAGGCCGATGTCATGCGCCGTCGTCTGGCCGTTCAACTCGCCGCCGGCCGGATGGCCCTTCTCGATGCGCAGCACGCCGAGCGCCTCGGTGCCGTACGGCGCAATCTCGTAAGCCGCGCCAAGCTCGATGATCTTGCGGATCAGCGCATCGCCGAACCGCGCCGGCACGGCAATTTCGTAAGCAAGCTCGCCTGAGAAGGAGAGGCGGAACAGGCGAGCAGGTATTCCTGCTACCGTCACCTCACCAACAGCGAGATAGGGGAAGGCTTCGTTGGAAATGTCGTAAGCAGAATCGACGACCGCCTGGAGCACGTCGCGCGCGCGAGGTCCGGCCACGGCATATTGCGCCCATTGCTCGGTGACCGAGACCATCTGCACGTCGAGTTCGGGCCACAGCACCTGCGAACAGAACTCGAGATGCTGCATGACCTTGACCGCGTTCACCGTGGTCGTGGTCACGTAATAGTGGTCCTCGGCAAGGCGCGCGGTGGTGCCATCGTCGAGCACGAAACCATCCTCGCGCAGCATCAGACCATAGCGGGCCTTGCCAACGGCGAGAGTCGAGAACGTGTTGCCATAGACGCGGTCGAGGAAGGTCCCGGCGTCGCTGCCCTGCACATCGATCTTGCCGAGTGTCGAGACATCGCACACGCCGACATGGTTGCGCACATTCGCCACCTCGCGGTTCACCGCGTCTTGCGGCTCCTCGCCTCTATGGGGATAGTAAAGCGCGCGGAGCCAAGGCCCAGTCTCCACGAACACCGCGCCCTGCTCCTAGGCCCATTGATGCGACGGCGCAAGCCGAGCCGGACGGAAATCGGGTCCGCGGTGATGGCCGGCAAACGCGCTGATCGGAACCGGCGTGAAAGGCGGGCGGAACGTCGTGGTGCCGACCGCGCCGAGATAGCGGCCGGTGACCCCGGCGAGCACGGCCGCACCGTTGGCGTTGGCGGTCTTGCCCTGATCGGTCGCCATGCCGAGCGTGGTGTAGCGCTTCAAATGCTCCGGGATACGGAAACCCTCGCGCACCGCGAGTTTGATGTCGGAAATGGCAACGTCGTTCTGGAAATCGACGAAGGCTTTGCCGCGACCCTTGGCGACCTGCCAGATCGGGCTTGCCAGCTCTGTCTCCTCTGGCTTTGCGCGGTGCACCTTGGATTGCGGGGTGAAGCCGCAGGCCATGGCGGCCTCTGCGCCTGCTGTTTCTCCATCGGCAAGGCACGCGGCGAGCCCGAACTGGCCCGAGGCAGCGCCGGCAACGCTCATGCCCGGAGGCAAAGCATTGGGAACCAAGGCCGATAGACGCTCGCTCCATTTCGGCTTGCCGTTGAGATGGGTGGTGAGATGGACCGATGGATTCCAACCGCCGGAGGCTGCGACGAGATCGCAGTCGAAGGTCTTGGTCGTGCCGGTGGCGTCCCTAACAGAGACACCTCTGACGCTCTGCCCGCCGCGCACCCGCTCGATGACCCCGCCAGGAAAATAGGGTGCGCGGATCGTCTCAGCTGCCGCTTGCGCATGGCGCGATGGCCCACGTCCGGCATCGACTAGAGCCGCAACCTCGACTCCGGCCTGAGTAAGATCCGAAGCGGTGCGGAAGGCATCGTCATTGTCTGCGAACACGACGGCGCGCCGGCCAGGCGCGACGCCAAAGCGATTGACGTAACTGCGCACGGCAGAAGCGAGCATGATGCCGGGGCGGTCGTTGTCGCCAAACACGATAGGCCGCTCGATGGCGCCGGCACAAAGCACGGCGCGTTTCGCTACGATGCGCCATAGCCTCTGGCGCGGCTCGTGCAGACGCGGAACCGGAACATGGTCGTTGATCCGTTCAAGTGCGGCGTACGTGCCTCCGTCATAGACGCCAAACACGGTCGTGCGCCGCATGATCCGGCAGTCGGGAAGGGACTCGAGCTCGGCCTCGGCGGCATTCACCCACTCGAGCGCTGGCTGTCCATTGATTTCGTAGCGCTCGGACAAGAGCCTGCCGCCAAGGCGGAAGTCCTCATCGGCGAGGATCACCCGTGCGCCGGAGCGAGCCGCTGCGAGCGCAGCGGAAAGGCCAGTGGGACCTCCGCCGATGACCAGCACGTCGCAGAAGGCATTGGCCTTCTCGTAATGATCGGGGTCGGGCGCATCGGCGGCGCGGCCGAGACCTGCGGCGCGGCGGATGGCAGGCTCATAAACCTTCTCCCAGAACGATGCCGGCCACATGAAGGTCTTGTAGTAAAAGCCCGCGCCGAAGATTGGAGCGAAGATCTGGTTCGCGGCGAGCACGTCGAACTTGAGTGACGGCCAGCGGTTCTGGCTCGCGGCATCGAGGCCATCGTAGAGCTCGATGGTCGTAGCGCGGGTATTGGGCTCCCGGCGCGCACCGTTCCTGAGCTCGACGAGCGCATTGGGCTCCTCTGATCCAGCGGACAAAATTCCCCGCGGGCGATGATATTTGAATGAGCGGCCGACCAGCTGAACGCCGTTGGCAAGTAGCGCCGAGGCGAGCGTGTCGCCTGGGTGACCGGTCAGCGTCCAGCCGTCGAAACGGAACCTAAGCCTCTGCGCCCTGTCGATAAGGCCGCCTTCGGCGAGACGATTTGGCTGGGAGGCCATGACTACGTTCCCTCCCCTTCGCCTGCGAATTCGACGGCGACGATCTCATGCGTGGTGATATTACGCGTGACCACAAGCCAAGCATGGCAGCCTTGACTGTGATGCCAGTGCTCCTTGTGCAGTCCGGCAGGATTGTCTCTGAAATAGACGTAGTCGACCCAGGCCTGCTCAGCGGCCGGATCGAGGCTCGTTGGCCGCGTTACGGTCGCGTCGCCGCGATAGGTGAATTCCTCGAGCGCCCGCTCACCGCAATAAGGACAATTGATCCGCATCGTCTCGCCTCAGTGCAGGTTGGGCTGCGCGCCCATGCCCTTCTCATCGATGACGCGGCCTGACGCGAAGCGATCGAGCCGGTAGGCGGCGATGAAGGGATGCGGCTCGTTCTTGGCGATGAGATGGGCGAAGCAGAAGCCTGAAGCCGGCGTTGCCTTGAAGCCGCCATAGCACCAGCCGGCATTGAGATAGAGGCCCTCGATCGGCGTCTTGTCGATGATGGGCGAGCCGTCCATGCTCATGTCGAGCAGGCCGCCCCAGGAGCGCAGAATGCGCAGGCGCCCGATCAGCGGCATGAGCGCCATGCCTCCCTCGCACACGTCCTCGATCACAGGAAGATTGCCGCGCTGGGCGTAGGAATTGTAGCCCTCGATGTCGCCACCGAACACGAGCCCCCCTTTGTCGGACTGGCTCACATAGAAATGTCCGGCGCCGAAGGTCATCACCACGTCGATCACAGGCTTCACGCCCTCGGTGACAAAGGCCTGCACTGAATGGCTTTCGATGGGGAGCCTGAGGCCCGCGAGCGCCGCGACGCGCGTCGAATTGCCGGCGCAGGTCAGCGCCACTTTCTTGGCGGCGATGTAACCCTTCTCGGTCTCGACACCGAGGATGCGGCCGTTGGCGATGCGAAAACCAGTGGCGGCGCAATTCTGGATGATGTCGACACCGCGCGAGTCTGCTGAGCGGGCATAGCCCCAAGCCACCGCATCGTGGCGCACCGTGCCGCCGCGCGGCTGGAGCAGCCCGCCGCGCACAGGGAAGCGCGCATTGTCGAAATCGACGAACGGGACAAGCTCGCGCACCTGCTCGCGATCGAGCAATTCGGCATCGACGCCGTGCAACCGCATGGCATTGCCGCGTCGCGCATAAGCGTCGCGCTGCGGGTCCGAATGGAACACATTCAGCACGCCGCGCTGGCTGACCATGGTGTTGTAGTTGAGATCCTGCTCGAGCCCTTCCCACAGCTTCATCGACCATTCGTAGAAGGGAAGGTTGCCTGGAAGCAGGTAGTTCGAGCGCACGATGGTAGTATTGCGCCCGACATTACCGGAGCCGAGATAGGACTTCTCGATCACCGCGACATTGGTGATGCCATGCTCCTTGGCGAGGTAGTGCGCGGTGGCGAGTCCGTGTCCGCCCCCACCCACGATCACGACATCATAGGAGGGTTTGGGCTCGGGCTCGCGCCAGAGCGGCTTCCAGTTGCGGTTGCCGGAAACGGCATTGGCAAGCAAGCCGGCGAGGGAGTAGCGCATAGGCTGCATTTTGCTCGCGCCTGTTCCTCCTGATTGACATTTAACGACGCTTGATTGACATTTTGCGCCATGAGCGAGAGCGTGACCTCGACGCAAACCGTCGGCTTCCTGCTGGTGCCGGGCTTTGCGCTGATGTCCTACGCGGCGGCGATCGAGCCGCTGCGCGCAGCCAATCTGCTCTCAGGCAAGGAGCTTTACCGCTGGTGGCACGCCGCCCCCGGCGGCAAGCCGGTCATGGCGTCCAACGGCGTCGCCATCATTCCCGACTACGGCACCGCCGACCGGGACGCCGACATGGTCTTCGTCTGCGCCGGCGGCAACCCCGCAATCTTCGACGACAAGGCGGTGTTCGCTTGGCTCAGGCGGCTTGCGCGCAAAGGCGTCACCGTCGGCGGCATCTCTGGCGGTCCTTATGTCCTTGCCAAGGCCGGGCTGCTCGACGAGCGGCGCGCGACCCTTCATTGGGAGCATATGCCAGCCTTCCGCGAGGCATTTCCCGAGGTCACCGTAGTGCCGTCGCTGTTCGAGATCGACGGCAACCGGATTACCTGTTCCGGCGGCATCTCCGCGCTCGACATGATGGTGGCGCTGATCCAGCGCGACCACGGGCGGCAGCTCGCTGCGTCGGTGGGCGACTGGTTCTTGCACACTCATATCCGCGAAGGCTTCGGCCCGCAGCGCATGGATCTGCGCTACCGGCTTGGGGTTGCCGACGAGAAGCTGCTCTCGGTGCTGGGCGCCATGGAGCGGAGCATAGAGATGCCCTTGCCTCGTGCTCAGCTCGCGCGCGAGGCGGGCATCTCCCTTCGCCAACTCGAGCGCCTGTTTCAGCGCCATGTCGGGCATGGCATCCACAGCCACTATCGCTGGCTCAGGCTTGAGCGGGCGCGCCAGCTGTTGCGCGAGACCACGTTGCCGGTGCTCGACGTGGCGCTTGCCACCGGCTTCGCCTCCTCGAGCCAATTCGCCCGCGCGTATCGCCGCGCCTTCCGCGAGCCGCCAAGCGCGACCCGCACGAGCGGTTAGCGGTGTCCTAGGCTCGGGCTCGCTTCCTGCTAGAACGCGTTGTTTCATTCTTCTGCCGCTCCCCTTCCTTTCCTTTCAGGAAAGATTATTTCATGTGGGTTGACGAGAGCCTTCCTGGCGTAGCATGGTGAAGGCGATGATTTGCGGAGCTTTCTGCCATGTGTGGCATTGTCGGCCTCTTCCTCAAAGACCCTAGCCTGGAGCCGGAGCTTGGCAAGCTGACCGAGGGAATGCTTGCCACGCTTTCGGACCGCGGGCCTGACAGCGCTGGCTTCGCGATCTATGGGGAAGGCAAAAAGGGCGAGACCAAGCTGACGCTGCGCGCCAAGTCTGGTGCAGAAATGAAGAAGACTGCCGAGCGCCTCGGCCACGCCTTCAGCGACGCGACCATCGATTTGCACGATACCCATGCGGTGGTGAGCGTCGAGGACAGGTCGGTGCCGCCGCTGCTCGAATGGCTCGGCGACGAAGCGCCTTCCATCGACATTGTCGGACGCGGCAAGCGCATGGCCGTCTTCAAGGAAGTAGGCCTGCCGGAGAAGGTTGCCGAGCGCTTCGGCCTTTCCGGCATGCACGGCACGCATGCCATCGGCCATACCCGCATGGCGACCGAGTCTGCCGTGACCACCGACGGCGCTCATCCCTATTCCACCGGTAAGGACCAGTGCCTGGTGCATAACGGTTCGCTCTCCAACCACAACAACATCCGCCGCACGCTGAAGCGGGAAGGTCTCGACTTCGAGACCGAAAACGATACCGAGGTGGCGGCGGGCTATCTCTCCTGGAAGATGCGGAAAGGCCTCTCGCTCGGCGATGCGCTCAAGGTAAGCCTCGACGATCTCGATGGCTTCTACACTTTCGTGGTCGGCACCGAGAACGGCTTCGGCGTGCTGCGCGACGGCATCGCCTGCAAGCCGGCCATCATGGCCGAGACCGACCGCTATGTCGCCTTCGGTTCCGAGTACCGCGCACTGGCGGGCCTGCCCGGCATCGAGAATGCGCGTGTCTGGGAGCCCGAGCCTGCCACGGTCTATTTCTGGGAACGCTAGACAATGCCCGAGGTCGATCTCGGCACCACGACTTTGCGCTCGCTCAATGCGACGTTGCACAAGCTTAGGCCCGACACTAACGAGCGGCACTGGATCATCGATCATCCGGACGGCCGTCACGCCATCGCGTCAGGACTCAACGTGCCGATCACCGTCGAGATCAACGGGCCAGTCGGCTATTACTGTGCCGGCATGAACAAGCTCGCCACGGTTCTGATCCATGGTAGCGCGGGCACCGGCGTCGCCGAGAACATGATAAGCGGCTTCGTCCATGTCGCGGGCGACGCGAGCCAGTCGGCTGGCGCCACGGGCCGCGGCGGACTGCTGCGTATCGATGGCAATGCCTCCTCCCGCTGCGGCATTTCAATGAAGGGCATCGACATCGTGGTGAAGGGCTCAGTCGGGCATATGAGCGCGTTCATGGCGCAGGCCGGCAATCTCGTCGTGTTCGGTGACGCGGGCGACGCGCTTGGTGACTCGATCTACGAGGCCCGGCTGTTCGTGCGCGGTAGCGTGAAGAGCCTCGGCGCCGACTGCATCGAGAAACCGATGCACGAGGAGCACAAGCGGACGCTACACGAGGTACTCGACCGCGCCGGCATGAATGGCGAGATCGATCCGTCGGAATTCAGGCGCTACGGCTCGGCACGCAAGCTCTACAATTTCCACGTCGACAACGCGGGAGCCTATTGATGGACTGGACCCCGCGCACCACGCCACGTCCCTCTGCCACCTTCGACGAGTTCTCGCTATCGGAGATCCGCCGCGCCGCCGCGACCGGCCTCTATGACATTCGCGGCTTCGGAGCCAAGCGGCGGGTGCCGCATTTCGACGATCTCTTGTTCCTCGGCGCTTCGATCAGCCGCTATCCGCTCGAAGGCTATCGCGAGAGATGCGGCACCGATGTTTGGCTCGGCACTCGGTTCGCCGAGAAGCCGATCCATCTCAAGATCCCGATCACCATCGCCGGCATGAGCTTCGGCTCGCTCTCGGCCCAGGCCAAGGAAGCGCTCGGGCGCGGTGCGACCCAGGCCGGCACCTCGACCACGACCGGCGACGGCGGCATGACCGAGGAGGAGCGCCATCACTCGCATCTCCTCGTCTACCAGCTGCTCCCTTCGCGCTATGGCATGAACCCCGACGATCTCAGGCGTGCCGATGCGGTCGAGATCGTGGTCGGGCAAGGCGCCAAGCCCGGCGGCGGCGGCATGCTGCTCGGTCAGAAGATCTCCGACCGCGTTGCCGAGATGCGCACGCTCCCTAAGGGCATCGACCAGCGCTCGGCCTGCCGCCACCCTGACTGGACCGGGCCTGACGACCTCGAGATCAAGATCGAGGAGATCAGGGAGATCACCGACTGGCAGAAGCCGATCTACATCAAAGTCGGCGCCTCGCGGCCTTATTACGACACAGCGCTGGCGATCAAGGCCGGCGCGGATGTGGTGGTGCTCGACGGCATGCAAGGTGGCACCGCGGCGACGCAGGAAGTGTTCATCGAGCATGTCGGCCTGCCGATTCTCGGCGCCATCAGGCCTGCGGTTAAGGCGCTGCAAGACCTCGGGATGCACCGCAAGGTGCAGCTCATTGTCTCCGGCGGGATCAGGAATGGTGCTGATGTCGCGAAAGCGCTCGCGCTCGGCGCCGACGCAGTGTCGATCGGCACGGCGGCGCTGATAGCGCTCGGCGACAATGACCCGGCGCTCGATGCGGAATATCGCAAGCTCGGAAGCGCGGCCGGATGCTACGACGATTGGCACGAGGGCCGCGATCCAGCCGGCATCACCACGCAGGACCCGGTCCTTGCCGCGCGCTTCGATCCGGTGCTCGGAGGCAGGCGCCTTGCCAATTATCTCACAGTTTTGACGCTTGAAACCCAGACCATCGCCAGGGCGTGTGGCAAAAGCCACGTGCATAATCTTGAGCCAGAGGATCTCGTCGCCCTTACCGTCGAGGCGGCAGCCATGGCGCGTGTGCCGCTTGCCGGCACCGACTGGATTCCAGGATTGAAGTCATCGAACGGAGAGGCTGAGTAAAGGCCTCCGGTCAGCAAAGGGGAGTCACATGCCGGTCGATCTTGCCGCTGAGGCCCGCGAACGCGGGATCAAATATTTCCTGATTTCCTACGTCGACCTGTTCGGCACGCTGAGAGCCAAGCTCGCGCCGGCAGCGGCCATCGGCGACATGGCCAAAGAAGGCGCCGGCTTTGCCGGATTTGCGAGCTGGCTCGATATGACGCCTGCCGATCCTGACGTTCTCGCCATCCCCGACCCTGACAGTCTGATCCAGCTCCCGTGGAAGAAGGAGGTCGGCTGGCTCGCCGCCGATCCTTACATGAACGGCAAGCTCGTAGATCAAGCGCCGCGCAATATCCTGAAGAAGGTAAGGGACAAGGCCGCCAAGCAAGGCTACCAGCTCAAGACCGGCGTCGAATGCGAGTATTTTCTGGTGAGCCCGGACGGGTCGGCGATCAGCGATCCGGCCGATATTCAGGCGAAGCCCTGCTACGACCAGTCTGCGCTGATGCGACGCTACGAAGTGATCAGCGAAATCTGCGATTCCATGCTCGAACTCGGCTGGGGCCCCTATCAGAACGACCATGAGGACGCTAACGGCCAGTTCGAGATGAACTGGCTCTATGACGACTGCCTCGTCACCGCCGATCGCATGGCGTTCTTCAAGTACATGGTGAAGGCGATCGCCGAGAAGCATGGCTTGCGCGCGACCTTCATGCCAAAGCCCTTCCCCAACCTAACCGGCAGCGGCTGCCACGTGCATGTGTCGCTGTGGAAGAACGGCGAGAACGTATTCGAGAACGGCAATGACGGGCTCGGGCTCTCCCGCACCGCGTATAATTTCATCGGCGGCGTGATGAACGCCGCACAGGAGCTGTGCTCGATCACCAACCCAACGGTGAATTCCTACAAGCGCATCAACGCGCCAGTCACGACGTCGGGCGCCACCTGGTCGCCCAACACGGTGACATATGCCGGCAACAACCGCACCCACATGATCAGAATCCCGGGCAGCGGCCGGTTCGAGTTTCGTCTCGCGGATGGCGCCACCAATCCTTACCTGCTCCCGGCCGCACTGCTGGTTGCCGGTCTCGAAGGCATCGCCAAAGGTACCGATCCGGGCAAGCCGCTCGACATCGACATGTATGCCGAACGCCACAAGGCGCCGACGGACACCAAGAAGCTCCCGCTCAACCTGCTCGACGCCTTGCGGATAACGCAGAAATCGGAGCTGCTCCGGCGCGAGCTCGGCGGCGAATTCGTCGACTCCTACGTGAAGCTCAAGAACCGCGAGTGGGACGACTATTCGCGCCAGCTCACGCCATGGGAGCGCGCCAACACGCTCGACTGTTAGCGGAGCGCTCTCAGGTCCGCGGGTAGATGATGATGGACAGATACGTCATGGGGAGCTTGGTCAGCTCCTCGGGGCCGTGCAAGGCGGCGGCGTCGAAGAACAGCGCGTCGCCCGGCGCGAGCGGATAGGCCTTATCGGCGTGGCGATAGAGCACGCGTCCGGTCAACATGAAGATGAACTCGACGCCCGCGTGCTGGAACAACGTGTAGGGTTTCGCCTCCTCGGTCAGGGTGATGAGATAAGGCTCGACCACGATCTCGCCGGAGATGGAATGACCGAGCAGCTGATATTGATGTCCGGCCTTGGTGCCGCGCCGCTCGATGGTCACGCCCTTGCCGGCCATCACGTAGGAGCAATCGCGCTGCTCCTCGTAGGTTGCGAAGAAGGTTGTGAGCGGCACGTTGAGCGCGCGCGACAGAGCCTCGAGGCTGTCGATCGATGCGGACACCGCGCCGTTCTCGATCTTGGACAACATGCCGGCGGAGAGGCCGGCCTGATCGGCAAGCTCGGCCCCCGTCAAGTCGAGTTTGCGGCGAAGGCTGCGGACTTGGGCGCCAATCGACTCGGCGATGGAGCGACTGGCGGCAGGATGCGGGGCAAGCGAGCCGGTCTTAAGCTCGCCACCGACCGGGCTCGGCGGGGCGGGTTTTCGCTGCGGCACCCGCGTTTTCCGTCGCGCTTTGGTTTTAACCGCCATGGAATCCCCTGCTCCGCGCGGCTCAAGGCCGGTATCATCGCTATAGCCGACCTCGTCTTCATCCGCGAGCATTGAGTCGATCCGTGGCATCAGGCGAATCCAGTCCTCTCGTCATTCGCGATCCTGCGCCAGAGGACGAGAGCGCGTGGCGGGCTTTATGGGCAGGATATTGTGCATTCTACGAGACCAACGTGCCCGAAAGGGTCACAGCGGGAACTTGGAAGAGAATGCTGACGCCAGACTCGCCGCTGTTCGGTCGCGTGGCCGAATGGAAGGGGAACGTCGCCGGCTTCACCGTCTCGATCATTCACCAAGGCTCCTGGACGCTCGATCCGATTTGCTACCTCGAGGACCTCTTCGTCGCTCCTGAGGCAAGAGGCCATGGTATCGGGCGCGCCTTGATCGCCGATCTCCTGGCACGCGCCAAGGAGCGTGGCTGGTCGCGGCTCTACTGGCATACGCGGGAAAGCAATGCGGCGGCACGGCGCGTCTATGACGAGTTCGCGGCAGCGGACGATTTCGTCCGCTACCGCTTGACCCTCGATTAGCCAGCTCCCGAAGACCCAGGGGGCTTGGCATGAAACAGCTCCCAGCGGAGTCGCGCCACGCGGTAAGCTTCAGGAATGCTGAGCGCGTAGACGAAAAGCCCGCCCGACAACTTGCCGATGAAGCTCGCCATGGGGGGCGCGAGTTGCCAAGTGACGAAGGCGAGCGCGATCATGAAAAGCTGCATGATGAGGCCCCGCTTCGGCTGTCCATTCAATACATGGCCGAAGCCGGGCAGCAGAATTGCCGCAAGCAACACGAGATAGGGATTGAGGGGAGGCTTGAGCGGCCGATCCTGCTGAGGCACTGGGTTTGCCGCGGCGTTAGCCGGTGTCACGCTGCCTGCTCGACGGTGCGGGCGCCCGAGAGCGCCTCGGCAATAGCGACCGTTGCGTCCAACAAGGTCTTGGCGAGCATAGGATCGAGGCAGGTCTCGTCGAACTTGACTTCGCGGAATACGGCGTAGTGAAGCCGGCTCGCTTGCCAGATCATGCGGACGAGCCGCACGCCGCGGGAAGTCACGATTAGCTCTTTCATGTACTGGTCGGCAAAAATACCAATGTGCGGAGTGATCAGCTCGAGCGGCGGAATCGACGCTTCATCGTCCGTACAGAGCAGCGCCTGCTGGGGCCACCCCTCGGGCAACGGCAGGTGATAATGGAGCTCGTTGCTCGGCGAATACACTTCGACGCCGCCTGGTCGCACGAGCAGATCGAGGATGCCGCGGTAGGAGTTGGGCTTCAGCACCGTGACCCTAAGCCAGAGCACGGGCACCTTGCGCCACGCCATGTTGTCTATGACCGGCTCGAGCCGTACCTCGTGATCGCGATAGCGACCGCTGAGCGAGGGATAGAGTGGACCTTCCTGAGTGACCCGGTAGCTCTGGAACAGATCCAGACAGAGGTCGAAAAACGCGCCCCGCTGCGCCTTCAAACGGCTGCGGTCGCGGCGGTAGAGCATCACCAGAAGGATGATGCCTACCAACGCAACCGCATAGCTCAGCATTCGATCCTCAATACCCCGCGGGCTTTGGCCACGGCATGGTGAACTGCGCTCCGCGCCTTACATAGCGGTAGCGATAGAACGAGAACCACAGCGAGGCGACGATATAGAATGCCATCATCGCCAGAAGTTGCCGCCCATAGCCGAGATAGACCGCGAAGAACGTCGCCGCGCAGAGAATGAGCAGCGTGAGCGCGGGTAACGGGTGGAACGGATGGCTGAAGCCCCGACGGATGATGCCGAGCGGCCATTTCCGCCGGAAATTCCACATATTGATCGGCATGAACGTGTAGTTGAGCAGGCCCGACAGGATCGAGAAGGTGATGATCTGAGCGAGCGGAATATACAGGGCAAACACCAACACGATCGGCGTCAGGAACAGAATGGAACGGAACGGCGTCCGGTATTTCGGATGCACCCCCGCGAACCACTCCGGCAGATAGCGATCGCGTCCCATGGCGAACCACGCTCGTGCCTGATCATTGGTGCATCCATTCGATGACGCAATGGCGGAGAATAGGGTGCCGATGAACAGGAGCACGATCAGAAACGGGCTGCCGGTCATGCGTGCCGAGTCGTAGAGCGGCGCGAGCGTGGCATCCCAGCCGATATATTCCCAGGGCATCAATCCACAGGCGACGTACCAGGTGATCGCGGCGGCGATGAGCAGCGTGATCATGCCGCTCATGGTGCCGAGCGGTAACGCGCGACCGGGAGAGCGGACTTCCTCCGCTGCCTGGCAGGTGCCCTCGATGCCGAGATAAAACCACATGCCGAAATGCAGCGCTGCGATCACGCCGATCCAGCCATAGGGGAGCGCGGTCAGCAGCTGCTCGTGTAGAAGAACCTCGCCGGGAGCCCACGGCTTAACCCCAATGAACAGGATGATGATGCTGGCAAAAGCCGCCGCGGTGATTACGAAGTTTACGGTAAGGGTGGCCAGCACGCCGCGATAGTTGAGCAGCGTCAGGACCGCGAGGCAGAGCACCGTAAAGGGCTGCCAGGGAATGTCATGGCCAAGCTGCTGAGCACCGATCTGCACCAGCTGCCCGGCGACCAGGATGTCGCCGGCGTTCAGCATGAGATAGGTGAAGGTCATGAACAGGCCGACATTGAACGCCATCAACGGGCCGATGGTGTGCTTGGCTTGCGCGTATTGCCCGCCTGCCGAGGCTACGGTCGAGGTCACCTCGGAGTCGATCTTCGCCACGCATGTGTAGAGGATACCGATGACGAAGCAGGCGACGAGCGCGCCAAAGGCGCCACCTTTACCCACGGCGTAGTTCCAACCCATGAACTCGCCGACCAGAACGATGCCTACGCCAAGCGCCCAGATATGCGCCGGTCCGAGAACCTTCAGCAGATTGAGCGCCTTGGACTGGGTCGTAATTCCGGAGGAAACGGTTGTGTCGACCATGGCTTATTTCTTCTTCGTGGCAGTGGGTTGATTTGCGGTCGGCAGGAGCTCATCCACGCCCTCCCGCGAACTAACGAGAACGTCCTCTCCGTACTTCGAGTTGACGACGAAGAAGTCCCAGACCATCCAAAGAAAGATCGCCGCGGAGATCACCCACGCGATCGTTGCGAGTATGTCCCACATTGACGTGTCTCCTCTCAGACTGACCGACGGTCAGTCCCTCCGTCGAACTTCTCGGCGATGACCTGCCGATATTCGCGGTCCGACATAATGACCAGGAAAACGAAGAAGCCGATGATCACGATAGCGGTGATCACCAATCCACCGGTGTCGATGGTGTAGTCGAAGGGCTGGGTGATGATATCGGCCGCCGTCTCCACGGTGTAGCCGAGCTTCTCCCACTGGGCCTGCATGGTCGGGTTCTGGCCGAGCTTCTCCCAGGTGAGTCCGGTCCACTGCTTGGTCGTGCCGTCGGCGGCGAGTGTGTAGCTCACGCCTTCGGGCAGCCTTTCGACCCGCGAAGGCACGGCGATCTTAAGCCAGAGCGGAATGAAGAGCGCCGCAAACACGAGCGCGAGCAAAAATGCGACGTCGAACAACTGTCCTGCGACGCCTTGCTTCGGAGGAACGTAAATCTTCGCCATGAACCCCTCCCCTAGCGGCCGGCGTCGAGATGATGGATGTCGATGGGATAGATATGGGCCTTGTCCTCGGCATAGTGTCGGAGCATGGCCACGATGGAAGCGGTGTTGTAGAGGAGCAGGATTGCCGCCGCGATCCAGCATACGATTTCGACGCCTGGCGGCATGTAGGATCTTACGGCGAGAATCACGAAGAAGATGGTGAGCCAGAGCACGGTGATGAGCGTAATCGCCGCTCTGGAATCCCGTCTAAACATTTTATCGACGCGGTCGCGAAGATGTTCGGGCACGTCGGCCCTTACCGCGACTTCAGCCATGCTTCTACCTCCGATGTTGGCTTCCCCGGCGGCCAAACCAGGCCGTTCTGTTTCCCTTGGCTGTAACCCCCATTGCGTAGTCTAATGGGGCCTCTCCGCCATGATTAACTCTAGCGCCGGCATCCAAATTGCGTCAACCGGTATGAAATAAGTTTTCCTGACAGGAAATAGTGCATCTGCTCTTACCAGTGCAGGATTTGGCTAAAAACTAGGCAAATGTCTTGATGTGGCCGCTGTTTGACTGCGCAACGCCTTGAAAAAAAATTCCACACAATCTTTGCGTGACGACTTCATTGCGTGGCAGTGCCGCATTAGGCAATTCGCCATGCGCCAGGATGCAGGGCGGCCGTCGCCGGGCATGCGGCCTCGCGTGCTCGATGCTTCGGGTGTCGAGCTCGCGCCAGCGCTGACCGTACTCATGGTGCCCACGCAGCCTGACGAAAGCACCGCCTTCTTCCGCTTCCAGGTGCTGAAGGCGCAGGAGGCGCGAGACGTCTATGAGCAGGTGCTCGCCTATCTTCAGGCCGATTATTTTCAGCAGCCGCTCAAATTCAGCGACCGGATGACGGCGGTGCTCCCTGCCAGGTCGCCATTTGCCGGACAACTGGTTGCCGAAGGCGCTTGCACGCTTCTGTTCGAACAGTTCAGCCAGACTTACCGGTTGCCTTGCGCGGTTGCACTCCTGCCTCATGGCGATGCGCGGCGCGAAGCAAGTCTCTGGCACAATCGCGCCTTCAATCCCGCCCTACCTGACGAGGCGCTCGTGCTCGAATTCACCCCAGATTGGAAGTCGGCCGGGACCAAATCCTGATCCCGGCCGACAATCTCTCCTCAGCTCTCTCTCTCTCTTCAGCTCTGAATGGCGCGGGCCTTCGCCTACGTCCAGAACAAGAGAAAGCCGATGAGCACGGCGGCAACGCCACCGGCGAGCGTGATGTAAGGCAGCATGCCAGCCTTCCTATCGCCGAGCTTGCCTCCCGCCGGCGTGAGATCGGCGAGCATGCCCTCCGGGAACACGCCTTTATCCTGTATCCAGTGGCGGAAGATGAACACGGGGATGATTAGTGCAACGGCGACAATGCCCGCCGTGAGTGTGCCTGGGCCCCAAACGTCGGCGCCGGCGCCAAGCAGGAACGCGTTGACGAAGGACAGCACCGCGCCCGCTCCTAGTAGCCAATTCGGAGCCTTCCACGGACGCCTCACATGCGCGTTGTCGATGCGATGGATCCAGCCCGCGTTGAGGTTCAGAAAGTTGAACACGATGTAGCAGACGTTGGAGACCGCGAGCACGAACAGATAGTCCGACATGAGAAGCAGGATCAGATTGAATGTCAGATCCGTCCACATGCCGTGGGTCGGCGCGCCGTTCTTGTTCACGTGATTGAGATAGCGCGGCAGCCAGCCGTCGACCGAGCCCTGGTAAAGCGTGCGCGAGCTACCGGCCATCGCCGTGGTGATGGCGAGCATCAAAGCGAGCAGCAGCATCACCACCAGGATATTGGTGACGAAGGTGCCGCCCCCGACCATAGAAGCCATAGCCTGTGCCACGCCGGAGCCATCGACGATGCCGGGCGCCATGACGCCGGCAAGGCCGAGAGCGCCTTGGAAGGACAGCGGCACAAGGATGTAAACCGCGATGCAGAGCAGGCCCGAATAGAGAATGGCCTTGTAGGTATCGGTCGCGGGATTCTTGAACTCACTCGTGTAGCAGATGGCCGTCTCGAATGCGTAGGCCGACCACGCGGCGATAAACAAGCCACCGAAGAAGAGCGTCCAGCCGGCCTTGTTCCAGGCTGCGGTGGCCGGATCGGTGCCGGGCGCGAAAGGCTGGAAAGCGCTAAGAGCCACGTCACCGGTGATCAACGGCACGATGCCGATGATGAGCAGCGGCAATAGCACCGCCACGCCGACGATGGTCTGCACCTTGGCAGTCGAGAGAATACCGCGGTGCTGAATGGCAAAGGAGATCGCGATCAGGATCGCGCCGATGAAGAAAGTCGAGTTGAGCCTGATCTTGAGACCTTCTTTCAGGAAGCTGAGGTCGAAGAGTTGTATCTCCCAGGTCCGGATCACCGCATCGGGCGGGAAGAGAGCATTCAGGATATAGCCAGCGGCAATACCGCAGCCGATGGCGAGCACAGGAGTCCAGGCGAGCCAGTTGCACCACACCGAAAGCGGGGCGATGAACTTCGAGTAGCGCACCCAGGCGGCCGCGCCATAGACCGAGGCACCGCCCGATTTGTTGGGAAAGAGTCCGGCGATCTCGGCATAGGTGAAGGCTTGGATGAAGCCTAAGATCACCGACAGCGTCCACACCAGCACCGATGGGGTGCCGACCGTTGCGGCGATGCCTCCGATGGAGAAAAGAACGAGAGCGGGGACGCCGCTCGCGACCCAGAACGCGTCTTTCCAGCCGATGACGCGGTGAAGTTGCGATTCCGACGCCGGAACCGCGCCTGCAGTTTTAGTGGCAGCGACCATAGAACCCCTCCTTTAGGCCGCGCCCTCGATCGCGCTCGCCCGTCCTCGAGGGCTAGTCATCTATCCTCTGTTGCAAACCCCCTTGATTGACTCCCTTCACGAGCAGAATACGCCTGCCCTTTAGAACTTCCGATAGGCTTTGTTCAGCTCCCTCAATGGATGATTGGGTGACGTCTGGAAGCGCACCAAGAGCTCGCGCGCCAGCATGTCGCGATCCTGCTGGTTGTCGGGCAGCTCCATTTCTTTCGGAATGCGCACCCAGCCGTTGATGTTGCGGTCGAAGATCGCGGGCTTACCCGCCTCGTAGCCCATATGCACGTCCTCGAGCCAATTGAGGTCATCCCAGCCCATGAACTCCATATAGGCCTTGAGATAAGGCGTAAGCCGCTCGTAGTCGGGCAGCAGATTCACGTCGTAGCGGTAGCCGATATGCTGACCGATCGCCTGCTCGCGGGCGGTATCGAGGCCGGCGGCGTCCTCGATGTATTTGTCGACGTCGTTCTTGGCCTTCGCCTTCTTGCCGGACTTGTCTCCCATCAGCTTCAGCTCCGCTCATCCGATCTTGTGGTAGTTGTCCACGCCGACCGTATAGTCGGTGCCGGCCAGCGGCACTTGCGCCAAGGCCGAAGCCTCCATGGTGAGCGCCGCCAAGTCTTCGGGCTCCAGGCTGTGCACTGATGTCTTGCCGCAGGCGCGCGCCAGCATCTGTGCCTCGAGCGTGAGGGTGTGCAGGAAATTGTAGACGCGCTCGGCGGCCGCGTCGGGATCGAGCCGCTTCCTGAGCTCGGGGTCTTGTGTGGCGACGCCGACCGGGCAGCGGCCAGTGTGGCAGTGATAGCAATAGCCAGCCGGCACGCCGATCTCGTTCTCGAAATCGGATTCGGGAATTTCCTTGTTGCAGTTGAGCGCCATCAGCACGGAGTGGCCGATAGCAATCGCATCGGCCCCAAGCGCGAGCGCTTTTGCCACATCGCCGCCATTGCGGATGCCGCCGGCATAGACGAGCGAAATCTCTCCGCGCTTGCCAAGCTCATCGATGGCGCGCCGCGCCTGGCGAATGGCGGCGATGCCGGGAACCCCGGTATCTTCGGTCGCGACATGCGGACCTGCGCCTGTGCCGCCTTCCATGCCGTCGATATAGATAGAGTCCGGCCCGCACTTCACCGCCATGCGCACGTCGTCATAGACGCGCGCGGCGCCGAGCTTGAGCTGGATCGGGATCTCCCAATTGGTGGCCTCCCTGATCTCCTCGATCTTCAGCGCTAAATCGTCAGGGCCAAGCCAGTCGGGATGGCGCGCAGGCGAGCGCTGGTCGATGCCGGCAGGCAGCGAGCGCATCTCGGCGACCTGGTCGGTGACTTTCTGGCCCATGAGATGCCCGCCGAGGCCGACTTTGCAGCCCTGGCCGATGAAGAACTTGCAAGCGTCGGCGAGCCGCAGATGATGCGGATTGAAGCCGTAGCGCGACTGGATGCACTGATAGAACCACTTGATCGAGTAGCGGCGCTCGTCGGGAATCATGCCGCCTTCGCCCGAGCATGTGGCCGAACCGGCCATGGTGGCGCCGCGCGCAAGCGCGATCTTCGATTCATAAGAGAGCGCACCGAAGCTCATGCCGGTCACATAGACCGGGATGTCGAGCACCATCGGCCGCTTGGCCTTGGGCCCGACCACCGTCTTGGTGTCGCATTTCTCCCGATAGCCCTCGATCACGAAACGGGTCAGCGTGCCGGGCAGGAAGGTGAGGTCATCCCAGTGCGGGATCTTCTTGAACAGCGAGAAGCCGCGCATGCGATAACGGCCAAGCTCGGACTTCACATGGATGTCGTTGATGACCTCGGGCGTAAAGATCTTGCTCTGGCCGAGAATGAACCGCTCCGATTCGGCCGGAACCTTCGCCGCACCGTTTCCACCCTTCTTGTTCTTTTTCATGTTGCCCAGCCCCGCGCTCTACAGCACCAGTTTTTTCTCGGTCGGCTCGAGATTGTCGTAGTTCCACAATTGCTTGCCGGCGACGATCTTGCGGAAGGCGGCAATGCCGCCCTTGGGCGAAACGTCATACAAGCGAAGCTTCCGTTCGAGCCAAGCCTTGTCGAGATCGGTCATGGTTCCCCACACCGCGTCGACGCCGAGGCTCTCGGGCTCTCCGCCGATATAGATCGTGCCGTCATACATAGAGTCGCCGAGATTCTTGCCGGCATTGCCGCAGATAACCATGCGTCCGCGCTGCATCATGAAGCCGGTGAAGGCGCCGGTGTCGCCGCCGACGATGATAGTGCCCCCCTTCATGTCGATGCCGGTGCGCGAACCGACATCGCCTTTGCAGACGAGGTCGCCGCCGCGGATGGCCGCGCCGAACTGCGAGCCCGCATTCTTCTCGATAAGGATCGTGCCGCTCATCATGTTCTCGGCGCACGACCAGCCGACGCGGCCGGAGATGCGCACGTTCGGCCCATCAATCAGGCCCAAGCCGAAATAGCCGAGCGAGCCCTCGATGATGAGATTGAGGCGGTTGAGGATGCCGACCGCGATCGAATGCTTGGCTCCCGGATTCTTGATGACGATGGTGCCGTATCCGTCCTGCATCAATTCGCGCAGGCGCAGATTGACGTTCTGCGACGGCATGTTGGAGGCGTCGATCTCGGCGCGCTTGTTGAAATTGACATCATAGGCATTGGGCAGCGCAAAGCCATTGACCGGCTGGTTCAGATCGACATCGAAGAATTTTTGGATCGAGCGCCCGCCGAGCTTCTCGGTGTGCAGTCCCATCTCATGGGACCGGCGCTCCTGCTCGGTTAGTTCGCCCCGCGTTATCGCTGCCATACGCGGACCTCTTCGTCGTAAGGATCGGAGGTGTCGATTTCGCGCGGCACGATGGCACGGATGGCGACTTCCTCGGAGGCGAGCGCGACCAGATTGTCGCTCTCGAACAGCACCATGGGTTTGGCCGCCATGGTGTCCTTGGCCATGCCGAGCTCGGAGTCGGTGGCCACGAGATAGGTAAAGACGCCGTCGATCTCCTTGACCGAGGCTTTCAGCGAATCCTCGAGCGTAGCGCCTTGCTCGAGATTGTTAGCGGTGTAGACGGCGAGCAGCTCCGAGTCGCAGTTCGACATGAACCGATGGCCGAGCCGCTCCATCTCGCGGCGCATGATCCAGTAATTGGTGATCTGGCCGTTATGGACGACCGCGATGTCGTTATAGGGATAGGCCCAATAAGGATGGGCCGAGCGGATATCGACGTCGGACTCGGTCGCCATGCGCGTGTGGCCAATGCCGTGCGTGCCGCGGAAGGCGCCGAGCCCGTATTGCTCCGACACATGGCTCGCGTCGCCTAGATCCTTGATCAGCTCGAGCGCGCTGCCGAAGGACAGAACTTCCGCGCCTTCGATCTGCTCGATCTCGGTAGCGAGCTGCCGCGTGTCGCCGCCATAGCGGAGGCGATAGCGGAAGGCATAAGGCGTGGCCTCGGCAATCTCGATAGTCTCGGCGCCGAGTTCGGCAAGCCTGTTGTCGACCTCCGCCTGACGCTCCCTGATCTTCTGCCGGATGCGGTGATCCTTAGTGAGGTCCTCCTGCTCAGCGAGCTTGAGCCGCATCACATATTCATTTGGCGTCGAGGGGCCGTAGATGGCGAACCCGGTGGAATCCGGACCCCGATGCCTTAAGCTCTTCAGCATCGCCGTCATTTCCTTGCCGACGCTGGTCGTGCCGTCGCGGTGGATGAGGCCGGCAATTCCGCACATTTTTTTCTACTCTCCCTAGTTGAAGCGCCTGCTCGTTACGGCAGGCAGTCGAGATAGGTCTTGACGTCCCACTCGGTCACGGTGTGCAGGAAGCGCTCCCACTCGTCGCGCTTATATTCGTCGTAGAGCCGGTACATCTCGCCGGGCATCGCCGCGCGGATAACGTCATCTTTCTTCAGCGCCTCGAGTGCATCGCCGAGCGTCATTGGCAGCTTTCTCACCTGTTTACCGGCTTCCATGGCCTGATAGATGTTGCGCTCTTCGGGTGGGCCCGGATCGAGATTGCGCTTGAGCCCATCATCCATGGCCATGAGTAGTGCCGCGGCCATGAGATGCGGATTCACCATGGCATCCACCGCCCGATACTCGAATCTGCCAGGTGCCGAGACGCGCAAGCCGGTGGTGCGATTCTGGAAGCCCCAATCGGCGAATACCGGCGCCCAAAAGCCTGTGTCCCAAAGTCTCCGGTACGAATTCACCGTCGAGCAGCCGATCGCCGTGAGGGCGCCGAGATGGGCCACGATGCCGCCGATCGCCATCAACCCTACTTTGCCGGGAAGCTGGATGTCGTCCGTGTCGGGCATGAAGGTGTTCTCGCCGCCCTTCATATAAATGTAGTTCTGCTCCATGCCGGGCAGCTTCTTCTCGTCGTTACCGAGCGGCTTCACCTTCTCTTTGCCGCCCCGCCACAGCGAGATGTTGTGGTGGCACCCATTGGCGGAGACGCCCATGAAGGGCTTGCACATGAAGCAGGCGATGATGCCGAACTCGCGGGCTACCTGCGCGCAGATCTGGCGATAGGTGGCGAGCCGGTCGGCCGTCCGCATGCAGTCGTCGAAAGTGAAATTGAGCTCAAGCTGACCAGGCGAATCCTCGTGATCGCCTTGGATCATGTCGAGGCCCATCTTGCGGCAATATTCGATCACTCGCATGTAGACCGGCCTCAAGCTCTCGAATTGATCGATGTGATAGCAGTACGGATTGGAATACCCGCCGGCGGGCTGGCCTTCCGCGTCCTTCTTGAGCCACATCATCTCCGGCTCGGTGCCGTGACGAAGCTGTAGCCCGTGCTCCTTCTGGAATTGTTCATGCAAACGGCGCAGGTTGCCGCGTGAATCTGCGGTAAGGAACGCTCCAGGCTCAGTGCGTTCCTCGCGGTTGCGGAAGAGCGTACACCAGAGCCGTGCCACCCGCTTGTCCCACGGGAGCTGCATGAAGGTCTCGGGCTCTGGAATGCCGACCAGCTCGGCGGCCTCCGGACCGTAACCCAGATAGTCGCCACGCCGATTGAGGAACAGATTCATGGTGGCGCCGTAGACGAGCTGGAAGCCCTTCTCGGCCACCGATTCCCAATGGTCGGCGGGGATGCCCTTACCGCAGATGCGGCCCGTCACTGAGATGAATTGCAGATAAAGATATTCGATGCCGAGCTCGTCGATTTTCTGCCTGACCTGCTCGACAAGTTCCTTGCGCCCGGGCGCTTCGACGAAGCGCTCGATATCCGTCGCCTTTTGATTAGTGGATGCGGCGTAGTTCATGTTTGCACCTCTACACTCAACTCCACGGGAATGGGCTGTGGGAGGTCGGGTGCAACTCGCCCTTAGCGAACCGCGCAAAGCGGAACGGCTCAAGCAGCGCGCTCTTCTCGCCCGTCAACTCCTGCGCCACCAGCTTACCGACGCCGATCATCTTAT
>JBKPSQ010000080.1:0-7937 GCA_046735075.1 Pseudomonadota bacterium
GCGCCGGCGTCTGTCAGGACCACGCCCATATCTTCTGCGCCGTCTGCCGCGCGCTCGACATACCGGCGCGCTATGTCAGTGGTTATCTCAGCCACGGCGCCGGCCACGAGGCACAATCCACGAGCCATGCCTGGGCCGAGGCCTACGTCGACGATCTCGGCTGGGTGGGGTTCGACCCGACCAATCGCGCCTGTGCGACCGATGCTTATATTCGCACTGCCATCGGCCTCGACTATGCTGAGGCGGGACCGGTGCGCGGAGTGAGAAGCGGCGGCGGCACCGAAACCATGAAGGTGAGGGTGAGTTTCCCGAGCCAGCAACAACAGCAAGCCCAGTAGGAGGCCACGTGACTTATTGCATCGGCATCCTGGTCGATGAGGGGGTAGTGCTCGCGTCGGATTCCCGTACCAATGCGGGCATCGATCGCGTCTCGACCTTCCGCAAGATGTTTACCTTCGAGAAGCCGGGGGACCGCTTCTTCGCGCTGCTCACCGCCGGCAATCTCTCGCTGACCCAAGGCGTGATGAGTCTGGTGAGTGAATGGCTCAACAACGAAAATCCAGAGCGTGACCTCTACGCCGTTAACTCGATGTTCGGCGCCGCGCGTGTCATCGGCACGGCGATCCGCGAGGTGCACAAGATCGACGGCGGCTATCTCCAGCAGCACGACGTCGATTTCAGTGCTTCCTTCATTCTCGCTGGCCAGCTCAAGGGCGGCCAACTCAGGCTGTTCCTGATCTATGACGCCGGCAATTTCATCGAGGCCCTGGGCGACACCAATTATTTCCAGATCGGCGAGGTGAAATACGGCAAGCCGATTCTCGATCGCATCATTCACCGCGGCACGAGCTTGAGCGACGCGGCGAAATGCGCGCTGATCTCTTTCGACTCAACCATGCGCTCCAACGTCTCGGTCGGGCCGCCGATCGATCTTCTCATCTACCGGCGCAATTCGCTGAAGAAGGACTTCACCATCCGTCTCGAGGACGACGACCCTTACCTCCAGGCCATTCGCGACGGCTGGGGAGGGGCGATCCACAAGGCCTTCCACGAAATCAGCCACGATCCCGGCTGGGCGTTCTAGGTCTGGCAAGGCTAGTTTCCCTTGCTGCGGTTGGATGAGGACCCATTCCTGGCTCATGAAAGGTCTCGCCGACAAGATCGCCGCTCATTACGAACGGCACGCTGTAGCGTGGGATGCCGACCGGCGGAGCGCCGGTTGGAACGACAAGAAATGGCACGATCACTTCCTTAGCTTGCTGCCACCCGCTGCAGCGGTGCTTGACCTTGGATGTGGTGGCGGCTCACCTGTTGCCGTCAACCTAGCGGCTCACGGCATGCGCATAACGGGCGTCGATAGCTCGCCTACCTTGATCGGGCTGTGTCGGCAGCGACTGCGGGATCAGGAGTGGATCGTAGGTGATATGCGCGAGCTAAGTCTGAAGCGAAGATTCGACGGCATCTTGGCTTGGGACAGCTTCTTCCATCTTTGTCCCGAGGACCAGCGTGCGATGTTTGACGTGTTCGCCGCGCACGCCTCTGCAGGCACCATCCTCATGTTCAACGCAGGGCCACGTTTCGGCGAAGCCATCGGCAAGTACCGGGGCGATCCGCTTTATCATGCAAGCCTCGATCCCGGCGAATACGCACAATTATTCATTCGCCATGGCTTCGCCACCATAGATCATGCAATCGAAGACGCGCAGGCGGGCGGCCGCACGATTTGGCTTGCCTGCAAGCATTTCGAGGCGGCGTGAACCGCGTCAGGTCGACTTCGCGCTTTGCTAGCTTCGCCTCTCGCCTGCCGCCGCGTAGCTCGATGAGCCAAAGCTTGGCGCGCTTCGGGCGGAAGAGGTCGTCGCGCTTGCCATATCCTGTGCGGCCTGCTTGCCCATGGCCGCGGCGGTTGCGCTGCCCTCCTGAATCACTTGCGCCGCAAGGTCGCGCAGCTCCTCCAATTGATGCACGAAGCTCTCCATCTGCTTGCGCGCGTGTTGCGCCTGGAGATCCATCGCCTGGTTGAGGTCCCTGGTCTCGGTGAGTTTAAGCGCGAGAGCAAAATTTGCCTCGGCGTTATTGCGGGTGATCTCGGCGACCTTAGCATTCAGCGCGGCCAAGCCCACCCGCGCCGATTGCGAACCGGTCTCGAGCGACTTCCACGTCTTTTCACTGGTTGAGGCGAACGTATCGAAGGCCCGCTTTGCCTGCTCGATGCTCATCTTCATGAGATCGCGCATCGCTTCCGGAATCTCCGGCTTCATGAATGCTTCATTGGCCATGCTACTCTCCTTGATGCGTACCTGCCCTTCGTCGTCTGTCTGATGCTGCGGCGGCTCGCAGCCGTCGTTCATTCGGCATATGGCCTTGTCGACGGCAAGCAGCCAGGTGCTATAGGGCCACCACGCAGCCCACCAAACGCCCTTGAGCAATAACAATAGCATGAGCAACTTCCCTGCGGCAGGGAGCTGAACTGCCGTCTGCAGATCATCATGACGGAACGCGGCGGGCGCGCGAGCGCTGCGGTGAAACGTCCTTTCCAGGCCTGGATTGAGCCGTCAGAAAGCGCGTTGTGCGCTAAATCCGCCCTGGGCTAGAAACGCTTCCTTCAGACAACGAACCGGAGGCTCGGCGGGGCGTATGAAAATTCACATTCATCATTTTCAATCTCGCGAAGGGGTGGCTGACGCGGCTGCGCTCGAGCAGTTCCAGAAGCAATGGTCCACGTATCAGAAGCTCGTCGATAGCGACGTGCTGTCGCACAAGGAAGTAGGCAAAATTCTTCATGACACGCTGAAATCGCTACCCAGGCCTTTCGCCTTCGTCGATATCGCTTGCGGCGATGCAGGCCAGATGAAAGGTGCGATCGCCGGCACCAAGGTCAACCATTATCACGGCATCGACCTGTCGGAGCCCGCCTTGCAACTCGCCGCCAAGAATCTCAAGGGCGTTCCCTTCGCCGTCGAGCTCGACCATCGCGATTTCGTCGAGGCCTTGGAGCGTCGCCCCGAGCCCGCCGATGTCGCCTGGTGCGGGCTGTCGATTCATCACCTCTCAACCGAGGATAAGCTTGAATTGCTCAAAGCCCTCCACGGCTCGACCAGCAAGCTGCTGATGATCTACGAGCCGACACTTGCCGACGGCGAGGACCGCGAAGGCTTTGTTGCACGCTTCTCTGCCGCGTGAACCGTCCCGCCTGGACCTTCCTCACCAAGGAGGAGTGGGCGCAGATCGAGCACCACGCCGCCGTGAGCGATCGTCCGGAAAGCGCAGCCGGCTGGCTTGAGCTCGGCCACGAGGCAGGCTTCTCGGCGGCGCGTGAAGTCTTCCGTGACCCGACCGGCTTCTACCGCGTCTACCGCTACGACCACTGATGCCGCTTTCGGGACCAGCACTGAAAGAGCCCGTCCGGCTCTCGAAACTTCTTGACGCAGGCCTAAGCCAGCGCCCCGACGAGACGGCGTTGCTCTCGCTCGAGGACGCGTGGTCCTGGGCAGAGCTGGAGCGGGTCACCAACCGCCTGGCCGCAAACTACCTCACGCTCGGCCTCAAGCCCGGCGACCGCGTGGCGTCGCTCATGCCGAACCGCACGGCGCTGATTGCGCACTATCTCGCCTGCTTCAAGGCAGGTCTCGTCATGACGCCCCTTAATTATCGTTACACGCCGCCAGAGATCGATCACGCGCTTGAAGTGAGCGGCGCGGCGATCATCCTGGCCCATGCCCCGCCAACGACATCGCGGCAAGCAAGGCGAGCAGCCTCCCGCTTGGCGTCATCTCTTATGGAGCGATCGCAAGCTCGGGCCCGAGCTTCGAGCATCTCGTGGCCAGCGAGCCGCCTGCCGCGACATTGAACGAACCTGCCTCAGATGCGCCAGCCGCCATCTTCTTCACCTCCGGCAGCACTGGCCCCGCTAAGGGCGTCACCCACACCTTCGCATCGCTCGGGTGGATGTTCGCGAGCGTGGCCGAGGGCTATAAATTCACGCCCGCCGACACCATGCTGCCGGCCTCGTCCTGCTCGCATCTCGGCGCGTTCTCGTTCTCCCTCGGCGCGCTTTCTGCCGGCGCCCGCGTGGCGGTGGCCTGGACCTTCGATCACGCCGAGCTTGGCCCGCTCATGCAGGCAGCGCGGCCGACCGTGCTTACAATGCTGCCGAGCGCTTTGCTCCACCTCATTCGCGAGAGCGGCGCCACGGCGGACGATTTCGCTTCGCTCAGATTCGTGCGCTCCGGCGGCGACAAAGTTGCCGCCGAGCTCGAGAAGGAATTCCTGGCGCTGACCGGGCAGACGATCCATGAGGGCTATGGCATGACCGAGCTTGGCATCGCCGCCAACAATCCTCCTGGTGGCTTGGACAAGTTTGGCTCGATCGGCCTGCCCAACCCCGGCTTCACGTTCTCCATCCGCCAAGCAGAGGGAAAGGAGGCGGGCAACGGCGAAGAAGGGCGCGTCTTCATTAATACGCGCAGCCAAGCCTCCGGCTATTGGAATGATCCGCAAGCGACGGCCGAGGTCGTGAAGGACGGCTGGTTCGACACCGGCGACGTCATGAGGGCCGACCGGGACAACTATCTCTGGTTCTGCGGGCGGCAGAAGCAGATCATCGTGCATGACGGCTCGAATCAGTCCTCAAGAAGTCGAGGACGCTCTTCTAGAGCATCCCGCGGTGGAGAATGCCGGCGTCATCGGCATCCACGACCTCATGCATGGCGAGAACGTGCGGGCTTATGTCGAGCTCAAGCGGGAAGCGGCGCGGCCTACCGTCGTCGAGCTGATCGCGTTCGCCCGTGCCCGCGTAGGTTACAAGGCGCCCGAAGAGATCGTGTTCCTTGGTGCGATGCCGATGAATGCCACCGGCAAAGTCGATCGCTCCCAGTTGAAGAAGCTCGCCGCGGGCGATCACGCCCAACACGTTTAGTGCCGTTGTTCATAGCCGGGACAAGCCCGGCCATGACGAGAACGAAAAATACTCGTCGCTTATCCCCGCGATCAAAATCGTACGTACACTCGGCGGCACCTCGTCCAGTTGAAGGCGCCATCGGGAGGCGTTCGTGACGGCGGGACGAGGTGCGGCGCCTGCGGACCTGACTACGCAAGTCAGGAACCCGGGCGGCATCGGAGCTCCCTCCGGGGCCAATAGGAGTCCCTGCCAGGAGCTGACTGAAGGATCGGTCGGCGCGTTCGAGCGCGACGGACCGGACTAAAGCAGGGCCCGGTGCCGTATGGACGCCGTGATTGGCGCGCCGAGAGGCGCCCGCCGCGATCCTCGCAAGATCGCGGACACCATAGGTTTGCGCTTTTCGGCGCGCCATCCCCCTTGAAGGGGGCTCTTTGACATGCCCTCGCGCGTCCGCGCGGCGAGGCGATGAACCTTGTATAAGGTGAACCCTACTCCGCGATCATGGAGGTGAGGGTTTCGAGGCGGTCGGCTTCGGCCGCTGGCTTGTCCCAGCGAATGCGGTGGATGCGCGGGAAGCGCATGGCGACGCCGGACTTGTGCCGCGTCGAGCGATGCACCGAGTCGAAGGCGACCTCGAACACGAGCTTTGGCTCGACTTGGCGTACGGGACCGAAACTCTCGACCGTATGATTGCGCACCCAGCGGTCGAGCTGTTTCAGCTCCTCGTCGGTGAAGCCGAAATAGGATTTGCCCACGGGTACCAGCTCGGGCTCTCCACCATCGCCATTTCGCCACGCGCCGAAGGTGTAATCGGAATAATAAGACGAGCGCTTGCCGCTGCCGCGTTGGGCGTACATGAGCACAGCGTCGAGCGTGAGCGGCGCCCGCTTCCACTTGAACCAATGGCCTTTGGGACGTCCGGCGATATAGGGGCTGTCGCGGCGCTTGAGCATCAGGCCTTCGATGCCGGTCTCGCGCGCCTCGGCCCAGAGTTTCTCAAGTTCGGCAATCGAGGCGAAGTCGATGATGCTGGAGACGTCGGTTCGTGGCGGTTGTTTTGCTGCGTGCCATGTTTCGAGCCGCGCACGGCGCTCGATGAAAGGAAGCGCGCGGAGATCCTCGCAACAGTCGAACAGAATGTCGTAGAGGCGGATATGGGCGGGATGCGACTTCAGCATAGCCGGCGTCACGTTCTTGCGGCCAAGCCTCTGCTGGAGATCGTTGAACGGGGCAACCTCGCCTTCGCGCACCACCAGCAACTCGCCATCGAGCACAGCGCCTTCCGGGATGGCCTCGACCACGTCGGGAAAGGAACCGGAAATGTCGTCGCCGGTGCGCGAGAACAGCCGCCTCTCTCCGCCTTGATGTACGGCCTGAACGCGGATGCCGTCCCATTTCCATTCGGCAACGAAGTCCTTGGGATCGATCAGGGCGAGCTCTTTGTCCTCAATCTGGTGCGACAGCATCAACGGCTTGAACGTTGCCCGCGCGCCAATTTCGGGCCGCGGGCCTTTATCAGTGAGCCAGGCCAAGAGCTCAAGGTAGGGTGGGCTGACGCAGTGCCAGACCTCCTCGATCTCGGCGAGCGGTTTGCCCGACCACTCGGCAAGGGCGGTCTTGGCCAGGCGCCCAGAGACGCCGACCCTGAGCTCGCCGGTCAAAAGCTTGATCAAGGCCCAGCGGCCGGTGGCGTCGAGATGATCGAGCCAATTAGCGAGCAGCGGAGGGACCTCCATCGCCAGCGCCGAGTGTAAGGTCTCGACCACCGTGGCGAGCCGCGGCGTCTCTTCTCGCGGCGCCTTGGCCGGCCAGATCAGCGCGATGGTCTCTGCGGTGTCGCCGACATAATCGCGCGAGAGGTCGAACAACACAGGGTCGACTCGCGGCACGAGCAGGTCGCTCAGGATGCGACGGAGCGGCAACCTGAAGAATAGGCCGTCGGTCAGCGCGGCAAGGGCATAGCCCCGGTCGGGATCGGGGTTCGCCGCGAAGTAGTCGGCGAGCAAGCGCAGTTTGTCGTTGCGCGACGGCGTGTAAGCGAGGCGGTCGAGGAGCTCGGCGAAGGCCTTCATTGGTCCTCGTCCTCGCGGCCGACTAGGGCGAGGGCGCGGCCCTTGCGTCCGCTCAATTGAATGTGGTGCAGCAGGGCATCCTCGCGGCCATGCGTCACCCACACTTCCTCTGCGCCAGTCTCTGCGATGGTCGCGGTCAACTCGCTCCAATCGGCGTGGTCGGAAATCACGAGCGGCAGCTCGATGCCTTGCTGGCGGGCTCGGGCGCGCACTCTCATCCAACCCGAAGCGAACGCGGTTACCGGATCAGGCAGCCTGCGCGACCAGCGATCGGCGATCGCGGTCGGCGGCGCGAGCACGATCTCGCCCTTCATTTCGTCCCGTGCAGTGCCGGTGGCGGGTTTTAGCGGCCCAAGGCTCACGCCAAAGGACTCATACAAGTCGCAACAGGCTTGCAGCGCGCCATGCAGGTAGATCGGCCGCTCATACCCTGTCTCACGCAATACGGCGATGAGACGCTGGCATTTGCCGAGATTGTAGACGCCGACCACGTGCGCCCGCTCGGGAAACTGCGCGCGCGACTTCAAGAGCTTCGCCACCTCCTCGCGCGTGTCGCCGTGCTGGAATACCGGGAGTCCGAAAGTCGCCTCGGTGATGAAGAGATGGCAGGGGAGAAGCTCGAAGCCGGGGCAGGTGGGGTCCGCGCTTCTTTTGTAGTCTCCAGAGACCACCACCCGCGCGCCCTTCCACTCGATCAGCACTTGCGCGCTGCCGAGCACGTGGCCGGCAGGGACGAGGGTCACCGTCACCTCTCCGACCTGAATTGGTTCGCCGTAGGCAGCGGTCTGGGCACCACGCGTCGCCACCGTGCCGAGGCGTGTCTTCATCACCGCAAGTGTCTCAGCGGTGGCGAGGACATGCTCATGCCCAGGCCGCGCATGGTCGGAGTGGCCGTGGGCTGTCTCTTATACACATCTGACGCTGCCGACGACCTGTAGAGTGTGTTGTTGTCGGTGGGGGGGGTG
>JBKPSQ010000081.1:0-8930 GCA_046735075.1 Pseudomonadota bacterium
AGTTGCCGCCGCCGATCAGCGCGATTTCCTCGCCCTCGCAAAGCTTCGCTTCGACCGGAGAGGCCCAATAGGAGATGCCGGCACCTTCGAACATGTCGAGATTGGCGATCGGCGGACGCCGGTAACGCGCACCCGAGGCTACAACCACGCTACGCGCCCGCACTTTGTGGCCAGAGGTGAGTTCGAGCATAAATGGATCGCCTGGAGTTCTCTCACCGCAATCGAGCTTGCTCACTTCGAGCGGGATGGCGATCTCGACGCCGAATTTGAGCGCCTGATTGAAGGCGCGGCCCGCGAGCGCCATGCCTGAAATACCGGTGGGGAACCCGAGATAATTCTCGATGCGGGCCGAAGCGCCTGCCTGCCCGCCGAAAGATCTCTGGTCGAGCACGATCACCGACAGGCCTTCGGAGCCTGCATACACGGCGGTCGCAAGCCCGGCAGGCCCGGCGCCGACCACGGCGACGTCGTAAACCTTGTCCGGGTCGAGGTCTGGCGTGAGGCCGAGACAAAGTCCCGCCTCGGCATCGGTTGGCCGCTTCAACACCGTACCGTTAGGACAGAGCATGATCGGCAGCTCCTCAGGAAGCACGCCAAAGCGCTCCATGACCGTGCGGCCTTCCTCGGCGTCGGCACTAAATACAGTGTAGGGATAGCCATTGCGGCGAAGGAAGGTCTCCAGGCGATTGAGGTCCGAGCTTCCCGGCCGGCCGACCAGCACCGAGCCGGCGTTGCCCTCCTGAATCAGCCCGACGCGCCTCAGGATATAGGCGCGCATTAGGATCTCACCGATCTCAGCCGAACCGATCATAAGCGCGCGCACGTGAGCCGCATCGAAGGGTAATGCGCAGCAGCCTTCGGAGCCAGCGCGGCCGCGCGCCAACACCTCGCGTCCCGCGAGCTGGCTTACCTCGCCAGAGAACTGACCGGCATGGTGGATGGTGATCGGCGACTCGACGCCAAGCGCATTTTGGCGCGTTACGTCGATCGTCCCCCTGAGCACGAGCCAGGCCGGAGCATTGCGCTGACCGATATCGAAAACGATTTCGCCCGGATCGAAATGTTTTATCGGGCCGCTGGCGAAGCGTTTGGCAGTCTCGACTTGCCCCGGGTCGAGCGTCGGAAACATCTGGTCACGGCGACTCTCAAGGGTGCTCATCGGGATCTCTCGGAAATGACGGTTTGCCGGATTTTAGCCTGTCCTGACGGCTTTCGCACAAGCCCGCGGCTAGAGGGCGAAAACCTTTAGAGTCCAAGGTCGCTCAAGGACGGATGATCCTTAGGCCGCGGGCCGAGCGGCCAGTGATATTTGCGCTCTTTCTCGGCGATGGGAAGGTCGTTGATGCTCGCGATCCGCCGCCGCATCAGGCCATTCTCGGCGAATTCCCAGTTCTCGTTGCCATAGCTTCTGAACCAGTTGCCGCTGTCGTCGTGCCATTCATAGGCGAAGCGAACGGCGATGCGGTTGTCGCGAAAGGTCCACAGTTCCTTGATCAGCCGATAGGTCGAGCTCGCGATTCCACTTGCGTGTCAGGAAGGCGACGATCTCCTCGCGCCCGCGCAGAAACTCCGAGCGGTTCCGCCACACGCTGTCTTGACTATAGGCGAGCGCGACAGTCTCTGGACGCCGCGTGTTCCAGGCATCCTCGGCCTTGCGCACCTTCTCGATCGCGGTCTCAAGAGTGAAAGGAGGGAAAGGCGGGCGCTCTTCGCTCATGGTTTCACACGATGGACTTGGCATAGAGGTCGGTGCGGCGGTCGCGGAAGAAGCCCCACTCGGCGCGGTATTTCCCGATCTCGTCCAAATCGAAGCGGTGAACCAGCACTCCTTCCTCCTTGTCGCCGAAGCTCGTGACCAGCTCACCGAGATGATCGGCGACGAAGGAGTGGCCGTAATAGCTCTGCGTCACGCCGTCGTTGTCCTCTGTGCCGATACGGTTCGCCGCCACCACAGGCACGGCGTTCGCAACCGCGTGGCCTTGCATCACGCGTTGCCATTGCCTGTGCGTATCGAGCAGAGGATCGTAGGGCTCCGAGCCGATGGCGGTGGGGTAGAGCAGCAGATCGGCGCCTTGCAGCACCATGGCGCGTGCACCTTCTGGATACCACTGGTCCCAGCAGATGCCGACGCCGATCACCCCCGCTCGCGTCTTCCATGCCTGGAAGCCGGTGTCGCCGGGCCGGAAGTAATATTTCTCCTGATAGCCGGGACCGTCTGGGATGTGGCTCTTGCGGTAAACGCCAAGAATTCTGCCGTCCGCGTCGGCGACCGCAACGCTGTTGTAATAGCGCGGGCCGTCCTTCTCGAAGAACGAGATGGGAATGACGACCTTGAGCTCCTTGGCAAGGCTCTGGAGCGCGAGCACGCAAGGATGCTCGTTCACCGAATAGGCCGTCGCGAACCATTTCGGATCCTGCCGCGTCGGGAAATAGATGCCCTGGAATAGTTCCGACGGCAGGACCACGTCCGCGCCGCGCTTGGTCGCCTCGCGGACGAAGTCTTCCGTCTTGGCGATGTTCGCCTTCATGTCGTGGCCGTAGGAGGTCTGAATGGCCGCAACCGTGATCGTGCGTCCCGCCATCACGCCGGCTCCTCTCGCGTGATGCAGTGGAACGAGCCGCCGCCTGCATCGCCATTGCCGAGCAGACCGCGCGACGAAACTCCGATGACTTTGCGTGTGGGAAACACCGCCTGCAAAGCGTCGATTGCTGCCGCGGCACTCGGTGTTCCATAGACTGGCATTACCACGACGCCATTGGTGATGACGAAGTTCATGTGCGAAGCGGGCGCCGCTTCGCCTGCATCGTCCAGCACAAGACCTGGGCTTGGAATGCGGGTGACGCGAAGCTTGCGGCCGCGCGCATCGGTCGCGTGCTCCAGCACCCGCGCAACTTCATCCAAGGTGGCTCTATTGGGATCATCAGCCCCAGCGGGCGACTGGCACACCACATGTCCAGGCGCGACAAAGCGTGCAACATTATCGATATGACCGTCGGTGTGATCGTTCTTGAGGCCGGCATCGCACCAGATGATCTTCTCCGCACCGAAGGCATTGCAGAGAGCGGCTTCGGCTTGGCTCTCGGTCCAGCCGTTGCGGTTGACGTTGAGCAACGTTGCGCGTGTGGTTAGGAGAGTGCCTTCGCCGTCATGCTCTATCGCGCCGCCTTCCAGCACAAAGCCGAACCTGCGGATCGGCGTGCCTGCGGCGCGGGCGATGTCGTCTCCAACGGTCGCGTCGTCAGGCAGGTCGAATCTGCCGCCCCAGCCATTGCACTTGAACCGAAGCGCGACGAGGCCCTCTTGCGTGCGCGCAAAGATCGGGCCGGTGTCGCGGAGCCAGATGTCTCCATATTTCACCGGCACGATTTCAGCCGAGCTGCCGAGGCTAACGCGGGCAGAGGCTTCGGACTCAGCGCCGTTCACCAGCAGCCGAACCCTGTTGCCGAGTGCAAGCGCGCGCACCATCGCGGCCACATCGCGGCGCGCTGTTTCCAAGTCTCCGTTCCACTGGTCGGGATCGGCCGGCCACGCGGTCCAGATCGCCTTTTGTGACGCCCATTCCGCCGGAACGGCGATGATTTCCTCGGCCACGGTGTCTCTCATGCCGCTTAGGTATAGAGAGCGTGGAAAGGCGCAAGGTGAATCTAATGGACCGTCCGCTGCGAAGTGACGCTCTCGGCTCGCTCTGGCTTTTCGCCCTTGACCACGATGCGCTCTGGCTCGAGCAGGCGCAGGCCCGCATCGCCTACGATTGCCAGAGTGTGGATATAGAATGCGGTATCGACCTCGTCGGTCACGCCCATCACGGGAGAGGGCGCCGAGATGATAGGAAATCCGGCGCACTCGCCCATCCAGTCGATATGGCGGTGCCCGTGCATGAAGATGGCGTATCCGGCCAAGGGCTTCAGTTGCCGCAACACCCAATTGCCGTTGATCAGGGCGGTGCCGATGCGCTCAGACAAGGCTTTGACCGCCCAGGGATATTCCATGAGGTGATGGTGCAGCCCGATCAGCCAGCAGGCCTCGGGATATTGCTCCTGAACGATGTTGAAGGCCTCGATTTGCTCGGCAGAGATCATGCCGAGCGCGTTGGTGAAGGAATAATGCGTGTCGGCATTGGAATTGAACAAGATGATGCCGAGCCCATCCGGCTGATCGGGTGGGACCACCATCGGAAAGATCTTGGCCCAGAGGTCTGGCAGCTCGGTCGAGAAATAGGGCCGCGCAGCATCGGCGAACTTCACGATCTTTTCGCGGTGAGGCGCGATGGCCTCGGCGAGGGTTTTGCCGACCCTGCGCTTGGTACGGTCGACCACGCGCACGCGCGTTCCTTGGACTGCATCCATGGCCGACATGGTGCGCAGCTCGCGAAACCGGCGGTTTGGGCTTAAAGGCAGATCCATGCGGGCGGGGTTGGCGCGGTCGACGATGTTGAGATCGTGATTGCCCGGCAGCATCAGGGCGAGCTTGGCGAGCTCCGGATGTTTGGCGAGGTCATCGAGAAACTCAGCCCATTCGGAACTGATCCCGGCATCGGTCATGTCACCGGTGAGCAGAACGCAATCGAGCGGCTCTCTTGCATGGATCGCGTCGAGCTGCCTAAGCAGACGCTTGAACCGCTCGTTGCCGCGCGGGCCTGCGCGCCCGCTCTCGAGACGAAAGCCGTAGCGCTCGCCGACCACGTGCACGTCTGACAAATGTACGATGCGCCAACGCCGCGCTTTGGGCGGAGCAGTCTGAAATGCGATCAGCGTAGGCGGCTGATCCATCGCCGCATCGGCAAAGCCCCACAGAAGCGCCGCCATGCCGAGATAGCCCGCGACCATCATCAGGCTATTGGCCAACGCGGTAGTCGCCACGCCGCTCCAGGACTTCACCTCCGAGATATCGCCGAACAGACGGACCTCAGGCCAGGTCCACCACACGATCAGCGCCGCCCCCGCGAAAACTAAAATTCCGGCGACAGCGGCGGTCATGGCGCGCAATTTGCCTCTCCTCGCGTCCTCGAGACGGCGCGCGAAAAGGCGTTCGGCAAGATGGCGCAGCACTTCGCGGCAGGCCACGTAGCCAGGCTGAACCACAATGGAATTCAAAGACCAGAAGCTCAGCTCGACCCAGCGAAACAGCGGACGCCAGCCGAACCAACCGAGTGCGAGAAGCCCTGCGATCAGCAGCACCGACCACACGCCGATGACGAGCGAGGCAATTTTGTTGGTAACGGCAATCGCCCACGAGGAGATGAGCATAGGAGCAAGCCCGATGAGGAGGCCGGGCAGAATGAGCAACAAGACCCAGGCGAGAACGAGCTTGGGCAGGCTGATCTCGACCAACAGACTGCCGGCGAGCGAAAGCAGCGAGCGGGATTTCGTGCTCGAGGCGTCGTCCTCGATATCGCCACACCGCGGATCGATGATCGACTTCAGATCGGCCTTCGCGGGTTTGGCGGCGGTTTTGGACGGCATCGGCGACATGCTATACGAAGCTCGTACTCAGCATTCAACTTTCAACCTGAAATGATCTTCCGGCAGCTCTTCGACTCGAACTCGAGCACCTACACGTATCTCCTTGCCAGCCGCCACGGCGGCGAGGCGCTCATCATCGATCCCGTGCTCGCGCGCGTCGACCGCTACATCCAGCTCCTAAGGGAACTCGACCTCAGGCTGGTCAAGGCGATCGACACGCATCTTCACGCCGACCACATCACCGGGCTCGACGCGCTCCGCGAGCGCACGCACTGCATCACCGTGATGGGCGAGCAGACCAGAGCCGAGGTCGTGTCCATCCGCGTCGCCGACGGCGACCGGGTGGATATCGAGGGCTTGAGCCTGGAAGCGCTGTATACGCCCGGTCACACCGACGATTCCTATAGCTTCATCATGCCGGACCGCGTGTTCACCGGCGATACGCTGCTCATTCGCGGCACCGGGCGTACCGACTTCCAGAACGGCGATCCCCGCTCGCAATACGCTTCGCTGTTCGGCCGCCTGCTTAAACTTCCCGATGAGACGCTGGTCTATCCGGCGCATGACTATAAGGGCGACACCGTCTCGACCATTGCCGAGGAGAAGGCCTTCAATCCGCGCCTGCAAGTGAAGTCGATCGACGAATATGTCGACCTCATGAACCATCTCAATTTGCCCAATCCGAAGATGATGGACGTCGCCATTCCCGCCAACATGCATATCGGACTTGCCCGGGACGTTGTCGCCGGCCAAGGCTGGACGCTCAGCGCCGACGAGGCAAAACGGGCCCTGGGCAAGCCCGACGTCGCCCTGATTGATCTAAGAGAGGACCAGGAGAGGCGGAGGGATGGCGTGATTCCCGGCTCACTGCACGTTCCCTATCCGGAGGTTGAGGAAAGCCTTAAGGCCGATGGCCTGCTGTATCAGCTCGGCAGAGGCGGCGGCAGGCGGCTCATCTTCTATTGCACCTTCGGTCAGCGCTCGGCCATGGCGGTGCAGGCGGCGCAGGCCGCAGGGCTCACAATGTCGCGCCACCTTCAGGGCGGGATCAGAGCTTGGCAGCACGCGGAAGGACCGCTCGCCCGTTAGCCGCGTATCGTGGCGGGCCTCGACGGGGCAGAAAGAAGTCACTAAGAAGCCGGGTCATGCGCGCGTCAGCCCTTCGCCTCTCTGTCAGCCTTTCAGCTTTCGTCCTCTTGCTCGGCTTTCCCGTTGCCGATGTCCATGCCGGCAACGCCAAAGTCTGCCGCAGCCAAGAGCAGCGCTATGAGCAGATCGAGCGCCAGGCGAGCTCGATCGAAATCAATCTCGCGCTGTTCTCGGCAGCCGATAAAGGCTGTCTCGACCTTGCCACGCATCTCCTCGAGGAAGGTGCTTCGGTCGAGTCGCGTGACAGGTTCGGTGTCATGCCCCTTGCGCGCGCTGCCGCGGCTGGCGAACTCGAGCTTGTGACACTCTTCCTCGAGCGTGGCGCGCCGATCGATGCGCCAGCCATTGACGGTTCGACCGCGCTCTATACCGCAGCCGAGAACGGGCGGCTTCCCATCGTCAAGCTTCTGGTCGAGCGCGGCGCCAAGGTGAGCCTTCCTGGCCGCAACGGCATCACGCCGCTGTCGGCGGCCGCTTATCTGGGCAGCGTGCCCATCGTCGAGTTTTTGATGGAAAAGGGCGCCGATCCGAAAACGATCGATAACACCAACAAGGCTGCCATGGTCTATGCCGCCGGACGCGGGTTCCCTACCGTTGTCCGTGTTTTCCTCGATCACGGCGCCGACGTGAACGCCCGTTACGGCCACGACCTCACGGCGTTGATGTGGGCTGCAGGCCATTCCGAGGAGGCGGGCGTCAACGACGTAACCGAGGAGATCAAGCTCTTCCTCGATCGCGGCGCGCATATCGATGATCAGGACGATCGCGGTCGCACCGCGCTGATGATCGCGGCCGAGCTCAATCACGCCGCCGTGGTGGACCTGTTGCTGGCGCGCGGCGCCGACAAGACCATCAAGGACAAGCAGGGTAAGACGGCAAGCGATCTCACCTCGCTCACCGCTCTTCGGGACAAGCTCGCCGCTGGCCCCAACTGAGTCGTGTCATTCCCGCGAAAGCGGGAATCCCGTAACCGCCATCGTCATTGATTTATCAGCGCAGCGGTTACTGGATTGCCCGATCGAGCCGGGCAATGACAATGCGACAGGGCGAACTAAGTACTATTGCCCCTGGCCGAGATACGCGTCGATCTGCAGCCCGGCGAGATATTGGCCCAACACAGCGATATCGTCGGTCGAGATCGATTTCATCAAGTCCGACATGCCGGGATTGTTGCCGCGCGTCTTGTCGCGGAAGTCGTTCATGGTCTTCACGAGATAATCGTGGTTCTGCCCGGCGAGGCGGGCCGTCGTGCCGTCGCCCTGGAAATAGGCGAGGTGACAACCAGGGCAGCCCACCGAACTCGCGATTGATTGCGCTTTAGTGGCGACGTCGGCCGGGGCGGCAGGCTGCTGAAGATTGGGCCATTTTAGCTTCGAGAAATAGATGGCAAGCTTGCTGGCATCGGCTGGATCGATGGTCGCGGCGATGGGGGACATAATGTCGTTCTTGCGGGCGCCGCTCTTAAAGTCGCGCAGCTGGTAGATTAGGTAGCCAGCGTTCTGTCCCCAAATCACCGGAATGTTCTTCTGCGTCGGAATGCCGGCTTCGCCGTGGCAGGCCGCGCAAACCTTGGCCTTCGCTTCCATGGGATCCTGAGCCAGCGCGCCTTGGCTTGCCAGCATCAGCACTGCGAACAGCGCTGCGCAGCCGCAGAAGCAGGGGAGGAGCAGTCGTGCCATAGAAGCAGCCTTTCCTCGCTTGGTTCGCCGAATTTATAAGAAATGCGGGGTACAGATAAAGAGGACGGGGCATCGCTGCCCCGTCCCGCTCCGGTCCTCGTATTTTTTCGCCGTGAAACGAGGGAACATCAATCAACGGTGAAGGCGATGATGTTGTTCCCGCGCTTGAAGTCGATCTGGGTATTACCGCCGGCACCGACCACGATGTACTGCTTGCCGTCCACCTGATAGGAGGCCGCTGGCGCATTGACGCCTGCTCCGGCGAAGAACGACCACAGCACCTTGCCGGTCTTGGCGTCATAGGCCCTGAACCAGCCGTCGCCTTCGCCGGTAAACATCAGTCCGCCGGCCGTAGTGAACGCCCCGCCCATCATCGGCAGCGGCGTCTTGACCTGCCAGGCGATCTTGCCGGTGTTGTAGTCGACGGCGGTGACGTTGCCGAACGACTCCTCGGTCGGGATGACCTTGAAGGCGCCGCCGAGCCAGAGCTTGCCGCCTGGATAGTCGGACGCCTCGACGAAGTAGTTCATCGGCTGGTGCAGATTGACGGCGTAGGTCAGCCCGAGGTCGGGATTGACCGCCATCGGCGACCACTCAACGCCGCCATTGGCGCCGGGAAGCATGCGTGCACCCTGGGGC
>JBKPSQ010000082.1:0-6859 GCA_046735075.1 Pseudomonadota bacterium
CCGCCAAGATGCGGCCGATCGTCGATGTGGCCGCCGACAAGCTCGACATTCCCGCTGAGGATTTGATTCCTTATGGGCACTACAAGGCCAAGGTGTCGCTCGACTACATCGCCTCTTTGGCGGAGCGGCCCGACGGCAAGCTGATCCTGGTCACCGCCATCACGCCCACGCCAGCCGGAGAAGGCAAGACCACGACCACGGTCGGGCTTGGCGATGCGCTCAACGAGATCGGCAAGAAGGCCATGATCTGCATCCGCGAGCCGTCGCTCGGGCCTTGCTTCGGCGTTAAGGGCGGCGCGGCGGGTGGCGGCTATGCCCAGGTCGTGCCGATGGAGGATATCAACCTCCATTTCACCGGCGACTTCCACGCGATCGGCGCCGCCAACAACCTGCTCGCGGCAATGATCGATAACCACATCTACTGGGGCAATAAGCTTGACATCGATAGTCGCCGCGTGACCTGGCGCCGCGCGGTGGACATGAACGACAGGGCGCTCCGCTCGATCGTCACCTCGCTCGGCGGCGCTGCCAACGGCTTCCCGCGCGAAGCAGGTTTCGACATTACCGTAGCCTCGGAGGTCATGGCGATCTTCTGCCTGGCCTCCGATCTCACCGATCTTCAGCGGCGGCTCGGCCAGATCCAGATCGGCCAGACGCGCGACAAAAAGCCGATAACTGCCAAGGACTTGTCTGCGGCCGGCTCTATGGCCGCGCTGCTCAAGGACGCGCTTGCGCCGAACCTCGTGCAGACGCTCGAGAACAACCCGGCCTTCATCCATGGTGGACCGTTCGCCAACATCGCGCATGGCTGCAACTCGGTGATCGCCACCAAGGCCGCGCTCAAGCTTGCCGACTATGTCGTCACCGAGGCGGGCTTCGGTGCGGACCTCGGCGCTGAGAAATTCTTCGACATCAAGTGCCGCAAGGCCGGTCTCAAGCCTGATTGCGTGGTGATCGTGGCGACGATCCGCGCGCTCAAGATGCATGGCGGCGTGGCCAAGGACGACCTCAAGAAGGAGAACCTCGAGGCGCTTGAGAAAGGCCTCGCCAATCTCGAGCGCCATGTCGGCAATGTGCAGAAATACGGCGTGCCGGTGGTGGTCTCGATCAACCGCTTCTCGAGCGATACCGACGCGGAGATGGATCTCCTCCGCAAGCTCTGCGCCAAGCTCGGGGTGGAGTGCGTGCTTGCCGATCATTGGGCGAAGGGCGGGGCAGGCGCGGTCGAGCTTGCCGAGACCGTGGTGCGCACCGTCGACGAGAAGCCGAGTAAGTTCCACACGCTCTATCCCGACGATATGACGCTCTGGGAGAAGACCCGCACCATCGCCCGCGAGATCTACGGCGCTTCTGACATCACGGCCGATAAATCCGTGAAGGACCGCTTCGCCGAGCTCGAGAAGGAAGGCTTCGGCAAGTTCCCGATCTGCGTCGCCAAGACTCAGTACAGCTTCACCACCAATGCCGACGCCAAGGGTGCGCCAGCGGGCTTCACCATTCCAATCCGCGAAGTGAGGCTCTCTGCCGGTGCGGAGTTCGTGGTGGTGATCTGCGGGGACATCATGACCATGCCGGGCCTCCCCAAGGTGCCGGCGGCCAACAATATCGAGCTTGCCGCCGACGGCCGCATTGCCGGCCTGTTTTAGGCCGGAAAGGGGTTGCAAGGCGGCAAAGCTTTAAGCTACCAACCTTTTCCCACGCGAATCCGGGCCGCCTTCGGGCCCAATTAAGAAATCCCAGGGGAGGACTTGAATGGCTGGAGCAAGAAAGCCAGGGCGCAATTTTTTGTTTGTTCCGGGACCGACCAATGTGCCCGACCGCGTCTTGCGCGCCATGCATATCGCCATGGAGGACCATCGTTCCTCTGACTTCCCCAAACTGACGTTGCCGCTGTTCGAAGACCTGAAGAAGATCTTCAAGACCCGCGAAGGTCAGGTGGTGGTTTATCCTTCGAGCGGCACCGGCGCCTGGGAAGCCGCGTTTACCAATACTCGCTCACCTGGCGACAAGCTGCTTGCCGCCCGTTTCGGCCAATTCTCCGGCCTGTGGATCGAGCTCGCCCGCCGTCATGGGCTCGAGGTGATCGTCCAAGAGGAGGAGTGGGGCACCGGCGTCGATCCCGACAAGATCGAGGAGGCGCTCCGCGAGGATAAGAACCACGAAATCAAGGGCGTCCTGGTCGTGCATAACGAGACCGCGACCGGCGTCACGAGCGACGTCGCGGCAGTGCGCCGTGCCATGGACGCCGCGGGACACCCTGCGCTCCTCTATGTCGATGGTGTGAGCTCGATCGCGAGCATCGACTTCCGCTTCGACGAGTGGCGTGTCGACCTCGCCATCACCGGTTCGCAGAAGGGCCTCATGCTTTCGGCTGGCCTTGGCATCGTGTGCGCGAGCCAGAAGGCGCTCGCGGCGATGAAGGACGCCAAATGCCGTCGCGCCTATTTCGAATTCGGCGATCATGTGAAGGCTAACGCCAGCGGCTATTTCCCGTATACGCCGGCGCTTCCTTTACTCCATGGGCTGCGCGAGTCGCTCGCCACGCTCGAGGAGGAGGGGCTCGAGAACGTGTTCGCCCGCCATCGCCATCTTGCCAACGGCACGCGCGCCGCAGTCGAGGCCTGGGGGCTCAAGCTTTGCGCCAAGGAGCCTAAGTGGCATTCCGACACGGTGAGCGCGATCATGGTGCCGCACGGCTTCAACGGCGCCGAGGTTATCGACCGCGCCTATCGCCGCTACAATCTCGCGCTCGGCGCTGGCCTCTCGCAGATGGCGGGCAAGCTGTTCCGCATCGGCCATCTCGGCGATCTCAACGAGCTCATGCTGGTCGGCGCCATCGCGGGCGCCGAGATGGCGATGAACGATATCGGCATCGAGGTCGAGCTTGGTTCGGGCGTCGCCGCAGCCCAGGCCGAGTTCCGCGGCGCGGCTCAAGTTCGCGAGCAGCAAAAAGTCGCCGCCGAATAGGCGGAGTGCGGGACGAGGCGCGGCCGCGCCGGTTCCGCTAGCCGAGTTTTGAGATTGGGCGCGCCCGGCGGGAGTTCTTCGCCCGGGATAGTTGAGGCGTATCGCGCGGGCATTCCGCGCGATTTGACCAGGGGCTAGAGTTCAGTGCAGCACGCGATCGTGTTCCTCGATCGAGAGTCGGTGGACGCCAAGGTCCGCAAACCGAACTTTCCGCACACCTATAAGGAATATCAATCCACCTGGACGCATGACGAGATCGTCGAGCGTCTGAAGGACGCCGATATCGCCATCATCAACAAGGTGCCGATGCGGGCCGAGACGCTGAAGGCGCTGCCCAAGCTCAAGCTGATCGCCGTGGCCGCCACCGGCACCGACATCATCGACAAGGCCTATTGCAAAGAGCACGGCATCACCATCGTCAACATCCGCAATTACGCCTTCAACACCGTGCCGGAGCACGTGCTCGCGCTGATCTTCGCGCTCAGGCGCAACCTGTTCGCTTATGTCGAGGACACGCGGAATGGGGTGTGGAACAAGTCGAGCCAGTTCTGCTTCCTGACCCATCCCATTCGCGACATCGCCGGCTCCACGCTTGGCATCGTCGGCTATGGCGCACTCGGCAAGTCCATCGCCAAGCGCGCCGAGTGTCTCGGCATGAAGGTGCTACCCTTCGACGTGGTGCCACAGCCGGGGCTGGTCGATTTCGACACCATCCTGAAAGAGAGCGACATCATCACGCTGCATGTGCCGCTCACGCCTCAGACCAAGAACATGATCGGCGCGAAAGAGCTCGCCAAGATGAAGCCCACCGCGATCCTCATCAACACGGCGCGCGGCGGCCTGGTCGACGAGGCGGCGCTCGCCGAGGCATTACGCAAGGGCACCATTGCCGGCGCGGGCTTCGACGTGCTGACCAAGGAGCCGCCCAAAGACGGCAATATCCTGCTCGATCCGACCATCCCTAATCTGATCGTCACGCCGCACGTCGCTTGGGCGAGCCAGGAGGCGATGCAGATCCTCGCCGATCAACTCATCGACAATATCGAGGCGTTCGTGGCCGGCAAGCCGCAGAACGTCGTCAAGGAATAGCCGGGAGGCGATGCCATGAAGAAACTCCTGTTTCAGTTCGATACCGATCCATTCCCGAGCGTGTTCGACACCGTGGTCGCCTATGATGGCGGCGCCGACCGCGTCACCGGCTACGCCAATGTCACGCCCGACACTGTCGGCGCGCTGGTGGACGGTACGATCTTTACCCGTGGCGGCAAGGACAAGCAGAACACCGCGATCTTCATCGGTGGCGGCAACATAGAGAAGGGCGAGGCGCTACTGGAAGCGGTGAAGAAGCGCTTCTTCGGCCCGTTCCGCGTCTCGGTCATGCTCGACTCCAACGGCTCGAACACGACCGCTGCCGCGGGCGTGGCGCTGCTCGCCAAAGCCAAGAAGCTCAAAGGCAAGAAGGCCGTGGTGCTTGCCGGCACTGGCCCGGTTGGCATGCGCGCGGCCGCCTTCCTCGCTCAGGAGGGAGCCGATGTCACCATCACCTCGCGCACCACGGACCGCGCCGACGCCGCGGCCAAGGCGCTCAAGAATAGATTCGGCGTCGACGTTAAAGGCATTGCCGCGGCCGACGACAAGGCGCGCGCCGAGGCCGTGAAGGACGCCAATATCGTCTATGCCGCCGGCGCCATCGGCGCCCAGCTCTTGCCCGCCTCGGCCTGGAAGGACAACCCCAACATTCAGCTCTTGGCCGACGTCAATGCCCAGCCGCCGCTCGGCATCGAAGGGATCGAGGCGACCGACAAGGGCAAAGACTATAACGGCAAGCTCGCCTTCGGTGCGCTCGGCATCGGCGGGCTCAAGCTCAAGCTGCATCGCGGTTGCATCAAGCAGCTGTTCGAAAGCTCCGACGGCGTGCTCGACGCGGAAGAGATCTACGCGCTGGCGAAAGAGATGGCCTAATGACGCAAATCAAGGACACCGCGATCGAGCCGTTCCTTGACGCGCTGGCGAGCAGCAAAGCGACGCCAGGCGGTGGCAGCGCTGCCGCCATCATCGGCGCGATGGGCGCCGCGCTTGTCAGCATGATCTGCAATCTCACCATCGGTAAGAAGAAATACGCTGATGTCGAAGGCGAGATGAAAGAGGTGCTGCATAAGGCCGAGGCGCTCCGGCACAAGCTGACCGGAATGATCGAGGACGACGTGAAGGCCTTCGATCAGGTAATGGCCGCTTACGGCATGGCCAAGGAAACCGACGCCGAGAAGGCGGCTCGCGACAAGGCGATCCAAACCGCGCTCAAGCAGGCGACCGAGGTCCCGCTGCGCTGCTGCCATGCGGCTCGCGAGGTAATTGACCTCGCCGCCATCGCCTCGGACAAGGGCAATCTCAACGTGATCTCTGACGCCGGAGTCGGCGTGCTAGCCGCTTATGCTGCACTGCGAAGCGCGGCCTTGAATGTTTTCACCAATGCGAAAATTATTACCGACAAAGCTTTCGCCGAGGCTAAGGTGAAAGAATTGGAGAAGCTCTTGGCTGGAGCCGAAGCAGCGACCGAGAAGGCGTACAAAATCGTCAAGGGCAAGCTGAGTTAGCGCTTACCCAAGTGGCCGAGGGCCACACGTGATCAGGGAGGAGAGAAGTGGACGTCCACGAGTATCAAGCCAAGGAATTGCTGTCGAGCTTTGGCGTGCCGGTGCCGAAAGGCGCCGTGGCCTTCAGCCCCGATCAGGCGGTTTATGCCGCGACCGAGCTTGGCGGCTGGAACTGGGCGGTGAAGGCTCAGATCCATGCAGGTGCGCGCGGCAAGGCGGGCGGCATCAAGCTATGCAAGACCTATCACGAGGTCCGCGATGCCGCGGCCAACATGCTCGGCAAGCGGCTCGTCACCATCCAGACAGGGCCCGAAGGCAAGCCAGTGCAGCGGATCTATATCGAGGTGGCCGAGCCCTTCGACCGCGAGCTTTATCTCGGCTATGTGCTCGACCGTAAGGCCGAGCGCATTCGTGTCATCGCCTCGCAACGGGGCGGCATGGAGATCGAGGAGATCGCCAGAACCGAGCCCGAGGCCATCCTCCAGGTGGTGGTCGAGCCTGCCGTGGGTCTGCAAGCCTTCCAGGCGCGCGAGCTCGCCTTCCAGCTTGGCTTGAGCATCAAGCAGGCCCAGAGCGCGGTCTCGACCATCATGAATGCCTATCGCGCCTTCCGCGATTGCGATGCCACCATGCTCGAGATCAATCCTCTGGTCGTTGCCAAGGACGATCGCGTACTCGCGCTCGACGCCAAGATGTCGTTCGACGACAACGCGCTGTTCCGCCGCCACAACGTGGCCGACATGCATGACCCCTCGCAGCAGGACCCGCGCGAGGCCCAAGCAGCCGAGCACAATCTCAATTACATTGGGCTCGAGGGCGAGATCGGCTGCATCGTCAATGGCGCGGGCCTCGCCATGGCGACCATGGACATGATCAAGCACGCCGGGGGTACGCCCGCGAACTTCCTCGATGTGGGCGGCGGCGCGTCGCCCGAGCGGATCGCCACCGCGCTCAAGCTCGTCCTGTCCGACTCCAAGGTGAAGGCCGTGCTGGTCAATATTTTTGCCGGCATCAATCGGTGCGATTGGGTGGCCAAAGGCGTTGTACAGGCCTGCACCACCGTCGACGTGAAGGTGCCGCTGGTCGTACGGCTGGCCGGCACCAATGTCGAGGAAGGAAGAAAAATTCTAGCGGAGAGCGGGCTCAAGCTCATCACCGCCGAGACCTTGGCCGAAGCGGCAGAGAAGGCCGTGAAGGCGTGCCAAGGCCGGCTTGCGGCTTGAAGCCAGCCATCGGGAAGGAAACGTCATGAGCATCTTGATCGATGAAACCACGCCGGTCCTCGTCCAGGGCATGAC
>JBKPSQ010000083.1:0-9197 GCA_046735075.1 Pseudomonadota bacterium
GACATAGACTTGCGTTGGACCCGATACTCGTATCTTCTCGTTTTCGTGGTCCTACGCCCAGAGCGTCGCGTAGCGTCGGCAAATCGTGCAATTGCATGCCGTGGCTGACCTAGGTACGCCTTCAAAGGTCCAGCGCACCGCGCCGCAATGACAAGAGCCTTCGATCATGGGTCCTCGTTTTGGTTACTCCACTCTCCCTGTGCGGGACTCGCATTGTCGCGATCATTGTGGCCAGACGTGAGCAGGAACTACTGGATTTCCGGTGAGGCCAGCCAATGAAAGGGGAGGTTGCGGCAAGCGAGATGCTTGCTCGATCTGGCACTTCGCCCTAGTCAAATTTCATGAGCAAACAAAAGGGCGTGGTCGCAGCGGGACATGAGCTGACGACACGCGCCGCTGCGGAAATTCTCGAGGACGGCGGCAACGCGTTCGACGCGGCGCTCGCCGCCACGTTCATGACTTTCGTCGCCGAGGCGGTGTTTTCATCGCCTGGCGGAGGTGGCTTTCTGATGGCGCGGCGCGAGGGCAGCGATTCGGCGCGGCTGTTCGATTTCTTTACCGAGACGCCGCTGAAGCGCAGGCCGGACAACGAAGTCGAGTTCTTCCCGATCTACGCCGACTTCGGTCCCGCCAAGCAAGAGTTCCATATCGGGCTCGGATCGAGCGCAACGCCCGGCGCCGTGCCGGGACTTTTCCTGTGGCACGAGGCGCTTTGCACCCTGCCGATGAAACGCTTGGTCGAACCGGCCGTGCGCGCGGCGCGCACGGGCTTTCCGCTCACCGAGTTTCAGGCCTATCTCTTCACCGTTATCGCGCCGATCCTCACCGCGAGTGAGGGCGCTGCAAAGATCTTCGCGCCCGGCGGCAAGTTAATGACGGCGGGCGAGACATTCCGCAATGAGGGGTTAGCCGAGACGCTGGAATGGCTCGCCGAGGATGGGGTCCGGCTCTTCGTCGACGGCGACGTGGGCAAGGCAATCGTGGCGCAGTCGCTCTCGCTTGGCGGCCACCTTACTTATGATGACCTCAAGTCTTATCGCGTCGAGTTGCGCGAGCCGCTCTATTGGCGGCACGCAGGCGCGACGGTCGCCCTCAATCCACCGCCGGCAGCAAGCGGTCCGCTGATCGCCTTCGGGCTGGCCTATCTCGAAGCGTTGCAAGAGGGAGGAGGCAAGCTCGACGCGAGCGCCCTGAAGCGCGCCATGGAAGCAACCAACGAAGCGCGCACCACGCACGGCGAGGGGCTCGCCGCACGGCTCGCAGGTGGGGTACTGGCGAAGGAGCTGCGCGAGGCTAAACGCCATCCGCAAGCCTATCGCGGCACGACGCATGTGAGCGTGATCGACAGGGAAGGAAATGCCGCTTCGGTCAGCCTCTCAAACGGCGAGGGCAACGGCTATATCGTCGGCAATTTTGGCTTCATGCTAAATAACATGCTGGGCGAGGAGGACTTGTCATCGGGCGGGCTCAATGCCTGGCGCACAGGGACAAGGCTCTCCTCGATGATGGCGCCGACCATCATCCTGGAGCCTGACGGCACAGTGATCGCACTCGGCACCGGCGGCTCGAACCGCATCAGGACCGCGATTCTCCAGGTGGCGGTGAATCTACTCGACCACGGCATGAGCCTTGACAATGCGGTCGAAGCACCACGCCTCCATGTCGAACGCGACGGCAACATGAGCTTCGAGCCAGACCTCCCCGAGAGTGTGCAGACCGAGTTGCTTGCGCTCGGAGAGAAAGCCCACGCTTGGCCGGCGCGGAATCTGTTTTTCGGCGGCGTGCATGCCGCGCGACGTCATCCCAACGGAGGCCTCGAAGGCGCGGGCGATCCGCGCCGCCAAGGCGTCGCTCTCATCGTTTGACCACTTTGGTTGCAGCACGCGTTGTGTGACCGCTTTGGTTTGTCGCGCCTCGTTGTTTTCTTTTCGTCTCGACACCTCTAAAAATTGAACTCGGACATCGAGAGTTGGGGGACGCGCATGAAGAACGCCATCGCCATTCGTCATATTGCCTTTGAAGACGCCGGCACGCTCGCAGGCGTGCTCAAGGACCGCGGCTTCGCATTGCGTTACCTCGAAGCCGGCGTCGATGATCTCAGCCCGGCAAAGACCGCCGACTTGCTCGTCGTGCTCGGCGGCCCGATCGGCATCTACGAGGTCGATCGCTATCCCTTCCTGAAGCAAGAGCTCGCGACCATCGAAACGACAGTGAAGAAGGGCGTGCCGACGATTGGGATCTGCCTCGGCTCTCAGGCGCTTGCCGCCGTGTTCGGCGCCCGGGTCTATCCGAACCTTGAGAAGGAGCTCGGCTGGGACGAGATGACGCTGACCGATGAAGGCAAGGCGTCGCCGCTCGGCGCGATTGAAGGCGTGCGCGTGCTGAACTGGCATGGGGACACCTTCGACCTGCCGCTCGGCGCCACCCGGCTCGCCTCCACCAAGATCACGCCGAACCAGGCCTTCACCTACGGGCCCAAGGTTCTCGCCCTGCAGTTCCATGTGGAGCTGCCGCAGCGGGATATGGAGCGCTGGCTGATCGGACACACGCTCGAACTCACCAACTCCAAAGCCGATCTCGGGAAGATGCGCGCCGATGCTGCGCGCTTCGCGCCTGCTGCTAATCAAGCCGGCCATCGCCTGTTCAACGATTGGATCGACGGAATTACCGCCTCATCGGCCGCCGCCTAATCTAGAGCGGCGTCTGCGGCTTGGGCTCTTGCGGAGGGACCACGGTCTCGCCCGGCACAGTCGGCAGCTCCTTGGTCTCGGGGCTAGTTACGATCTCGCTCTTGGCGTTGAGCCAAGTCGACGCGTAGGTCGCGCCGTTGCTACGCTTGGTGAGGTGGGTCCACACCACTTCGCCGGGATAGTAGTAGACGGTCCAAGGACCCACGATTGATTTCGGCACGGCGCGCCAGGTGACCAACACCGACTCGCCGGGTTTGACGTCGCCTTTCTTGACCTCCTTTACCTCGAGCTTGGCGAGATAGCCCGGAAGGTCTTCGCCGGTCTGTGCATCCTTAGTGATGGTGGTGCAGGTCACCGACAGCACGCGGACGAGCGCCACGAGGTCGCTCTTGTCGGTCAGCTCCTGCTCTGACAGCGGCGCCGGCACAGCAAATGCCGCCGTGGTGATGCCTGCGGTGAGCAGCATGAGGCCGAGCAGTCTTAGGGGGCGGATCATCCGTTTTCCTTCGCAGCTAGCCGGCACGAGGTCAATTGCCTGGGTGGCTGGTGCGGCGAGGGACTTCGACGGTCTCGCCGGCCTTGGTCGGCAGATCGGTGATGATCGCCTTGTTGACGAGCTTGCCGCGTCCGTTCCACCAGGTCGTGGTGTAGGCATCGCCGTCCTTGACGAGATGGGTAAACACCATCTCGCCCGGATAGTAATAGACGGTCCATGGCCCGAGCATATGGGTCGGGACGGCGTGGAAGGTGATGGTGACGTCGTCCCCCTTGGCCACGTCGCCTTTGATCACCTCCATCACCTCGGCAGTCGCTTTGTAGCTCGGAAGGGCCTCGCCGGTGCGGTCGTCCTTGATCACCTCGGTGCATGTACCTGAGAGCACCCGGATGAGCGCAACGAGATCGCTCTTGGCTAGAAGCTCATCGTCGGACATTGGCGCCGGCAGCGCCAGCGCCGGCCCAGCGATGAAGCCTGAGAGAAAAGTCAGGGTAAGTAAGGCGGCGAGGCGGTGCATGGTTAGTGCGCGGCTTCCCAGTTATCGGCAGCGCGGGCATCGACCTTGAGCGGCACCTTGAGCTTAAGAGCGGGTTCCGGCGCCTTCTCCATCACGGCCTGAGCGACCTCCATGGTCTTCTCGACCTCATCCTCTGGTGCCTCGAAAACAAGCTCGTCATGCACCTGCATCAACATGCGCGCCGATAGGCCGGCCTCGGCGAGCGCGGGGGCCATCCTGATCATGGCGCGCCGGATGATGTCGGCGGAGGTTCCCTGGATCGGAGCGTTGATGGCGGCGCGCTCGTAGTTGCCGCGGAGCGATGCGTTTTTGGTGTTGATCTCCGGGTAATGCACCTTCCGCCCGAACAGTGTCTTTACGTAGCCGTGGCGACGCGCCGTCTCCTTCATGGCCTCCATATAATCACGAATGCCCGGGAAGCGCTCGAAGTAGGTCTTGATATAGGCGCCGGCCTCGCTCCGCCCAATGCCGAGCTGGGCAGCGAGCCCAACTGAGGAGATGCCATAGACAATGCCGAAATTGATGGCCTTGGCCCTGCGGCGGATATTGGGGTCCATGCCTTGGATCGGCACGCCGAACATCTCGCTCGCGGTCATGGCATGAATGTCGAGCCCATCAGCGAAGGCTTGGCGCAAGGCGGCGACATCTGCCATGTGCGCGAGCACTCTGAGCTCGATCTGGCTGTAATCCGCCGAGATCAGCTTCTTGCCCTTGTCGGCGATGAAGGCTTTGCGGATGGCGCGGCCCTCTGACGTGCGCACCGGGATGTTCTGCAAATTCGGATCGACCGAGGCGAGCCGCCCAGTAGTGCTTGCGGCAAGCGCATAGGTCGTATGCACACGCCCGGTTTCCGAGTTGATGAAAGTCGGGATCGCGTCGGTATAGGTGCTCTTGAGCTTGGCGACGAGGCGCCAGTCGAGGACCTTGCGCGGCAGTTCATGCCCTTCGGCGGCAAGTTCTTCGAGCGCCGCCGCGTCGGTGCTCCAGGCGCCGGTCTTGGTGCGCCGCCCGCCGGGCAAACTCATCTTGTCGAACAGAATTTCGCCGAGCTGCTTCGGCGAGCCGATATTGAAGTCCTCGCCGGCAAGCTCCCTGATCTCGTCCTCGAGCCTCGCGATGGTTTGAGCGAAGGATAGCGAGAGACTCGCGAGCGCAGTCTTCTCGACCTTGACGCCGGCCCGTTGCATCTCGGCGAGAACCGGCGCGAGGGGGCGTTCTAGTGTCTCGTAGACAGTGGCGACAGATTCTGCCGCTAGCCGTGGTTTGAGTACCAGCCAGAGCCTTAGTCCGATATCGGTCTCCTCACCGGCATATTCGGTGGCCTTGGCGAGATCGACGCGGCCAAACGCCACCGCGTTGCGGCCTGAGCCCATGACCTCCCTCTCGGTGAGGCAGGTATAACCGAGAAGCCGGCTTGCCAACTGCTCCGGCAGATGCTCGGCGCGGCCCGCGTCGAGCGCGTAGGACATGAGGCAGGGGTCATCGATCGTGGTGAGCGCAATGCCGTAGCGGGCGAGCGCCACCATGTCGAATTTGGCGTTCTGCACGATCTTGAGCACCGCCTCGTCTTCGAGGATGGGCTTCAGAAGATCGAGCGCCTCGCGCATGGAAATTTGCTTGATGGTGGCGCCGCCGAGATCGAGCCCGTCGGAGGCGCGGTGGGCGAGGGGGATATAGGCTGCATGACCCGGCGTAATGGCGAGTGCCATGCCAATCAGCTCGCCTTGCATGGGATCTGACGAGCTGAGCTTCACCCTGAAGGCGAAACGGCCGTGATAACGCGCAGACCTGATGAGGTCGGCGAGCCGGCTCCCGTCCGTCACCGTCTCATAGTTCGAGCGGTCGAAGGAAATCGTTTCGAGCTTGCCGGCGCGCTCGACCGCAAGCTGTCCCGGCGAGCCTGCTTCTGCCTTGGCGGGCTCGGCAATGGTCCTGGTTGCCACGAACTCGCCGCGCGGCGCCCGGCGGAGAGGATGGTCATAGTCGTTCTTTTTCCGCCGCTGCGGAGGGGGTGAGGGCGTCATGCCCTCGGGCAGCTCAGCACCCAGTCCTTCCGCCACGCGGCGGAGCAGGGCGGTAAATTCGAGCTTCCGCATGAAGGCGGTCAGCGCTTCGGCATCGGGCTGGTGGACGGCTGTCTCGGCAAGCGGCACTTCCAGCGGCACGTGGCAATCTAGGATCACGAGGGCCTTCGACAGCCGCGCCTGGTCGGCGAACTGGACTAGATTCTCGCGCCGCTTGTCCTGTTTGATCTCCGCGGCGCGGTCGAGCAGCGTCTCGAGATCGCCGAACTCATTGATGAGGAGGGCGGCGGTCTTCACCCCAATGCCGGGCACGCCCGGTACGTTGTCGGATGAATCGCCGATCAGTGCTTGCACCTCGACGACCTTCGCTGGCGGCACGCCGAACCGCTCCTCGACCTCGGTTTCCCCAATCACCTTGTTCTTCATGGTGTCGTACATGCGGATACCGGGCCTGATGAGCTGCATCAGGTCCTTGTCAGAGGAGACAATGGTCACCTCGGCGCCGGCATCGAGCGCCTGGCAGGCATAGGTGGCGATGATGTCGTCGGCCTCGTAGCCCTCCTGCTCGATGCAGGCGATGTTGAAGGCGCGCACCGCGTCCCGCACAAGCGGGAACTGCGGCACGAGGTCGTCTGGGGGCGCCCGGCGGTTGGCCTTGTAGCCGTCGAACAGATCGCTCCGGAAGGTCTTGGCGGCGTAGTCGAAGACAGCGGCGATATGCGTGGGCGGGTCGAGCTCGCCGGTCTCGCGCAAGAGCTTCCACAGCATGCCGCAGAAGCCGTGCACAGCACCGACCGGCAGCCCATCGGAGGGCCGGGTCAGAGGCGGCAGCGCGTGATAGGCGCGGAAGATGTAGCCCGAAGCGTCGATCAGATAGACGCGGTCGCCGCGCGCGACCGCTTTCCCCGCGGCGGGAGTCTCGGTCTCAGTGATGGCCATGATGCCAGGAATATAGGGATTGCTGAGTGCCTCGTCATGCTTCGACGTTCGGCTGTCCCCACTCCGCTGCCATGCCCGCGAATAGGGCTAAGGCAGGGTCTCGAGCTCGGCCTTGTGATTGGTCGAGCCCGGGGCGAAGGCCTTGTCGTGGCCGCCAAAGGTCCGCTGGATATATTCCTTGAAATACGCATCGAGAGTCGGGAAGGCGCGGGCGAGCCTGGTGAAGTCCTTCTGCGCGATGAACAGCACAATCGAATCCTCGAGCGCCACTACCAGCCCCGTCCTGAGCGAGGAGCGGAGTAGCACGCGCTCGCCGAAATGGTCGCCCGGGCCGAACACTTTCTCGAAATGCTCGCCGGTTTCGGGATTATCGATGGTGAGCTTGAAGGAGCCTTTCACCACCGTATAGAAGCCGTCGATAATCATACCCGGCTCGAACACGCGGTCGCCTTGGCGGTAGTGGACATAGCGGGTCGCCGGCGGAGTCGATTGGATCAGCACGATATTTGGCGGCATCACGCTGTTGACGAGCCAGTTGATCCCCACCCTGAGCTTCGCCTGGAAGCCAGGCAGGAACGAGAGGTAGAAGCCGCGCCAGAGCAGCCAGGCGAGCGTGCCCGACAACTTAATGCCATAGACGTCGGCGACCGCCTTGCTCATGCCGAGCGAGGCGAGCGAGCCCTTCGAGGTGTAGGCGAAGGGCTTGAGCGGCTTGCCATCCATCTCGCCGACGATGTTGGCGGCGAGCTGGCGCCCCTCGCGTACCGCAAACTGCGCCGTCTGCGTCGCGTACAGCATGGGGTCGTCACCAGGGTCGTCGGCGAGTGGAATGAGCGCGGCGTCGCCGAGCGCCCATACGCCATCATGACCCGGCACGCGCATGAAGCGGTCGGTCTTGATGCGGCCCCACTTCATGTCGAGACCGAGCGTGGCCACGAGCGGATGTGGGCTATTGCCGATGGTGGCGATGATGGTCGAGGTCGGAATGATGCGGCCATCGGTAAGCTCGACGGCTGAGCCAGTCGCAGCCTTGGTGCCGACGCCGGTCAGCACTTGGATGCCGTGAATTTGCAAGCGCCGTGTCGCGTATTCGGCAAGGTCGGCTGGGAAGGTGGGCAGAATGCGGTTCGCATACTCAATAAGGTAGAACCGCACGTCCTCGGGCTTGATGTTTGAGTAGTATTTCAGGGCACGACGCACGAGCTCTCGCACCTCGGCAACGGTCTCAACGCCCGAGAAGCCCGCGCCGACTGTAACGAAGGTCAAGAGCTGCTGCTTGACGGCGGGATCCTCGGTGACGTCGGCGGTCTCGAGGCAGCCGATGACATGAGTGCGCAGGCGGTGCGCATCGGCGAGATCCTTCATGGTGAGCGCGTGCTCAGGAAGCCCTGGGAAACGCTTCAGGTCCACGCCCGTGCCGAGCGCAATGACGAGCTCGTCATAATAGAGGTCGATGGGAATACGCTGCGTGCCCTGGACGACGATCACTTTCTTCGCGGCGAAGTCGATACCCATGATCTCCGCCTGACGCACCTGAATCCGGCGAAGAAGCTGACGGAGCGGCACCACCGCATCGGCGGAATGGATCGACGAGGCGGCGACCTCTGGTAGTAGCGGCTGGAAGACGAAATAGTTGTTGGCGTTGACGAGCTCGACATCGAGCTTGCCGCGGCCAAGCCGGGCGAGCGCCTTGGTCGCGAACACGCCGCCGAAACCGCCGCCGATTACCAGCACCTTTTTCTTGGGTAGCTGCTTGTCCAAGCTTTTAGCTCCTTGAATGAATACCTAATGTAATGCTCGAATGGGTCAAGTAAACGCTTTGGCGTATTTAGCGGCGCCGGCGTTGCTTAGGCAGGCGCGTTTCGTTACGTTTCGCGGCGGCCAGGCACCCGTAGCTCAGTTGGATAGAGCGTTGCCCTCCGAAGGCAGAGGTCACAGGTTCGAATCCTGTCGGGTGCGCCATCTTGCTCGCAGAAACAGGTGTTAGTGACGGTGAGGCCAGGTGACGCCACACGCGATCGGCTTCAGCGCGCATGGCCTGCTCCGATGAGCGACGATCTGCAGAAGTTCGTCATTGCCTGCCTCGTTGTGCTCGCACTCGTGCTCGCATATTCCATGGTCGATTGGACCAGTCAGTTTCGGCATGAAGACTGGACGCCAATATTCATTTTCTACGAAGACCTGGACCCGTTGGGTCACGTCGAGAGGTGGGGTCTCTACACTTCGCGGGGCGACCTAGGCGTCATCCTCGGCGCGGTCGTGCCGCTTTGCCTATTCGCCGTAGCTGCATACTTGGCGCTTAGGTTGCGCTTGAAAAACGTGAGCAGGTAAAATCGAAGCAGACATGAAGCCGCGATTCAGGAGGTGCCGAGATGACCAAGACCTATGCCCTGTTGGCGAGTACGATTCTGCTGGTTCTCTGCGCCGGGCCCCTTGCAGCGGCAGAGTCGACGCAGGCGCCGGATAGTCATGCGCAAGCCGATGCGAGCGAGAAGGGGAAGCACACGGGAACCTGTCTCTTATACACATCT
>JBKPSQ010000084.1:0-21380 GCA_046735075.1 Pseudomonadota bacterium
CGCGAATCATGTAGGCGCGGAGGCCCTGGTCGATGACGCCGACGTCCGTGCGTCCAACGGTCGTGCCTTGCGCGTAACGTCTGTCGAGATCAGCCATGTGTGTGAGGGTCCTTTCCCCTAGCTGCCGCTACATTGAGAAGACATTTTGGCATCGAATATGGGGCGTTGAGCGTAGTTGCGCAAGGTGACGGCAGCATGGCCGCGGGCCTCCCGCGATCGTGCCTATTCCGTGCGCAAATAGGGCGCGGCCTTGGCCGACAGCACGCGCCAGGTGGTGAGCGCGCCCACCGCCAAAACAAGCGCTAGAGCAAGCAGCACGGTCTCGAAAACGGCAAGCGGCGAGAACACGAATGTGACATCGAACGCCCACTTGCACAGGGCCCAGGCCGTCAAGGTGGCAATCACGACCGAAAGCAGAGCGGTGGCAAGGCCGAGCAGTCCGAATTCCAGCAGCTCGGCGCTGATGATGCGTCCGCGCGTGGCGCCAAGGGTCTTGCACAGCACGGCGAGATATTTGCGCTGTTGCTGGCCTGCGGCGACCGCGCCGGCGAGAACCGCGGCGCCAATCAAGAGCGTGACGCCCGCCGTCGCCTTGATCGCGGTCATGACTTTGGCGAGCAGGTCTTTGGCCGCCGCGACCACGTCTCCGACCTTAACGGCGGTGACCAGCGGAAAGCGCTCGGCAAGTGCCTGGATCACCTTGCCTTCGAGCGCGGGGTCGGTGCCCTTCGGTAGCTCGAGCGTGGTGAGTGCGCGGTGCGGCGCGCCCTGAAGCGTGTTCGGCGAGAACACCATGACGAAGTTGATGGCGAGAGACTCCCAGTCGATCTTGCGCAGGCTCGCGATTTTGGCGTCGACGTTGCGGCCGAGAATGTTGACCCTGATGGTATCGCCGAGCTTTAGGCCCAGCCCTTTGGCAAGCTCGGCGTCGAAGGAGACGAGCGGTGGGCCGGAATAATCCTTGGGCCACCATTTGCCCTCCACCAGCGTCGAAGCGGGCGGAACGTCGTCGGTGTAAGTGAGGCCGCGATCGCCGGACAGTACCCAACGCGAGTCAGGGTCGGCCTCGACCTGCTCGGCCGGCACGCCCTTCAAAGAGACGATCCGCCCGCGCAGCATCGGCGCGTCGTCGAGCTTCGCGTCGGGCGCGATTGCCTTGACTGTGTCGTTGAACTTGCCGACGTCAGATTCCTCTACATCGAGGAAGTAATAGGCGGGGGCATCGACCTCGATATTGCCCTCGATCTCCTTGAGCAGTGCGCGATGGATCAGCGCGGTCGCCACGAGCAACCCGAGTCCCAGGCCGAGAGAAACGGCAATGGCGCGGGCGAGCGAGCCAGGCCCTCCGATGCTTGCGAGTGCAAGCGCGAGCGACGCCGGCCTGGTGCGCCTGAACCTCGCTGCAAGGCGCTGGATGAGGAGGCCGAAGCCGGTGAGCAGCAGAAAGGCGAGCACGATGCCGGCCGAGATTGACGCGGTGATGATGCGCTCCTCCGACGCGGCGATCGCTAGCCCGAACAGCGCGATGCCTGCCGCTGCCGAGCCCACTGCGTAGGGCCATGGCGAGCGCTCGCGCTCTTCCGTCAAGTGCGCGCGCATCAGCACCGCGGGCGAGATGCTGGTGGCGCGGCCGAGCGGCCACAGTACGAACAGCACCATGGTGAGGAGGCCGGCGAGCGCCGCCGCGATCAGCGGCAAGGGATGCGGCTCCACCGCAAGCGTGATGGGAAGACTGCCGGCATATAGCGTGGCAAGAAGGGCAGGCGTCAGTGCGCCGATGAGAAGCCCAATGGCGATGCCGAGAGAGGCAAGCAACAGCGCCTGAATCAGATACACCTTGAGCACGAGGCGACTCGTGGCACCGAGGCACTTGAACGTGGCGATGACCTCGCGCTTCTTCGCCATATAGCTCCGTATCGCGTTGCCGACGCCGATCCCGCCGAGCAGGAGCGCAGTCAGCCCGACAAAGCTGATGAACTGGGTGAAGCGGTCGGCATCGCGGCGGAGCGAGGGCGCGGGATCGGTCCAGTCATGGATGGCGAAGCCCGACTGCGGAAATCGCTTCTCGATGTTGTTGCGCGTCTCGGCCAGAAAGTCCTTGTCGGCAGCGCGGGCTTCGGGAAGCTTCACGCGGTAGGTCCAGCGCATCAGGCTGCCAGGCTGGACCAGCCCGGTATGCGCGAGCGTCTCGCGCGACATCAGCAACTTGGGCCCGTAAGCGAGGCGGTCGGCGAGGCGGTCAGGCTGCTCGCCGAGAATGCCGCCAATGGTCACCTTCGCATCGCCAATATTGATCGTGCTCCCCACGTCGAGATTGAGCCGGTCGAGCAGGGTGCGTTCGACGAGCACGATATCGGGATTCTGCCACACCGGCCCTGGATGCTCAGCTCTGATGATGGAGACATCGCCGTAAAGCGGATAGGCATCGTCTACGGCCTTGACCTCAACCAGCGCGCTCTTGCCCGCCGAGGAGCGGGCCATGGCGCGAAAGCTCGCCGACTCGCTGACCTTGCCCAAAGCATCGATCGCCGCGCGCTCGGCACTGTCGGCCTGCCGATGAACCAGCTCCAAGGAGACATCGCCGCCAATCAGCAGCCGTCCCTGCCGCGCCAGCGCCTCATCGAAGGAGGCGGACAGCGAGCCGATGGCAGCAACCGCGGCGACGCCGAGCGCGATGCATAGGACGAAAATCGAGAGACGGCCGGCCCCAGCGCGCAGCTCGCGCAAGGCGATGGTGAGCGCGAGCGGCAACCTCCGGCCATTGCCTGCCGGTGTGCCAGTCGCGGTGACGGTCGTCACGACGCCGCAACCTTGCGTTTGGCTCCAGCGCTCACGATGCGGCCATCGGCGAGGCTCACGATACGATCGCAGCGTTTGGCAAGCGAGCGGTCATGAGTGATGAGCAGGAGCGTCGCGCCGGTGCGAGCTTTCAGCTCGAACAGGAGATCCATTACTTGAGCTCCGGTCGTAAGGTCGAGATTGCCGGTCGGCTCGTCGGCGAGGATCAGCGCGGGGCGGTGAGCGAGCGCGCGGGCGAGAGCGACACGTTGTTGCTCGCCGCCCGAGAGCTGGCCGGGGAAATGCGCCTCACGATGGGATAACCCCACTTCGGCGAGCGCCGCGCGTGCTGCGGCAAAAGCATCATCATGGTCGAGAAATTCGAGCGGCAGCGCCACATTCTCTAGCGCGGTCATGGTCGGCACGAGGTGGAAGGATTGGAACACGATGCCGATATTGGCGGCACGGAGCCGTGCGAGCCCGTCCTCGTCGAGCGCGGCGTAATCGATGCCCTGCACCGAAACGCTGCCGCCCGTGGCGCGTTCGAGCCCGGCAATGACCATGAGAAGCGTCGATTTGCCCGATCCCGAAGGACCAACGACAGCGATTGCATCCCCCGCGGGCACGCGCAGGTCGATGCCGCGCAGGATGGCGACCGGTCCGGCGCGCGAGGGCAGCGTGACATGCACGTCCTCGAGCTCAATTGATGGCTTCTGTTTTAGGCTGTGATCCATGGGCGGGGCGATGAGTGCTGACAGATGACATCGGGATCGGCAATAGAGAAGGGCAAATGAGGTCGAAAAGATGAAACTTCGCGTCGCTCATGTGGCCGTGCTGGCCGCCGCCTTTCTTTGCGCGGTGACGCTGCCGAAATCTGAGGCAAAGGAGCAGGAGATGGTGATCGTAGCGCTGGGCGACAGCCTCACCGCGGGCTTCGGCCTCCCAGAGAGCGAATCGTTTCCCGCAAAACTAGAGGCTGCACTCAAGGCGCAAGCACGCAACGTCAGCGTGATCAATGCCGGCGTGTCGGGCGACACCGTATCAGCCGCGCTGGCGCGCCTCGACTGGGCGCTGCCGCCAGATGCCAGCGCCGTCATCATCGAGCTTGGCGGCAATGACGCCCTGCAAGGCCTTCCGCCAGCCGAGATCGGAGCCTCGCTCGCCAAGATCGTCGAGCGTCTGAAGGCCAAGGGCTTGCCGGTGCTCATCGCCGGTATGGAATCGCCGCGCAATATGGGCAAGGACTATGTCGATCAGTTCCGTGCGATCTATCCCGGTCTCGCGCAGCGTTACGGCGCTGTGCTTTACCCTTTCTTCCTCGACGGGGTCGCGCTCGATGCCGGTCTCATGCAGGACGACGCGATCCATCCCAATGCCAAGGGCGTAGACCGCATCGTGCAGGGAATTCTGCCCAAGGTCGACGAGCTTCTCGCCCAAGTGAAGCCCAAGGGCTGAGTGCCGCATGCGGAACTCATGCACGAAGTTGTGTGTTGCCGGTCCGGCCCCGGTTGCGAGGATGGAGCGTCCTAAGATGCAAGATCGGGAAAGTTCACATGAGAGCGTTTGTGTTGGCACTTGTCATGGCCCTCAGTCCACTGGCCGCTCATGCGGGTGAAGCCGTCCCCTATTCCGTCGATGGCGAGGCCTTCGAGGGTTATCGCGCCAAGCCTCAAGGCGCATCGAAGGGGCTGGTCGTCATCGTTCACACCTGGGGCGGATTGACCTCCTACGAGCAGAAGCGCGCCGACATGATCGCCGCGCTCGGCTATGACGCCTTTGCCCTCGACCTCTATGGCAAGGGCAACCGCCCGACCGAACTCGACGTCAGGAAGAAAGAGGCGACCAAGCTCTATGACGACCGGGCGCGAATGAAAAAACTCTTGCTCGCCGGCCTGAATGAAGCTCGCAAAGGCGGAGACCAGGCGGCCGTAGTGATCGGCTATTGCTTCGGCGGCGCGGCGGCGCTCGAGCTTGCACGCTCGGGCGAGGCCAAAGGCGTCAAGGGTTATGTCACGTTCCACGGCGCACTGAAGACGCCCGAGGGCGAGTCCTACCCAGTCGGCACGCCGCCGCTCCTCATCCTGCATGGCGGCGCCGACACATCAGTCACCATGGAGGACGTCGCCGCGTTGTCGCGCGAGCTAGAAGGCGCGAAGGTGCCTTACGACATCGAGGTCTATTCCGGTGCGCCGCACGGCTTCACCAACTTCGAGGCGCAAGAACGTTACCAGAAGCGCGCTGACGAGCGATCCTGGAGTGCCTTCAAGAAATTCCTCACCGAAATTTTCGGCGGCTAGGCCAAGAGCCCCACAAGGTAACGCGGCGAGGACGAGCTAAGCGCTGGCTGTGGAGCGGCTGAAGCCTTAACTGCGGCGCAGGTCCACGCGGGGCGCGAAGCGGTCTTGGCCACAATCTCCGATCTCAAGCCTCGCTTTCAGGCCTTGTTGCGCCCGCTGTCCGACGCGCTGGTGCGCGTGAAGCTCAGAGCGAACGATGTCACGCTCGGCGCGCTTTTGCTAAGCGTGGCGCATGGGGCTTGGCTCGCGCTCATGCCGGGCTCGGCCTGGCCGCTTCTCCTGCTCCCGGTCACGTTGTTTGTGCGCATGGCGATGAACGCCATCGATGGCATGATGGCGAAGGAGCACGGGCAAGCGAGCGCGGCCGGTGCCGTTCTCAACGAACTGTCGGATGTGATTGCCGATGCCGCGCTTTACCTGCCCTTCGCCCTCACCCCCGGCGTCAACGGCATCCTTGTCGTGCTGGTCGTGGTTGCGGGGATTGTCGCGGAGATGGCAGGCGCGCTTGGCCCTCTCGTCAAGGCCAACCGCAACTATGCTGGCCCGTTCGGCAAGAGCGACCGCGCCTTCGCCTTTGGGCTGCTTGCGGTGCTGCTCGGTCTCGGGATTATGCCAGGGCTGTGGACCGCGCTCTTTCTCGACGCCCTACTCCTGCTCTCGGCGCTGACCATCGTCAACCGTTCGCGCCGCATCGTTGCTGACGCCAAGGGCCGCGCCGCATGAGCGCGATCTTCGGAATCCCGGCGAATGTGGTTTACGCCACGGCAGGCATCTACGCGCTGCTCGTCGTCGCAAGCATCGTCGTCGCGCTGCTTCGCTGGCGCAATCCGGGCGAGCGCTATTCCGAGCTCGCCTCGCGCACGGATTCCTGGTGGTGGATGATCGGCGCCTTCACCCTGTGCATCCTGCTCAATCAGACCATCGCCGTCGTCTTCCTCGCCTTCATCTCCTATCTCGCGCTGAAGGAATATCTGTCATTGATACGCGGCGCATCGACCGCGAGGTTCTGCTCGCCGCCTATCTCGCCATTCCCATCCAGTATTATTGGGCTGCGATCGACTGGTACAACATGTTCATCGTGTTTGTGCCGGTGTGGATGTTCCTGTTCTTGCCGCCGCTTATGGTGCTGCGCGGCCAGACCGAAGGTTTCTTGCGTGCCGTCGGCACGCTTTCCTGGGGCCTAATGCTGACGGTGTTCGCGCTCTCTCACATGGCGTGGCTGCTGGTGTCTGGCGACGCCGTGAATCCAGTGGCTGGCGGGCTTGGGCTCCTGTTCTTCCTGGTGGTCCTCACCCAGTTCAACGATGTGGCCCAATATTGCTGGGGGGCAAGCTGATCGGCCGCCACAAGGTCACGCCGCATGTCAGCCCGAAGAAGACATGGGAGGGACTGATCGGCGGCGTCGCCACCACGACCCTCGTTGCGGCGCTCGCCGGCCCCTACCTCACGCCGATGGACATGCGCTGGTCTGCGCTCGCCGGCCTCATCGTCGGCATCGCCGGCTTCCTCGGCGACATCACCATGTCGGCGATGAAACGCGATCTCGGCGTGAAGGACACCGGCGGCCTGATCCCCGGCCATGGTGGCATCCTCGATCGCGTCGACAGCCTCACTTACGCCGCGCCGGTCTTCGTGCATTTCGTGCGCTATTTCTACTATCCATGAGCAAGAACCCGTTCACCAGGCTGCTCAGGTTCCTGTTCTTCGCCGTCGTAGTGCGCGCAGTGATCCTCGTCGCGCTGGGTCTGACCGTGCGCCATCGCGAACGATTGCCGAAGGATGGGCCCGCCGTGCTTGCCGGCAATCACAACTCGAATCTCGATGCGCTGGCGATGATGTCGCTTATGCCACTGCGACTATTACCTAAGCTCCGGCCCGTTGCGGCGATGGACTATTTCTATTCGAGCAGCTTGCGCGGCTGGTTCGCAGACAACATCGTCGGCATCATCCCGGTGAAGCGTGGCAGCGGCAAGGAGGGCGGCAACCCGCTGCTTCTCGCCGAGCAGGCGCTCGACCGCGGCGAGATCCTGGTGATCTTCCCGGAAGGCACGCGCGGCGAGCCTGAGGCTCTGCAAGCCTTCAAGAAGGGCATTGGCCATCTCGCCAAGGCACGGCCCAAGGTGCCGGTCCTGCCAGTGTTCATGCATGGGCTCGGCAAGGCTCTGCCGCGCGGCTCTGCGCTGCTCGTGCCGTTCAACGTCATCGTCAGCGTCGGCGAGCCGATCTACGGCAGAGAGTCCTACGATGTCTTCGTCTCAGAACTTGAAACGGCGATGATCGCCCTCGCCGCGCAGGAGAAACTGCCAGTGTGGGAGTAGCCGCGAGGCTCAGGCTTCGACGAGGCGAAGGCCCTTGTCGAGAGCGCGCAGCACGCGGGCGAGGTCATGGCCGCGCTTCAGGATCAGTCCTGTCGCAGCAACCACGCTGTAGGCGCCCTGACGGCGCGCGAGCTTTGGCGCCTTCTCGATGCGGTAGAGCGGTGATTCCGAGGCGCGGCGGAAGACCGAGAACACGGCCTTCTCCTTCATCGTGTCGATGGCGTAGTCGCGCCACTCGCCGCTCGCCACTTTTCGCCCGTAGACATTGAGGATTTGGGTGAGTTCCCGGCGGTCAAACGCGATGCCGCCGCGCCGAACACCCCCCTCGGAAAGATTAGCTTCGCCGCCGGTCCGACGGACCAGCGGCACGACTATGGGTTCCGTTTCGCTCAAATCGCGCCTCCTGTAACGGAAGCTTCATGATGACCGCAGCGTTCGCGAAATTCAAGCGGGCGCCGCCGAACACACAAGGTGTAACACAATGAAACATAATTCACAGTTCCGCCCTAGTTCAGCCTATGCCACGCCCCAAAGAAACGTATGATGAGCATCGTTGCCTCTCGGCCCGGTCCAATGGAGAGGCTTCGGAATCTCAGCCCCCCAGCCCCCCCGGGGTCTTCTCTCGGACCGGGCCACTTCATTTCAAGTAGGCCAACGGGTCGGTTCGCCGGCCCGTTTTGTTTTGGGAATTCGTCTTAGAACGCCGGGGAGGATCAGGTGCCGTCGGCGGCCAGCTCGTACTCGGCAGCGCCGAGAATCGGACCGGCATCCTCCACTTGCAGCAGCGCCATGAGGCAATCGCCTCCCATAGCCTTGAGGTCCTTGAGCGGCAGCCTGAGCGTCATTGCCTCGCCCTTCCACATGCCGACCGGCGACAGCTCGCGCACTGGATGGTGATAGGTGAGGTTCCGGCCGCGATTCTCGCCGCGCGTGATAGAGACGCTCTGCTTCTCCTTGGCAATCGCAAGCCATACCGTGGCCGCGCGCGTAGGGGACTGTTCCGGCGCTGCAGCAACATCGATCACGAGCGTGCTGCCGTCGGCGCGCATGCTGACCGGCACTTTCACATTGGCGAGCCTGGTCGAGGCATCCTTCATCGCCTGAGCGATGGCGCTCTCGTCGCTGCCATTGACGTGGATCACTCCGTCGACCACGACCTGCGGCGTATAGACTCTGCCGTCGCCGCGAGCACGCGCGTATTCCCGCTGGCGCTCGCTGTTTGAGGCGTTCGACAAGGTGTCGTGCCAGCCGAGATAGTTCCAATAATCGACCGAGTAGGACAGCGCGACGATGCCCGGCTTCTCGGCGAGCTCGGCGAGGAGGTGATCCGCCGGAGGACAGGAGGAGCAGCCTTGGCTCGTGAACAGCTCGATCACCGCAGTGGCCGGCCGCGCGGGCTGCGGCGTCTCCGCGAGGCTTGGCAGGGCCGCGATGAGCACGGTGAATGCGATCGAGGCGCTACCAGCGCCTATACTCCTTGCAGATTTCATGACCTCTGTAGAATGCAGGAAGCGAGGCGAAATTTCCGGCAAAAAAGCTCAACACTCGGTCACAACTGAGTGACTGCGAGATGCCAAGACTCAAGCCTTTCCGAGGCCGTTCGGTCTACCCGCATATTTGACGTGAGCGGCCCTCCATGACAGATCACGCTTCCAAGCTCAGGCCCTGACATGGACGCCCTTTCTCTTTTCGGTTTCGCCGCCGTCTCGCTGATGCTGCTCTGCTATGCGCTCGAGGATCGGAGCCCGTGGTACGTGTTCGGCTTTGCCATCGCGTGCGCGCTCTCCGGCGTCTACGCCGTGCTGCAAGGGGCATGGCCCTTCGGGATGGTCGAGGGCGTCTTTACCGTCGTCGCGTTGCGGCGTTGGATGGCACGCCTCAAACCTGCGTAGGCGTCAGCGTCAGGCAGGGGAACGGGCAAGCTCGCGCAGCACGTAATGTAGGATCCCGCCATTGCGGAAATAGTCGAGCTCGTCGAACGTGTCGATCGCTGCACGCAATGGCACCGCGCGCGTCTCCCCACTCGGATAGGTGATGTCGGCCTCGACCCACTGCATCGGCTTAATATCGGCGAGCCCGCGCAGGCTGACCGTCTCCTCGCCCTTAAGATTGAGCGCACGCCATGACATGCCTTCGGCGAACACGAGCGGCAGCACACCCATGCCGATCAGGTTCGAGCGATGGATGCGCTCGAGGCTCTCGGCAATCACCGCGCGCACGCCCAAGAGCCGGGTGCCCTTCGCGGCCCAGTCACGCGAGGAGCCGGTGCCATATTCCTTGCCGGCGAAGATCACGAGCGGCACGCCGTCGGCCTGATAGCGCATGGCTGCGTCGTAGATCGGCAGCCGCTCGCCTGACGGATAGTGCACCGTCACGCCGCCTTCGACTCCCGGCACCATCTGGTTCTTGATGCGGGTATTGGCGAAGGTGCCGCGCATCATCACCTCGTGATTGCCGCGCCGCGAGCCGTAGGAATTGAAGTCATGCGCCGCGACGCCATGCACGTTGAGGTAAAGGCCGGCAGGACTGTCGCGCCTGATGCCGCCCGCGGGCGAAATATGGTCGGTGGTGATCGAGTCGTTGAACAGCCCGAGGATGCGCGCGCCCTCGATGTCGGTCACGGGCGCGGGCTTCACGGCCATGTCGGTGAAGTAGGGCGGATTCTGCACATAGGACGAGTGTGAATCCCAGCCATAGGTGAGACCGCCTTTGACCTCGATCTCGCGCCATTCGGGGTCGCCGCGGAACACGTCGCCGTAGCGCTTCTTGAACATCGACTTCTTCACCGCCTTGCGCACGACTTTGGCGATCTGCTTCGCCGATGGCCAGATGTCCTTGAGATAGACCGGCTCGCCGTCCTGATCGGTGCCGACCGGATCCTTGACGAGATCGACCGCGACCGAGCCTGCCAGCGCATACGCGACCACGAGCGGCGGAGAGGCGAGATAGTTGGCGCGCACGTCGTGATTGACCCTGCCCTCGAAATTGCGGTTGCCCGAGAGCACCGCGGCGACGGCGAGATGGTGCGCGTGGATGGTGTGGGAGATTTCCTCAGGCAGCGGCCCGGAATTGCCGATGCAGGTGGTGCAGCCGTAGCCGACCAGGTTGAAGCCGAGCTTGTCGAGGTCCTTCTGCAGGCCCGCCTCGTCTAGATAGTCGGTGACCACCTGCGAACCCGGAGCGAGCGAAGTCTTGACCCAGGGCTTGACGCGCAAGCCGCGCTTCACCGCGTTCTTGGCGAGCAGCCCTGCCGCGATCATCACCGAAGGGTTTGAGGTGTTGGTGCAGGAGGTGACGGCGGCGATCACCACGTCGCCGTGGCCGAGGTCGAAATTCTTGCCCTTTACTGGCACGCGCAGATGCGCCTCTGCGCCCTTGCCGTATTCCTTCTCGAGCGCCTCAGCAAAAGCTTGCGCCGCGCGGGCGAGCGGCACGCGGTCCTGCGGGCGCTTCGGCCCGGCAAGCGACGGCTCGACGTCGCGCAGATCGAGATGCAGCATCTTGGTGAACACGGGGTCCGGCGTGGAATCGTCGCGGTAGAGTCCCTGCTCCTTGGCATAGGCCTCGACCAGCTCGACGCGCCAGCGCTTGCGTCCCGTCGCCTTGAGATAAGCGAGCGTCTCCTCGTCGATGGGGAAGAAGCCGCAAGTGGCGCCATATTCGGGCGCCATATTAGCGATGGTGGCGCGATCTTCGAGCGGCAGATTGTCGAGGCCGGCGCCGAAGAACTCGACGAACTTGCCGACCACGCCGGCGCGCCTCAGCATCTCCGTAACGGTCAGCACGAGGTCAGTCGCGGTGACGCCGTCTCGCAGTTCCCCGGTGAGCCGAAAGCCAATCACCTCGGGGATCAGCATCGAGATCGGCTGCCCGAGCATAGCCGCCTCTGCCTCGATGCCGCCGACGCCCCAACCGAGCACCGAGAGGCCGTTGACCATGGTGGTATGGCTGTCGGTGCCGACCAGAGTATCGGGATAGGCGACGGCATTGGCGCCATTGCCGTTCACCGCCTCCTTGGTCCACACCGTCTGGGCGAGATATTCGAGATTGACCTGGTGGCAGATGCCGGTGCCGGGCGGCACCACGCGGAAATTGTCGAAGGCGCCCGCGCCCCAGCGCAGGAAGGCGTAGCGCTCGCCGTTCCGCTCATATTCCTTGTCGACATTGACCTGGAAGGCGCGGTCCGAGCCGAAGGCGTCGACCATCACCGAATGGTCGATCACGAGATCGACCGGCGCGAGCGGATTGATCTTGTTGGGATCGCCGCCGAGCTTGGCCATGGCATCGCGCATGGCGGCAAGATCGACCACCGCCGGCACGCCGGTGAAGTCCTGCATCAGAACGCGCGCTGGCCGGAAGGCAATCTCGCGGTCGCTCTTCTTCTTGTCGAGCCAGAGCGCCACGCCCTTGATGTCATCTGCCGTGACGGTGCGACCATCTTCGTGGCGCAGTAGATTTTCGAGCAGCACCTTGAGCGAGAAGGGCAGAGCCGAGATCCCGGGAAGCCCATTGGCCTCGGCCTCCTTCAGGCTGAAATAGTCGTATTTCTCGCCGTCGAGCCTCAGCGTGCGCCGGCATTTGAAGCTGTCGAGCGAGGGGTCGAGTACCGCGGTCATGTCGGAAGATATCGGGTCCCAGGTCTCAAGTGCCGGATGCAACTCTCATACCTGATATCGGATATTTGACGCTTGATACAATGGCAGCCTTCCGTGACACCTGATACCTGACATCCGCTATCTGGCTCTGCCTCCCGCCGTCTCAACTTGCGCAAATCCTGAGCAAATGCCCGAACGCATCGGCCTTGCCGCCCATGACATCAGCTGCCAGCGTGGCAGCAGGGTCTTGTTCCGGGGCTTGAGCTTCGCGCTTGCTCCCAGCGAAGGGCTGCTGGTTACGGGGCCCAACGGCGCCGGCAAGACGAGCCTGCTCAGGCAGATCGCAGGTCTTCTCCCGCTTGCCGCAGGCAAGTTCGACCTTGACGGCGCAAGTCCCGACGCCGAGCGTCCCGAGCTCTGCCATTACGTCGGCCACCTCAACGGCATCAAGACGAGCTTCACGGTCCGCGAGAACCTCGCCTTCTGGGCAGACTTCCTTGGTGATAGTGGCGGCAGTATTCCGCGCGCGCTCGCCGCTTTCGGGCTGACTCCCCTCGCCGACTTCCCCGCAGGGCTTCTCTCCGCCGGGCAGAAGCGCAAGCTCGCGCTGTCGCGCCTGTTCGCGGCGCACCGCCCGATCTGGTTGCTCGACGAGCCGCAAGCCTCGCTCGATGCGCCATCGCTCAAGCTGCTCGAGGCCGCGATCGCGGATCATCTCGAAGCGGGCGGCATTGCGGTGGTGGCGAGCCACACTGCGCTCAAGACCAAGTTCGCGCACAAGATCGCGCTCGGCGGGAGGCGGAAACCATGAAATCCGCGCTCGCCCTTCTTGCGCGCGACCTTAAGCTCGCCTGGCGCGAGGGCGGCGCCATCGGCACTGCGCTTGGCTTCTATCTCGTGGTCATCGTCGTCACCGCATTGGGCATAGGCCCCGACCCCAAGTTTTTATCCCGCATCGCGCCCGGCATGCTTTGGATCACGCTTCTCTTGGCCGCGCTGCTCTCTGCCGACCGCATGTTCCACAACGACTATGAAGACGGAACGCTCGACGTGCTCGCCACCGGACCTTTGCCCTTGGAGCTCGTCGCCGCGATCAAGAGCTTCGCCCATTGGATCACCACGGTCGTGCCGCTGGTGCTGGTCGCACCGGTGCTAGGACTCCTCCTCAATCTGCCGGTCGCGGACTGGCCGCTGCTCGTGCTCTCCATGATCGCCGGCACGCCCGCGGTGAGCTTCGTCGCCTCGATCGGCGCAAGCATCACCCTTGGCTTGCGCCGCGGCGGGCCTCTGCTCGCGCTGATCGTGCTGCCATTCTACTTTCCGGTTTTGATCTTCGGCGTGGCCATGGCGTCAGCGGCCATCGCCGGAGTCGTCCCCCCCTTGAAGCCGTTTCTCATGCTGTGCGGGTTGAGCCTGGCCGCCATCGTGCTCGCGCCGGTCGCCGCCGCCGCCGCGCTGCGCACCGCTCTGCGGTGATCTGAAGGAGTGCCTTGCCACCGGTTGACCCCAAGCGGACTCTATTGTGTAACCCGCCCGCGACGCCTCGTGCCGCTGCAAATCCATGCCTCAAGAAAGAGCCCGCCCCAATGGCAAGGTCGCCAAAACTCTCCGCCGACGTTAAGGGCTTCCTCGACGAAGCGAACGACACGAGCGAGCCGGCCCGAACCGCCTGGCTCGCCTTTCTCTTTCTTCTCGCCTATGTGATCGTGACGCTCGCCTCGGTCAGCCACAAGGACCTGCTGCTCAACTCGCCGGTCAGGCTGCCGATCATCAATGCGGACATCCCGCTCGTCGGCTTCTTTCAATACGCGCCGGCGATGCTGTTGCTGGTCTATCTCTCGCTTCTGGTGCAGCACGTCATCGTCGCGCGGAAATATCGCCGCTTCACCGACGCCATCATCCCGCACGAGCTTGAGACCGGCAGCGAGAACCCTGCGCGGGAGCGGGTGCATGCTTATGCGTTCTCGCAGATCCTTGCGGGCCCGCGACCTCATCGCATCACCAAGCTGATGATGCAGCTGATCGTGTACGTGACCTTCGCGCTGCTCCCGATCGCAACGCTGCTCTACTTCCAGATGAAGTTCCTGCCCTACCACGAGGTCTGGATCACCTATTGGCACCGCTTCGCCGTGATCCTCGGCTTCGCCATGCTGATCCTGCTCACGCCGATCATGCAGCACGCCCCGCCGAAGCGGAAATGGGACTTGAGGCTCGGGCCGCAGGCGGAGGCGTGGGAGGCGTCCGGCCGGCAGATCGTCATGATCCTTCTGTTGCTTCCGGTCGTTCTTGGCTTCAGCTGGCTGATCGCCACCGTTCCCGGCGAATGGATCGACCAGCGTCTCGGCTTCGTCCCGCCAGCACGCGCCGGGATCGGGCCCGCGGATGAGGCAAAGCTGTTGAACCCCGTCCTGCGCCGCCTGGTCTACGACCGCCTGCCGGACGACGCCAGCAAGGGATGGTGGCGGCGCTGGCTGTTGTCCTATCGCGTCCTCATCGTCGAGGACACCGATCTCGGCGTTGCCGAGCCCGCCAAGCTCGTGCTGCGCGAGCGCGACTTTCGCTATGCCCTGCTCAACCGCTCGGACCTACACCGCGCCGATCTGACCTGGGCCGACCTCCGCGCGGCGCAGTTATGGCGGACCACGCTGAGGGGCAAGCTCAACGACACCAAGCTTCAAGGCGCGGTGTTGAAAGAGGCGGAGCTTCAGGGCGCCCATTTGAGCTCGGCCTCGTTGCAGGGCGCCGATTTGACCGACGCCCAGCTCCAGGGCGCCAATCTGAGCTACGCCAGGCTTCAGGGCGCGAATTTGAGCGGGGCGCAGCTTCAGGGCGCCGATCTGCGCTACGCCGAGCTTCAGGGCGCCGACCTTGCAGGCGCGCAGCTTCAGGATGCCGATCTCGAAGGGGCCCAGCTTCAGGGCGCGGTTCTGTCAGGCGCAGAGATTTGGCTCGCTAAGTTTCCGCGCACTCTCGCCGAGCAATCGCCGGTTCCCCTCGGCTTGGCCGATATGAAAATGTCTCCTCCGACGCCGGCGGCCAAGGCGGAGTTGAAGCAGAGTCTGGAGACCGACATCACCGATCCCGAATTGCGCAGCGTTCTGATGGCGCGCCTCGATCAGGTCCTGCGCGACGAGCCGACGAATTGGGACGATGCAAAGAGCTGGGAGAATTACGTAAGCAGCGCGAAGGCGCCCTCGCCGCAGGAGCTCGCCGCGTTCCATGCAAAACTCGCGTGCGATAACAGCGACGGCAGCATCGCCGCCAGCGTGGCGGTCCGCGCCAAGGATGTCGGAGCCGCGCCTTTCGGCAAAGGCTACGCCAAGCCTTTGGCGGAAGCGCTGCTCGCTGAGACCTGCAAGGGCGGCAAGGCGCTCACCGCCGCGACGCGGGCGGCGCTGAGGAGGCTGGCCTCAACCCCGGAGTGACGTCGCCGCCGCCGCCCTTCGCACCGGTTTGCGGCGACGCCTCAGGGACTTGCTCTGCGCTCGCCGCGTGGCTTTCCCAAACTTTGCAAGACAATGCAGTCAGAACCGGCGCCACCTTCACACAGGGATTCGCAATCAACCACGAAACGGACAAGGTCGCGCTCAAGCGCCTTGAGTTCCCTTAAGCGAGAGCGAACGACGGCGAGATGGTCGCGCGCCATGTCGCGCGCTTCGAAGCACGACCGTTTTTGGTCCTCGGCGAGAGAGAGAAGAGACCTCACCCGCTCAATGGGCATCCCGAAATCGCGGCAGCGTCGGATGAAGGTCAGCCGCGTCACATCCCCTTCGCCGTAGGTTCGCTGGCCGCCCGATCGACGATATGCACGAGGCAGCAGGCCGATCTCCTCGTAATAGCGGATCGTTGGCGCGTTTGTTCCGGTTTTTCGCGCCAAGGCGCCAATTTTCAATTGAGCCATCGCTGCAAGCTCCGTTCGGGCGTCTCTCTTGAACCTCAAGTGACTTGAGGACCTACGTTCCTCAAATCTGGGACCTGCCAGGAAAACGATCAAGGAGGCTGAGTCATGCGACCAGACATCGCAACGGCTGGCGAAACCCCAATCGCCTGCACGCTGACCGCCGGGGACTATAAAGAGAGGCTCGGACAGATCGCCGCGCTCGCCCGGGATTCGTTGAGGAGCCATGAGAGAAATGGCCTTGTGCTCATCCTCAGATACGACGTGGCAGCCGCCGACCAGGTCAGGGATATGGTCCGCCGCGAGCGTGACTGCTGCGCGTTCTTGACCTTCACGGGCTGCGAGGATGGCGACGAAATTGTGGTCACTGTTTCAGCGCCGGAAGAAGCAGAGGCGGCCGCTGAAACACTGTTCCAGCAGTTCGTCACGCCGGCGCCAAGTGGATCAGCCAACCCTGCGCGCGTCGCCCTGGCTTGCTCCTGCGCGGCGGTCGCCTGCGGGGCAGCTTGCGTTGTGCCACTCGCGCTTCCGGCCGTCATGCTCGCCAGCATGGGAACCGTGCTCGCATGGCTTGCGGAAGCGCATGGTTGGATGACAAATTTGGCTATCCTCGCGGTGGTCGCCGCTTGGCTGTGGATTTTGCAGCAAGCGATACGGACAAAGCCGACGCCCTCGGTCTCCACGCTTGCCATGATGGGTATCGCCACTTTCCTCTTGGCCTTGGCGTTGGCGTGGCCCTTGGTTGAGCCGCAGATTGCAGAGGCGTTGGGAGACTAGAACCGTGCATTCGCTGTCGGCCTTATCCCCCGCCCCTCGCACCCGCGTTAAGCTGCGCTTATCCCTCGTCCTTTGAGGACGCGAGCTGGTAGACCGTCTGCTTCTTTTGGCGAGGAACTGCGACGCCAGCGAACTTTATCCCCTCCATCCAATCCGCACCTAAACTGCACCCACCTCGTCCATCTGTGTTTCTTCCCCCGAAGATCGCTTCGTCTTCACGCGGCATCCGCCGGCCGCACGCGCCGGGTTATTTCTTTCCCCTTCTCACGCTCGGCCAGAGCGATGTCGTATTGGCTTTGCAGGTCGAGCCAGAATTGCGGGCGGTTGCCGAAATAGCGGCCGAGCCTGAGCGCCGTGTCGGCGGTGATCGAGCGCCTGCCGTTGAGAATGTCGGTGATGCGCCCCGACGGTACGCCGAGATCGAGCGAGAGGCGGTTGGCGCTCAAGCCCCGCGCGGCAAGCTCGCGCTTCAAGAGGCGTCCGGGATGTGCGACTAGCGGCATGGTTCTATCCTTTATGATAATCGATGATCTCGACGTCGTAGGCGTCACCCTTGCGAAACTCGAAGCAGATGCGCCAACGCGCGTTCACGATCATGGCCCACTGCCTTTTCCGGTTGCCCTTTAGCTTGTGCAGACCGACGCTCTTGAGCGGGCTGAGGTCCTGTAGTGTCGCCGCGACGTTGAGCGCCGAAAGCAAATCCATAGCCGCGTCAAAATCGAGACCGCGGAACTGGTTCGGCTGCTCGCCCTCCCATACCTTGCGAGAGGCGGCATTGCGCCAGGACCGGATCATGGCAATAATGTACTATGTACAACGGTGAATATCAAAATTAGGCTCTTCGCAAAGAAACTTATCCCCGGCTTTCAAATCTCAATCAGACTCTGCATCACCTCGTCCACTTGAAGGGCGCATCGTGAGGCGTTCATGGAGCGGGACGAGGGGCGGCGCCCGCGGGCTCGTGTACGCAACATGAGGACTCGGGCGGCATCGGAGCTCCCTCCGGGGCCAATAGGAGCCCCTGCCAGGAGCTGGCTGAAGGATCGGTCGGCGCGTTCGAGCGTGACGGACCGGACCAAAGCAGGGCCCGGTGCCGTATGGACGTCGCAAATGAGCATGCGCGATTTTAGCGATGCGCTATCGGCCTCTGGCCTACTTGAGCGCATACGATACTAGAGCGCATGTGGCGCGCCGACAGGCGCCCGCCGCGGTCTCGCAAGATCGCGGACACTAATAGGTTTGCGCTTTTCGGCGCGCCATCCCCCTTGGGAGGAAGAGAAAGAAACATAGGCCGGACGCGAATGCGCGCCGCGGCAAGGAGCATGCATGCCTGGTCGTACCGCAGCAACAGACTCCCTGCTCTCCCCTTGCGGGAGAGCACGCGCGCCTTTTGGCGCGCGGTGAGGGGTAAGCCGCGAAGCGGCATCATATGAAACGCCCCTCACCCGGCTCGCAGCTTCGCTGCTCGCCACCCTCTCCCACAAGGGGAGAGGGGTTATTAAGGGCGTTCCGTGCGCATTGCCACTGCAAGCCAAACCAACTAGATCAAGCCCGATGATCAGCCTTGCCAATCCGACGCGTTTCTTGAACCTCGTCGGCCGCGTCGCCCCGTGGCTTACAGCAGTGACGCTGATCCTGCTCGGCATCGGCCTCTACCTCGCATTTTTCGTGGCGCCGCCCGACTATCAGCAAGGCGAGACGGTCAAGATCATGTTCATTCACGTGCCCGCCGCCTGGCTTGCCATGTTCGGCTATATGCTGATCGCGGTCGCGGCGCTCGGCACGCTGATCTGGCGCCATCCGCTGGCTGACGTGGCCGCCAAGACGGCGGTGCCGATCGGCGCGACCTTCACCTTCATCGCCCTCATCACCGGCTCGCTGTGGGGCAAGCCGATGTGGGGCACTTATTGGGTGTGGGACGCGCGGCTCACCTCAGTGCTGGTGCTGTTCCTGCTCTATCTCGGCTTGCTCGCGCTATGGCAGGCGATCGAGGAGCCGGGCCGGGCCGGACGCGCCGCGGCGATCCTCGCTCTGGTCGGCGCCGTCAATGTGCCGATCATTCATTACTCGGTGGTGTGGTGGAACACGCTGCATCAGCCGGCGAGCGTGTTCCGCATGGGCGGTCCCACGATTGATCCGTCATTGCTCGCGCCGCTCCTTGTCATGGCTGTCGCCTTCACGCTGCTCTTCATCCTGCTCCATCTCATTTCGATGCGCGCCGAGATCTTGCGCCGCCGCGTGCGCGCGCTGCAGCAGACGCAAATCGAGCACGCCGCTCTGGTCGAGGCTTAGCGAAAGTTCCCATGCCCGATCTAGGCCAGCATGCAGCCTTCATCATCGCCGCCTACGGCGTGACCTTCGTCGCGGTCGCTGCGCTTGCGTTTTTCATTGTCGAGGATGACCGGAAGCAGCGCCACCTTCTCGCCGAGCTCGAGCGGCGCGGGATCAAGCGCCGTTCGGCGGGTGCGTCAGCCAAACCTAAGGCGAGCGCGGGCGAAAAATCGACGAGGAAGCGCGGCACATGACCGACGTGACGAGTCGACCCAATGCGCGGCGGCGTTTCGGGCTGGCATTGCCACTCGTCATCTTCGCCGGGCTCGCGGGCCTGTTCTGGTACGCGCTCCAAGGCGGCGATCCTTCGCGGCTTCCCTCGGCGCTGATCGGTAAGCCCGTTCCTGAGTTTACGCTCCCGCCGCTGCAAGGCCTGAACGCCGATGACGGGAAGGAAGTGCCAGGCTTCACCTCGCACGATCTCGCGCAAGGCCAGCCGACTATCGTCAACGTGTTCGCCTCGTGGTGCGTCGAGTGCCAGATCGAGCATCCCATGCTTCTCGCGCTCGCCAAGGATCAAGCGATCAGGCTCTGGGGCATCGACTACAAGGACGATCAGGCTTCCGCGCGGCGCTATCTTGGCCGTTACGGCAATCCTTACGGGAGAGTCGGCGCCGACAGCGCGGGACGGACCGCAATCGATTTCGGCGTGTACGGCGTGCCCGAGACTTATGTGATCGGCGGCGACGGCAAGATCGCCTACCGCCATGTCGGAGCCCTCACCGAGCAGGCGATCCGCGACAAGATCCTGCCGCTGCTGAAGCCAGCGGCCAGTACGCCGCAAGGCTGACGCCGGCCGCTACTTGCGTGCGGTGGCTACGATCAAGCTGAGTGAGTCGAGAAAGTCTTGGCGCTTGGCCGGCGAGAGATTAGCAAGGAGCCGCGTGTCAGCCGCGACTGCCCCCGGTTGTGCCTCGCGCAAAGCCTTGGCGCCCTGCGGCGTCAGCTTGATCGCGTAGGCTCTCGCGTCCTCCTTCGCCCGGCGCCGCTGGATCAGGCCGTGTGCGAGCAGGCGGCCGACAATGTCGGCGAGCGTTGAGCGATCGATGCCGGTGCGATCCACGAGGTCGGTCTGGGTGAGCCCTTCCTCCTCGGCCACCACCATGAGCACGGCGAATTGGCGGGGCGTAAGCCCGCTCGCGCGGGCTTCTGCGGCAAAAATGTCGGCTGCGCACTGGCCCGCGCGGTGCAGCAGATGCATCGCCGAGCGGTTGAGCTGGCTCGCTCCTTTTGCCATTTGCCGCACCGCCTTGGGTTCGCGTAAGGCGTGTATGCCCCCTCGGCAACATTGTGTTTTCACAAGGCTGCCGACCGCAACAGCAACCGCAAAACGCGAACAGCTAACGTCAGGTTGCAATTGATGCAAGCCTTATTGTGACAGCGGCTAAAGGCCCCATTGGGGCGGGCTCAACCGCGCGGTTCGCCCTGCTTTCCTTGGGTAGCGGGCTCACCGTAGCGTTGCATCAGGGGCATCTGGGCGACGGCGAACAGGAAGGTCAGCGGCAGGAAGCCGAAGGCTTTGAAGCTGACCCAGGCGTCGGTCGAGACGTTCCGCCAGACGAGCTCGTTCAGCACCGCCATGGCGAGAAAAAAGAGGGCCCAGCGTAGCGTCAGTTTGCGCCAGCCTTCCTCGGTCAAATTGAACACCGGGCCAAGCAGGAGCTCGAGCATCGGCTTCTTCATCAGGAACCCGGCCGCAAGCAAGATGGCGAACATCGAATAGACGATGGTCGGCTTGAGCTTGATGAAGGTTTCGTCGCGCAGATAGAGCGTGAGCCCGCCGAATACGAGCACGATGACGCCGCTTACGAGCGGCATGACCGGGACTTTACGATAGCGCAGCCAGGCGACGCCGAGCGAAAGGAGCGTCGCGGCCATGAAGGCTGCTGTGCCCGCGTAAATCCCCGCTGCGGCGTTGGTGGCGAAGAACACGAGCAGAGGCCCGAGTTCGATGGCGAGCTTGGCCCAGACCGCGCGGTCCGCTTCCGGTGCAGCGGATTGGGCGGCCTTTCCAGACATCTCGGAGTCAGGCTGCGGCTTCATTCTGGCGTCTTGCCCCGGCGATGGCGCGGGCGAAGTCTTGGGCATCGAACGGTTCGAGATCGTCGAGCCCCTCGCCGATGCCGACGGCATTGATGGGAAGCTTAAAGCGCTCGGCGATCGCTACGAGAATGCCGCCGCGCGCCGTGCCGTCGAGCTTGGTCACGACAAGGCTGGTGACGCCGGCGATCTCCTGGAAGATCTGCACCTGGTTGAGCGCATTCTGACCGGTGGTAGCGTCGAGCACGAGCACGACGCCGTGCGGCGCGGTCTGATCGAGCTTCTTCAACACGCGCACGATCTTGGCGAGCTCGGCCATGAGGTCAGACTTGTTCTGCAAGCGGCC
>JBKPSQ010000085.1:0-10137 GCA_046735075.1 Pseudomonadota bacterium
CCGCTAACCGATGGATATGCCATCGAGCTCGACGAGCGCGGTCTAAAGCGGCGTGTTGAGGCGCGTTTCGTAGTCAATGCGAGCGGCCCGTGGGTCGGAAATGTCGATGGACTGACGGTCGCCTCGCCGCCGCCCCATCCCTTGAGGCTCGTGCGCGGAAGTCACATCGTGCTTGGCATGCCTCAGCCGCCGCAAGCCGACGCCTACACGCTGCAAGACGAGGAGGAGCGGGTCATCTTCGTCATTCCCTGGCTCGGCGGCCGTTTTCTGATCATCGGCACGACTGACGTGCCGCATCAGGGCGATCCAGGCGATGCCACATGCTCGGCCGAGGAGAAGGTGTATCTACTCAACGCCTATAACCGTTACTTCGCCAATCCAGGCGCCCCCGCCACGGCGACCGACACTGTCTACACCTGGTCGGGCCTGCGCGCGCTCCACGACGACACCGAAAACAAACCGAGCCGCATCAGCCGGAGCCCTGCGCTTGCTTCAACGGCAAGCGGCACAGGAGGCTTCATCACGCTCTACGGCGGCAAGCTCACCACCCATAGGGCCTTGGCTGAACAGGTGATGAGCGTCCTACATAGCCTTGGCGCCAAGATGGGCGGCCACTGGACCAAAGGCGTGCCGTTGCATGGCGGACATTTTCCTCGCGGCGAGCTTATTGCGCGTGCCGAAGGGGGACCTCAAAACATCCCCATTGCCACACGCCGCCGTTGGGCATTCACCTATGGCGATCAGATCGAGGCGCTGTTTGGGCGCATTGCTACCGATCGCGCCGCATCGGATGAAATCGCGCCAGGCGTGACCCGCGCCGAGCTCGAGCATTCGATGGAGGTAGAGGACACTATGACGGCTGAAGACTTCCTCCTCCGCCGCACCAAGCTCCATTTGCTGCTCGACGAGGTGGGCCGGGAGGCCGTGGCCCGCTGGTTCGCCATCGCATAAGGATGACCATGGCCACTTACACAGTTCGCAAGGGCAAGCGCTACCGGGCAAATATCACTCTCGGGCTGCTGCAAAGCGTTGCCAGCAATGACATGATTGCCGACAAATTTCGTGAGGTGGGCTTCGCCGAGGTCGAGGTCATGGGCTCGGGCCGCGGGCGGATCGGTGAAGCCGTATGGCCGCATGACGATATGAGCGCCGAAATTCCCGACGAGATCAGCTCGGTCGAGGAGATCGAGACGTAAGCGCGCAGGCTAGGCGGCGGCCGCCGTGCCCGCCGCGACGACCTTGAGCAGCGTGCCGTCAGCGCCAACCACTTTGATGCGCGCGCCTTTGGGTAGCTCAGGCCCCTCCACTCGCCAGATCGTGTCGCCGGTCTTGATCGAGCCGCGCCCATTGACGATGGGATCGACAAGATTGAAGGACTGGCCGACCAACTGCACTGCGCGCTCGTTCAGAAGCGGCCGCTCGCTTGCGAGGGGATGCTTGCGCAGATATTTGGCGGCGACTAGCACGGCGGCAAGCGACAGCGCGCAGAACCAGATGAGCTGCCATTGCCAGGCGATGTCGTAGCGAAAGGCGATGAGGGCCGTGACCGCGGCGGCAAGGCCGAACCACATGAAGAAGATGCCTGGCGCAGTGAGCTCGAGCACGAACAAGAGGGCGGCGAGGATCATCCAGTTCCACGCGCCGAGGGCAATGATCGTTTCCATGGGCTCGCCTCCTAGACGGACGGAACCGAGCCGCCTGCACGTGGGCGCGCCGCGACCTGCGGCTTGGCAGGTGCAGGCTCAGGCGACGCGGCCGAGTTCCATCCGCCGCTGTTGCCGAACGCTTCGCGCGCGATCTCGGAGACGCCGGCAATGGCGCCGATCACCGATGAGGCTTCCAGCGGGAGGATGAGCACCTTCTGGTTCTTGGCTTCCGCGAGCGCTTTCAGCGCGCCGACATAGTTGTTAGCGACGAAATAGTTGATCGCCTGCACGCTGCCTTTGCCGATGGCTTCGCTCACCACGGTGGTTGCTTTTGCCTCGGCTTCCGCCGAGCGCTCGCGCGCTTCGGCATCCCTATAGGCAGCCTCGCGGCGTCCCTCGGCGGCGAGGATCTGCGCTTGCTTGGCACCTTCTGCCGTGAGGATCGCCGATTGCCGCTCGCCTTCGGCGACGAGAATGGCGGCGCGCTTATCGCGCTCGGCCTTCATCTGCCGGGCCATGGCATCGACGAGATCGCGCGGCGGCTCGATGTCCTTGATCTCGATGCGGGTGACTTTGACGCCCCAATTGTGGGTTGCGTCGTCGACCACTTTGAGCAGGCGATGATTGATCTCGTCGCGCTCAGAAAGCAGCTTGTCGAGATCCATCGAGCCCATCACCGTACGGACATTGGTCATGGTCAGGTTGAGGATTGCGAGATTTAGGTTGGCAACCTCATAGCTCGCCTGCGCTGCATCGAGCACCTGAAAGAAAGCGATGCCATCGACCCTGACCATCGCGTTGTCGCGGGTGATGACCTCCTGGCTCGGAACCTCAACCACCTGCTCCATCATGTTGAGCTTCCGCCCGATGCGGTCGATGAATGGGATGATGAGGGTGAGGCCGGGCCGCAGCGTGCGCGTATAACGGCCGAAGCGCTCGACCGTGTAGTTGTAGCCCTGGGGCACGATCTTTACGCCGGCAGCGACGACGAAGATGAAGAGGACAAGCAGGAAAATGACGAAGACATTGAAGCCGAGCATCGCACCCTCCCAAGAGGCGTCGTGGCTAGAGTTTTTGTTCAAGTCTGGTTCGCCAACCTTCCTCGCGGCTGATAAATGGGTTGGCTGAAGCGCGAATTTAAGTCCCACCGCGACCTGCGGGACTGCTGCTACTTCGGCAGAAGCTTGATGATGTCCGCTGCGGCCGCGCCCGCGGCGGCATCGGCGGCAGGCCCCCACTTCCTGTTGAGCGAGCCTTTCTTGACCTCCTTGGTCTGGCGGGTGACGCCAAGCTGGTTGCCATCGGGATCGAGCACGACCCAAATGATGGTGACCGTCTCCCCGCCGCCTTGCGCGGGCCCGACCCGCACGGTGCCCTGGATATCATAGATGTTGGCTTCGAAGGCGCTCGCTTGCTTTACGCCCATAACCGATAGGCGCTTCGCAAGCGCTGCGGCGAGTGCCTGCTCCCCGTCACCTGGCGCTCCCGCAACCGAGACATAGGCTGACGGCCCGTCGCCTCTCGTTTTTGCGCCAGCCTCAGCTGCCTTGGCGGGTACCGTCGTAAGTAGCACGCAGACCCAGCACAGCATGGAAATGAAGAGGGCACGCATAGCTCAGCATTTCTTATTGGCGTATCGAAGCTCGGCGAGCTTGCGGTCGATGACTGCCGCCCATTCTCCCGTGGCGATGGCGACATTCCTGCCATAGGTTCCGGCGACAAGATTGAGCGCGGCGAGCGCCGGCGCGACCGACTGGATGCCGGCGAGCAGTCTCTGGTCGTTCTCCGCCTTTTCTTTTTCAAGCGCCGCGATCTGCTTATCGATCCGTGCACAGTTCGGCCTCACCGCATTGATGTCGCGCATGGACATCGGCGTGGCACAGCTTGCAAGCGCAACGCATGACAACAATACCGCCCCCGTCCGCATTCCCCCCTCCGCAAGGCGGACTCTAGACCCAACCTTGAAGCTCACGCTCGATCTGATGCACGAGCACGCCGATGCCAGCCTCGCTGTCGTTCAGGCAAGGGACATAGCTGAATTTCTCGCCGCCATGCTCGAGGAAGATGTCTTTGTTCTCCTGCGCGATCTCCTCGAGCGTCTCGATACAATCGGCGGCGAAGCCCGGACAGACAATGGCGATGCGTCTCAAGCCCTCACGTGCGAACGCCTCGACTGTCTTGTCGGTATAAGGCTTGATCCATTCGGCGCGGCTGAAGCGCGACTGGAAGGTGAGCCTGAGCTTCGCTCCGAGCGGCCCGAGCGCTTTTCGCAAGGCCTCGACGGTCGCGTTGCACTGCTGCTGATATGGATCGCCCTGGTCCACATAATCCTGTGGCAACCCATGAAACGAGGCAAGGATGACCTCCGGCTCGAAATCAAGGCTACCAAGATGTGCCCTCATCGAATCCGCCACCGCATCTATATAAACCGGGTCGTCGGGGTAAGGCGGGACGGTGCGGAGCGCCGGCTGGGTACGCATCGTCTTCAGCGCATCGAAAACCTTGTCGTTGGCGGTCGCAGTCGTCGCCGCGGCGTATTGCGGATAGAGCGGAAAGGCGAGCAGCCGGTCGCAGCCTTGTGCCACCAGTCTCTCGATACGCGCGGCGATGGTCGGGTTGCCGTAGCGCATGGCCCAGTCGACGACGATTCCGTCATGGGGCGAGAGTGCGGCAGCGACCTTCTCGGCTTGGCTTCGCGTGATGGTGAAGAGCGGAGATTCGTCGAGCTCCTCATTCCAGATCGAGCGGTATTTTGCTCCGCTTGCGAATGGGCGTTTCACCAGCACGACGCAATGCAAGATGAGCCACCACAGCACGCGATTCACCTCGATCACGCGCCGGTCTGACAGGAACTCCTTGAGATAGCGGCGCATCGCCCAATAATTGGTGGCATCGGGCGTGCCAAGGTTGATGAGGAGGACGCCGATCTTTCCGCCACCCGCAGAAATGCGCTGGGCCTCAGGCTTTGGTTTAAGCGCGGTTCTCTTGCGCGCAGTGTCGTTCATGGTAGCTCCATCCAGTCCTTAGATAGAGCATCGCCCACCCCCCGCCTAGGCTCTCACCGCACCCTTTGGCGCGTGGCCAAGCATTCAGAATCGCCGATGATTTTTGCATGATCGAAGGCAAGTGAGAGCTTTCGCCAGCCCTTAACCCATTCGGCCCCTTCGGCATCAGAGCCCGCGCGCGGAGCAATCACCCGCGGCAACAAAGCGAGATAGGCGACGCTGACCGTGTGACCTCGCGGATCGCGGTCCGGCTCGGAATAAACGCCGATAAGGCGAAGCTCTCCGATCTCGATGCCCACCTCCTCCTGAACCTCGCGCTGGCATGCCGCTTCCACCGTCTCGCCGATATCGACGAATCCACCGGGGAGCGCGTAAGAGCCCTTGAAAGGCTCGTTCTTCCGCTTGATGAGGAGCACCCGGCCCTCCTCATCGAAGATGACGCAATCGGTGGTGAGCGCGGGCGTTTTCGGCATTGCCAAGGCCGACCTCCATGGCTGCGGCCTCGTGCGCTACTGACCCGAGAGCCGCTGCGACTCCTTGAGCGCCATGGCAAGCAAATAGGCAAGGAAGTCAAATCCTTTAGACCGTGCCAGCCGAATCAGAGGCCCGATCGTGTCCGCAATCCGTTTGGCGACGTCGGCGGCACTTTCCTCCGGCCCGTCTTGGTCAGAGCCAATCTTTTTTGCCATTTCCGCCCGCCCGGCACTCCAAGCTGGCCGCCAAAGGCTTACCAACCCAACCGGTTGTGTACGGACTGATATGATCCGTATACAGCCTCCCTACCACGAGGCGGAGGCGCAATGGGCAACAATATTTGGCAAAATCCCGGCGGCTCAGAGAAAGGACAAACAGCGGCCCGCTAACTCTGGGGCTGCTTTACGATCCTGATATAAGGTCGAGGCGCTTTCCATCCCTCGGGATAGATCTTCTTCGCCTCGTCGTCAGACACTGAGCCAGCGATGATCACGTCGTCACCACTTTTCCAATTGGCGGGCGTCGCAACGCGATGTTTGGCCGTGAGCTGCATCGAGTCGATCACGCGGAGAACCTCATCGAAGTTCCGCCCCGTAGTCATAGGGTAGACCAGGATAAGCTTGATCTTCTTGTCCGGGCCAATGACGAACACATTGCGGACGGTTTGGTTGTCGGCCGGGGTTCGGCCGTCGGAGTTGCCCGATGCACTCGCCGGTAGCATGCCGTAAAGCTTGGAAATCTTGAGATCTGGATCGCCAATCATCGGATAATTGGGCGCAAAGCCTTGCGTCTCCTCAATGTCTTTGGCCCATTTGGCATGCCGGTCCACGGGGTCGACGCTAAGACCGATGATCTTCACGCCGCGCTTATCGAACTCGGGCTTGATCTTGGCCATATAGCCGAGCTCGGTGGTGCAGATGGGAGTGAAATCCTTGGGATGTGAAAACAGGACGGCCCAAGAATTGCCGAGCCAGTCGTGAAAGCGGATTCGGCCTTGGGTGGTCTCGGCCTCGAAATCTGGGGCGGTTTCGCCAAGTTGGAGTGCCATGTGACCCCTCCTTTCCGTGTCGCGCGGCTTGCCGAGCGACAGACGCGTTGAACTAGGTGGCAATATGTAGGATGCCGTTCCCCTCTCCTGCAATCCAGGGTCGGCGAAAGAATTACCCTTCTGCCTCCGGCGTCATGTTGAGCATAGATGCCCACTCCCCCCGCCGAAAGGAAAACGCGGGCTATGCTGGCACAGAGAACCTGTCGCTCATGACCAGATCAGGCCACGGCTCTCCGCTCGTGTGTTCCCTCCTGCATCTCCTCGATGATCTTCGCCGAAAAGGCTTCGAGATCGCCTGGGTTGCGGCTCGTGATCAGACCCTGGTCAACAACCACCTCCCTGTCGACCCAATTGGCTCCGGCATTCCGCACGTCGGTCGCCATTGAGTGATACGACGTCATCTTGCGGCCTTTTACGAGACCCGCTTCGACCAGAACCCAAGGCGCATGACAAACTGCGGCGATTGGTTTCCCGCTGTCATAGAAGTCTTTGACGAAGGCGACCGCGTCCTCATCGGCGCGCAGCAAATCCGGATTTATTTGCCCGCCGGGAATGACCAGCGCGTCATATTCATCGACCTGGACCGCATCGATGGTGCGATCGACAGGGATCGAGTCACCCCAATCGTCTTTGTTCCAACCCCAAATCTCTCCAGTCTTCAGCGAAATAATATCGACCTTAGCACCGGCTTCCTCGAGCCTTTGCTTCGGCAGCATCAGCTCGGACTGCTCGAAACCATCGGCCGCAAGCATCGCGACTCGTTTGCCTTCAATGTCGTTCATGGGAACAACCTCCTGGCTTTGCTATTCGGCGGTGAACGCGCCAGAGCCTGAGATTGTTTCGAGGGAAGTGGGCGGACGATTAGGCTTCAGAACGGGCGCGCCGGGCCCAAAGAGGCCGTGAACATCAGCGCTCCAAACAGCAGGATGATGGTGGCCCCGCCGATAGCACAGGTAGTCCACACCATATTAGCCCAAGTGCTGTTTGCACCGCCGAGCCTTAGCGCGAGCTCGCGCGAGCCGAGCGCAAGCGTGGCGAGCACCGCGACGGTAATGGCGGTGCCGAGCGCCATGGCAAACGTAGCGGCAACCCCAGCCCAGAACAGGCCTTGGGTCAGGGCAAAGACGAGAACGAGTATGGCGCCGGTGCACGGTCTGATCCCGACCGAGAACACAACAGCCATCATTTTGCGCCAGGAGATCGGGCCGGCAAGCTGCCGCGCATCGACCATGTGATTGCACGCCTCCCCCGGCGCATGATGATGGTCATGATGGTTGTGAGCAGCGTGGTTATGGTGATGATGATTGTGCGCCTCATGGTCATTGTGTGCATGCGCGTGATGATGGGCTTCGACCCGGGTTACGGGGTCCTCTGCTTGCCAGCGGCGCCATAGGCTACGGAGCTGACCGGCTAAGAGATAGAGGCCGACTAGCGCAATCATTGCATAGCTGATGGTTTCGAGCTGATTAGACCATGCGTTGACCTGAAGTCCGGTGGTGCCAAGCGCAATCAGGAGCACGCCGACAAGAACGATCGCGCTCAGTGCCTGAAGTCCCGCGGCGATGAAGGAGATGATCACGCCGCGGCGCACGGTCTCTTCGTTTGCGACCACATAGGACGAAATGATCGTCTTGCCATGCCCAGGTCCAACCGCGTGCAGCACGCCGTAAACGAAGGAGAGCAATGCAAGCGTAATGGCGCCGCCCAGAGGATTGTCGGTCTTGAGAGATTTCACGCTCAGGGCGAGCGTCCGTTGCAGGCTCTGCTGCTTGTCGAGCACCCAAGCGAAGAGCCGCCCAAACGGGCCCGACGCCTGCAACGGCGCGGCTGTTGGACGGGCGAAAGCTGAAGGCGTGCCTGGAACCTCGGTCGCGGCGAAGGGACTAATCGGCTTGAACTCTGCCCGCGCTGCGGTCACGACGAAGAAAAGCGAGAGAGCGGCAGCCAGAATCGCACCAGCAAAGACGGCGATCCCGCTTCTCATAGATGCGAGTCCTTGCATTTCACCGTTGCGGTCTGCGCGAATTGCGATCCGAAATTCGAATTCGGTCCAAGTTGGCTGAAGAAGGATTCGGTCAACGCCTTGGTGTCGGCGGCAGTCTCTGGATCTGGCAGCGTGATATCGGCGGCGCAGCCTTTGGTGTCAGCACCGGCGAGCGTGACCGGCTTTTCGGTGGCGAAGCCAAAGGCCACGAAGAAAGAGGGATCATAGACATCGACTTGCACCGGCTTGCCGTGGGTATCGACCGGTTTCTCCAGTGGCAGCGTGAAATGCAGGGTGAGCACGTTCTTGTCGTAGTCAATCCAATAATCGACCGGCGGCTTGAGCGGCAGCATCTTGTCCTCTTCGCCTTCGAGATGCACGAAGGTGAAATAGTCGAAGTCCTTGAGCGACTCGACATTGACCTTGGCGAGTGGCTGCAGCTCTTCCTTCGAGTAGACGCCGTCCTTGTTGGTATCGAGGCCCTCGACCGCCATGGCCGTGTAGAACTCATCGAAGGTCCAGGCATGGCGGATGCCGGTGATTTGATGATTAGGTGCGAGGAGGATCTCTGAGCGGACCGTCGCCCAGACATGGGGATGGGCGTCTGCGGCCGGAGCGAGGCCGAGGGAGCCCATAGCGACCAAGGCAAGCGTCAAATGAGATCGGTGCCTTTGCGCGCCCCGGAGCAACAAGGCTTGGCTCCCTCGAAGATGAGTCTTCATAGACGTCGAATATGGAGGATTAGGGGCTTGGCGGCTGCGTCAAAGACGCTGGCGCGGGTGACGATGCCTGGAGCCGCCTTGACTCTGGCTCCGACTCTGATTAGAACAAAACAGGAACGAGAGTTGAGGTGTGTTGCGTTGTGTAACGACGTTCCAGGCGGTGCAGAAGGTCTCCTCGTTCCGCCGGCTGGCGTTGAAAGAGCAGGCGGGACAAGGGGTAGGGTTCTGATTGAGCAGTTGCGCGCTTCGATACGCGCGCTCGAGCAGGTTCCCGTGTCCCTGGCCATCCCCCCCGCACCGGGCACGGCCCTTCCCCACCCCGCCTGCTCTCTATCTTCTTCTCCTGAGTGCTTACTCCACCTTCCCTCCAAGGAGGAGGAGAAGGGCGATGGCGTTTGGCCATCGCCGGGTGGAGGACGCATTGCCACCTTGCGAAGGCCTGCCCCTCTTTCCACCCCTCTCCCTTTCGGTGGGCAGGAGCTTCCGCTTGCAAAGCTCAAGCAAGGCGGGGTCCATGAGATCAAGGCGGCCTCTTATTGCGATTATCCTGCCGCACTTGCGCTCGCCCTTGCGGCAGTCGCTGAATCCACGGTCAAAGCCAATCGCCGACGGCTCGTCTTGTGGTGCCTTACCAAGCATGCCCTGCGCGAATGGGGGCGTCCTTACGGGCCTGGACTTTGCGCGCTCGGTCTCGATCCCTCGCGCTTTCTCACCGTCGAGGCGCGGACGGCGCAGGACGCAGCTTGGGCGCTTGAAGAAGGCTTAAAGAGCCGGGCGCTCATTGCCACGCTCGCACAGATCGAGATCAAGGCACCGCTCGTCGCTCGCCGCCTCGGCCTTGCCGCGCAAGCCTCGAGCACGCCGTGCCTATTACTATCGAGCCATCAGCAACCAGCTCTACCGGGCACGCTTACCCGCTGGCGCATCGCGGCCAGGAGGAGCGGCTTAGCGCCTTACGACGCAAATGCGCCAGGTCCAGCCTCTTGGCAGCTCACGCTCGAGCACTGCCGGAGCGAAGCAAGAGGGAAAAGCTTTATCGTGGAGTTCAGTCATGAGTCGCTACGTGTCCGTCTTTCTGCCGCATCTTCCGATCGAACGGCTGAAACGGGAGAGGACGGAGAAGGGCGAAGCACCGTTACTGGATGACCGGCCGTTCGCCCTTGTCGGCAGCCAGGAGCGCGGGCTCGTCCTCACCGCCCTTAATGAAGCAAGTCTCAACGAAGGTCTTGGCGAGGGTTTCGGTCTTGCCGATGCGCGA
>JBKPSQ010000086.1:0-5708 GCA_046735075.1 Pseudomonadota bacterium
GGCTCGAGCAAGGCACGCATTACCGCATGCGGCTCAAGGGTGACCAGGCCGACAATCCCGATCAGCGTATTGCCGACGACATCAGGCAGTTCATTGCCAACTCGCTCGACATCGGCATCGCGCTCCTCGGCTCGATCGTCACTCTGGTTTCGTTCGTGGTGATCCTGTGGAATCTTTCGGCAGCCACGCCGCTCATGATCGGTTCCAAGTCGTTTGAGGTGCCCGGCTATCTCGTCTGGGCGGCGCTGATCTACGCCATCATCGGCACCTGGGTGACGCATCTCGTTGGCCGCCCGCTGGTCAAACTCAATTTCGATCAGCAGCGCTACGAAGCCGATTTCCGTTTCTCGCTCGTCCGCCTCAGGGAGAATGCCGAGCAGGTAACGCTGCTTTCGGGCGAGCAGGCCGAGGAAGGCCGCTTGCGCGACCGCTTCGCCAACGTGGTGCGCAACTGGTACGGCATCATGCAGCGGACCAAGCGCCTCACTTTCCTCACCGCCGGCTACAATCAGGTCGCCATCATCTTCCCATTCCTGGTGGTGAGTCCGGTCTATTTCTTCGGCGCCATGACGCTCGGCGGGCTGATGCAGGTGGCCTCGGCCTTCGGGCAGGTGCAGAGTTCGCTGTCGTTCTTCGTCACGGCGTATACCAATATCGCCGATTGGAAGGCGGTGCTCGACCGGCTCGCGGGCTTTGATTCTTCGATCGACTGGGCGCGTGGGCTCGATCAGACGGCGCCGCGCGTCGAGCTGATCAGCGACGGCGGCAACGCGCTGCATGTCGAGGATCTTGCCGTCAACGTGCCGAGCGGCGAGGAGATCGTGCGCGTCAAGGATCTCTCGATCGAGCCTGGCGAGCGGGTGCTCGTGACCGGGCCGTCAGGCTCGGGCAAGACCAGCCTGTTCCGTGCGCTTGGCGGCGTGTGGCCGTTCGGCGAGGGCTCGATCCGCATTCCCAAGGGCGCCAATGTGCTGGTGTTGCCGCAACGGCCTTATCTGCCGCTCGGCACTCTGCGCGGGGCTCTCGCCTATCCCGGGCCCGAGGACTCTTTCACGCCAAAGGAGATCGACGAGGTGATCGATGCAGTCGGGCTGTCGGATTTCCGCGACGAGCTCGATGTGACCACCTACTGGGCTGACAAGCTGTCGGGCGGCGAGCAGCAGCGGCTTTCCATCGCCCGCGCTCTTCTGCAAAAGCCCGATTGGCTGTTCCTCGACGAAGCGACATCCGCTTTGGATGAGCCCGCCGAGTCCGAGCTTTACAAGCTGCTGCTCAAGCGGCTGCCGAACGCGGCGATTGTCTCGATCGGCCACCGCTCGAGCCTTGTCCAGTTCCACGGCCGCTTCTTCGAGCTGTCACCGGAGGCGCCGGGACGGCATCGCTTGGCCGAGGCGGTTGCCGCCAATGGCGGGGAGCAAAAGCGCGTGCGCCGGCCCGCGCGCGCCGTCAATCGGACTTGATCTTGCAGCCGCTCGCGGCCTCGAGCCCGTTCGGCTTGTCCCAATCGTTCGACGGTACATCGGTGAAGGCGCCGTCGAACTCCTGCTTCATCATCGAGAAGTGCGACGGGACGTTCGAGTTCGGCGGGTAGTCGACAATCCAGAAATAGTCGTAATTGTCGCCGGGCCAGGTCGCGGGCACGCCGGGCAGAATGTCGAGCTTGAGCAACTTGCGCAGCGTCACCGCCTCGCCCTCGAACTTGGCTTCGAGCTTGGCGTTGGCGATGTGCTTGTGCTCCCACACCATGACCACGGTTTTGCCGTTTAGCGCCGGGTTGGTCATGATGTTGGCGGCCGCTTCCTGAGTGCGGCGGTTCAGGTCTTTGACGTGTAGGTCGTCGTCATCCGACTCATCGGGCACCACCGAATAGAGGATGAGCGGCTTCGACCAGCTTGCCGCGGACGGCGCGGCGAGCTCGAGCGTGTGCAGCGTGATGGCGAAGAAAAAGGCCGGCTCCTCGCCATTGGCGAACAGCGACTTCGAGGCGTTCTGGCCGAGATATGTAGCGGTCAGCGCGTTTGCGCGCTCGATGCCGACGTCGCACAGTCTCCATGGATTGGCCTTCTCGCCGTGGCGGAGGATGATGATGCGTGAAGGCGCCGCAAGCGCGGTCGCCGTCATTGCCGTGGCGAGAACCGCCGCAAGGGTGAGACGTGCGGGCATCAAAGCAGACCTCACTATGTTTTGAGACGGTTGGCGATAGCGTCGCGGAGCTTGTTGGCGCTCGCGACCCACGGCGCGGCGCGCGAGGCGAACAGATGCGCCTGCGACTTCAGGATCAGGCCATCCTCAAGCACCTTAAGATGGTTGGCGCGGAGCGTGGTTCCCGTGGTGGTGATGTCCACGATCAGCTCGGCGGTTCCGGCCGCGGGTGTAGCCTCGGTGGCGCCAACGCTTTCCACGATGCGGTAGCCAGCCACGCCGCTCGTGGCGAAGAAGCGGCGCGTCAGGTTCATATATTTGGTGGCGACGCGGAGTCGGCGGCCGTGCGCGCGGGCGAACTGCGCGGCGACATCCTCAAGATCCGCCATGCGCGCAACATCGATCCAGCAATCCGGGACGGCAACCACGACGTTGGCACTACCGATGCCAAGGGGCCTAAGGAACTCGACCGAGCCATCCACATCTGCGAGCGTTTCGCGGATCAGGTCCTCGCCGGTAATACCGAGATGCACGCGGCCTGATTTCAGCTCGTGCACGATCTCGGCGGCGGAGGTCAGCACCACCTCGACGTCGTCGAGCCCATCGAGCGCGGCACGATAGCCGCGTTCGTGACCCCTGTTGCGCAACGGGATGCCCGCCTTTTCAAAAATGCCGGCGACTTGATCTTTCAGCCTGCCCTTGGACGGGACAGCGATCGAGAGAATCGTGTTTCCCATCATGCCCCTCTCTCGACCGCTGCGAGCAGGCGCTCGGTGTGAATGGCGGCGCCGATGGCCGGCACCTCGCGTGGCGCGCCGATATGAGCGAGCAGTCCGTCGTAGCGGCCCCCACCGGCGATCTGGCTCGTCTCGCGCTCACCCTCGACCTCGATCTGAAACACGAGCCCTGAATAATATTCGAAGCTGCGGCCGAACTCGGTAGCGAAGGTAGACTTGCCAAGATCGACGCCGCCCTGCTCCAGCCGATCGAAACGACGGACGAGCGCCTGAAGCGCCGGCGCAATATCGATGCCGGCGCCTTTGGCAATCATGGCTACGCGATCAACGGCCTGCTTTGGTGGCGCAGACACGCCGAGAAAATAGTCGATGACGGTCGCAACCTCTTTCCTAAGCGGCTCGGCGCGGAGATCGCCCAATAGATCGAGCAGGCGCGCAGTGATCTCGCTCAAGGTGCGGTTTCCGGAGAGGGGCAGGCCCTTCTGGTCGAGATAGAGCGCGACGAGTTCCTCAGATTTCTCCTGATCGTCACGGTCGAGCGTGCGGGCGAGTGCCGCGACAGGTCCCTCGGCATCGGGCCGCTCGCCGCGTGCCAAGCGCGAGAGCAGAGCGTGGAACGCCTGCGGCCGCCAAAAGTAGTGGCGAAGCTTGAGGCGCCAGCGCTCGGGCAGCGCAAGCGCATCGATGAAGGCGTAGAACAACGCGATGTCGCCGAAGCGCAGGCGGAAGTCCTCAAGCCCCGCGCCACGCACGGCCTCGACCGCGAGCAGCACTGTATCGACATCGGCGCTTTCCTTATCCTTTGCGCCGAAGCTTTCGATGCCCGCCTGACGGAATTCGCGCGGATGCGCCTGATTGTTGCGGTCCGGCTGAAAGCGGAAGGCCGGCCCGTTATAACAATAGCGCGCTGGCGTATGGGCATCAGGGTGCCGCTCGAGATAGAGCCGCGACACCGGCACGGTCAGGTCAGGCCGAAGGCAAAGCTCGTCGCCGGCGAGATCGGTGAAGACATAGGTGCGGCTTCTGATCGACTCGCCAATTTGGTCGAGGAAGATGTCTGCCGGCTGGATGATGGAAGGCGCGACCTGCTCGTAGCCGGCGCGCTTGAACACGTCGAGCACGGCCCTAGCCTGGGTTTCGAGAGCCTCGAACTTCCGAGCCGATTCAGCGGCCATGACTCAGCCCTTATGGCGGGCGAGGACGGCCCGAACTTTCTCGACAAGCTGAGCTTCCGGTACGGCGAACTGCGCCTCGGCCTGCTTCTTGAGATATTCGTCGCGGTTCTCGATCGAGGTAAGCGTCGCGCCGAGAACCAAGTCCTTGATCTGCACGTCGCCTTTGGCTTTCTCGTCACCGCCCTGGATGACGGCGCAAGGACTGCTCCTGCGGTCGGCATATTTCATCTGCGCCTTCATGCCGGATTCGCCCAGATAAAGCTCAGCACGGATGCCTGCAGCGCGCAGCTCTTGCGCCATCTTCTGGTAGTCGGCGACGCGGTCGCGGTCGAGCACAAGCACCACGACAGGACCTTGCGTTGCGCTGTCTCTATATTTCCCGAGGCGCTGGAGGCCAAACAGGAGGCGCGAGACTCCGATGGAGATGCCGGTGGCCGGGACCTTCTCGCCGGTGAAGCGCTCCACCAGCCCATCATAGCGTCCGCCGCTCACCACCGAGCCCAGCCTGATCGGCTGGCCTTTATCGTCGGTGATCGGCGCGAGCAGCTCAGCCTCGAACACCGGACCGGTGTAATACTCCAAGCCGCGGACAACGGTCGGCATGATTTTGATCTGGCCTTCCTCGAAGCCGGCGGCATCGAAGAATTTTGTCATCTGCTCCAACTCTCGTAGACCCATGACCCCGATGGACGAGCCGCCAATGAGCGACAACTGCCTGTCCAATGCACTCTGATCATCATCGACTACGCGCGTTGCCAAGTATTCGAGCACACCCCGAGCTTGCTCCGGATTGAGTTCTGCGCCCTTCGTGAAATCTCCGCTTTCATCCTTACGGCCAGGGCCGAGAAGTTGCCTGACGGCCTCAAAACCGAGACGGTCGTACTTATCGATCGCTCGCATAGTCGCGAGACGTCGTTGGGGCGGAATGTTGTAGGCTTCCAAGATCCCGTCTAGCGCCTTTCGGTTGCTCACCGAGATGACGTATTGCCCGCGCGGGACGCCGAGCGCTTCGAGCGTGTCGGCGGCGAGCATGCAAAGCTCAGCGTCGGCGGCCACAGATGAAGCGCCGACCGTGTCGGCGTCGAACTGGGTGAACTGGCGGAAGCGCCCTGGCCCCGGCTTCTCGTTGCGCCACACGGGGCCCACTTGGTAACGGCGAAAAGGCTTCGGCAGATTCTGGTAATTCTCGGCGACGTAGCGAGCGAGCGGCGCGGTCAGATCATAGCGGAGCGACAGCCACTGGTCGTCGTCGTCCTTGAAGGAAAACACGCCTTCGTTGGGCCGGTCCTGGTCTGGCAGAAACTTTCCGAGCGCGTCGGAATATTCGATCGCCGGCGTATCGAGCGGCTCGAAGCCGTAGGACTCGAATACACGCCGGATGGTGCCGAGCATCTCTTCGCTCGCGCGGATCTCGCTCGCGGAAATGTCGGAAAAGCCCTTGGGCAGGCGGGCCTCAGGGCGAGCGGCCTCGGACTTCTTGCTCATGGATTAACGGCTGATTCTGAAGGGGCTCCAGCCGCCCGCTTCTAGCCTAACCAGGTGTCAGGTGTCACCTGTAAGGTAGAGCTCAGTCGGTATCGACCAGGAGGCCCTCGCGCGCCATCTCGACCAGGGCCTCGACTGGGTGCGCCATCGATTCAAGCTTCTCGAGCGA
>JBKPSQ010000087.1:0-11808 GCA_046735075.1 Pseudomonadota bacterium
AACTCAAGCGCTGCCGCGGCGCTCCGGCCGAGCGGCGTATAGGAGGCCGGATTCAGGGGAGTGCGGAAAAGGAGCCGGTAGGCGTCGGCTGCTGCCCGCGCAGGGCTAAGCGCCGCCTGGTTCAGCTCATAAAGATGGTACAGCATTTGGGATCGACCTCCCGCCTACGGATTTACGATACAGCTAAATGCTGCATCGCGGAATCAGATGGTGATTCTATGTTGCAGCGCAACGAAAACTTGCCACGGGAGCGCATCAGTCGCGCGGCTAAAGGTAGCGGCGCAAAGTCTCCGTCATCTTGGCGGCAGGAGTTCCATAGGCGAAGTGAGCGAGATATTGGCCGTTCTTGTCCATTAGATAGACAAGGGCGGAATGATCTATACTATATCCAAGGTTTCCGTCTTTACCCTTATATTCAAATTTTGAATATGTGACTCGGTAAGCCTTTGCGGTCTCGGCAATAGCTGCGGGAGGCCCGGAAAGTCCGACGAAATTCTTGCCAAAATTCTTAACATAGGCTCCCACAGCCTCCGGCGTGTCGCGCTCGGGATCCAAGGTCACAAAAATGGGAACGACCTCGTCGGCTTTGGGACCGAGCGCGTCCAGCGCAGCCGACATCACCTGCAGCTCAGCAGGGCATATGTCGGGGCAATGGGTGAAGCCAAAGAAGACCAGCATGTACTTTCCGCGGAAATCGCGGTCGGTGACCGTTTTGCCGTTCTGATCAACCAGGGTGAACGAGCCGCCGATCAGCGCGGCGCCCGTGGTCTCGACTTGCGGACCTTGCGCCCTGCTGGTGACGATGAGAGCGGCAGCACCACCAAGCGCACCGGCGAGAAAGCCGGCAAGGATAACGACGAGAAGGCGACTACGCATCTATTCACCCAGCTTCAACAGCGTGCCGTTGACCCGTGCGCTAGCGAGGAACCGGCTAAAGACGAGGTAGCCGACTAGCAGATAGACGGCGTTCAGCGAGAGTGCCCACCACAGCTCTTTGATGTCGAACGTGTGGTGCAGCAGGATCGAGCGCATTCCCTCGAACACATGGGTGGGAGGAAGAGCAAGCGCAATCACCTGCAGCCAGTTGGGCAGCACCGAGACGGGATAGTAGACGCAGCACAGCGGTAGCAGCAGAAAGGCGAGGGACCAGGCGAGCTCTTCAGCGCCGAGCCCGTAGCGCAGGATGACACCGGCGGAGATCAAGCCGAGCGACCAGCTTGTCAGAACCAGCACGGCGAAGAAGGCGGCAAGCGGCAGACCGAGATCGAGCAGGTTGAACCCGAAGATGAAATAGGCGGCGGTGGCGACCGGTACCATGCTCACGCTGAGCCGGATCACGCTCCATACGCTCAGCGCAATGATGAGCTCATAGGGCCGGAGCGGGCTGGTGAGCAGATTGCCGAGATTACGAGACCACATTTCCTCGATGAATGTCGTGGCGAAGCCGATATTGGAACGGAACAGAATGTCCCACAGCAGAATCGAGCCGATCAGCACACCGGCGGCCTGCGCCAAAGTGTTTGTATTGCTGGCGAGATATTTTTGCAGAAAGCCCCAGGTCAACATCTGGAGGAACGGCCAATAGATGAGCTCGACCAGCCTGACGCCTGAGCTCCGCAAGAGATAGATGTAGCGTTGCACCAGGGCCCTGAGGCGCCGGATCGACCCGGCGAGGCCCATAGGCGGCAGCAGAACAGGCTCCGCTCCTCTTGGCACTATGCGCGCTTCGCTCATGACGCTTTCTGTGCTTCCGGGTGACCGCCCTTGTCGTCCGGACCGCGCTTGGCGCGTCCGCGCACCACATCGAGAAACACTTCCTCCAGTGTCTTCCGGCCAAAGGTCGCGAGCAGTGCTTTTGGCGTCTCGTCCTCGATGATGCGACCTGCATCGAGCAGGATCACGCGATCGGCAAGCCGCTCGACCTCGGTCATGTTATGCGAGGCGAGCAGCAGCGTCGCACCCCGCGACCGCGCATAGTCCCTGAGTCTCCGCCTGATCCAATCTGCGGTATCGGGATCAAGCGAAGCGGTGGGTTCGTCGAGCAAGAGAAGCTCCGGTGCGTTGAGCAGCGCTTTGGCGAGACCGACGCGGGTCTTCTGGCCGGCCGATAGCTTGCCGGTCTCGCGATCGAGCAGAGGCTCGATCTGGAGATCCTCCGCCATATAGGCAATGCGCTCCGAGATGTTGGCGACGCCGTAGAGCCCGGCATAGACGCGTAAGTTCTGCCTAACCGTCAGCCGCGACGGCAGATCGACATAGGGACTTTGGAAATTCAGTCTGTGCGCCACCGCACCGCGGTTCCGGCTGACATCAGCGCCAAACACCCGGACCTCGCCGGAAGTCGGCATGACGAGGCCGAGCAGCATGGCGATGGTGGTCGTCTTGCCGGCGCCGTTTCCGCCGAGCAGAGCCACGGTCGTTCCCTGCGCAAGTTCGAAACTGATATGATCGACGGCAGTGATGGCGCCATAGACCTTGGTGAGGTCGCGCACCGCCACTGGGACGCTTGCCCCCGCGACCCTATCTCCAGCAGATCCAGCGCCGGCGTGCTTGCCGAATCCGTCAACCTTCTCGTCCATGGCCTTGCGCTGCTCGCCCGCTTTGTCGGAATTATGGCTCGATCCCACGTGTTAGACTTGAGCTATGGCCGCCCTCGACAATAGTCAAATCAGCCGGCGCGCTCATGTGCCTGACTGGCTCAGGCAAGGCGAGAGCCGCTTGCGGCTTCAAACGATCGTGCGTCTGCGATGGCTTGCCGTGCTCGGCCAGACCATCACCGTGGTCGGCGCCTATTGGGTGCTCGGCATCGACCTGCCGATCGGCGGCTGCCTTGCAGTCATCGCGCTGTCGGCCTGGATCAACGTCGCGCTCCGCATCCGCTATCCCGCGAGCCAACGGCTTAGGAGCCACTACGCCTTTGTCATGCTGGCTTACGACGTCCTCCAGCTTGCCGCTCTGCTCTATCTGACCGGCGGCCTGGAGAACCCGTTCGCCTTCCTGCTCATCGCGCCAGTCACGGTGTCCGCCTCGACACTCCCAATCAGGATCACGGCGGCGCTCGGCGCGCTCGCCATCGGCGCGGCAACGCTGCTCACGACATTCCATCATCCGCTTCCCTGGTTCCACCATTCCAACCTGCTGCTCCCCTTCCCTTACGTAATGGGGGTGTGGGCGGCCGTGGTGTCGGGCATTCTCTTCATCGGCTTTTACTCCTGGCGCACGGCAGAGGAGGCGCGGCGCATGGCCGAGGCTCTCGCCGCCGCCGAGATGGTGCTGGCCCGCGAGCAGAAACTATCAGCGCTCGACGGCCTTGCTGCCGCCGCTGCACACGGGCTCGGCACTCCACTTGCGACCATCGCCGTGGTCACCAAAGAGCTGATGCGCGATGCCAAGCCCAGCGACCCGCATTACGATGATGTGATCCTGTTGCGCGCGCAGGCCGAGCGTTGCCGCGAGATCCTGGCCGAGATCGCGGGAGGCGGCGAGCAGCATGACCTGATCGTGTCACGTCTGCCCTTGAGCCACCTGATCGAGGAGGTGGTGGCCCCGCATCGGCTGGTCGCTGTGCCGATCGAAGTCAGCATCGCGGTCGCGGAGAGCGTAACACCGCGCAGTCCCGCAGCTCAGGAGCCGGTTGCTGAACGCAATCCGGGAGTCCTCTATGGTCTCGGCAATCTCGTGGAGAACGCCATAGACTTCGCGGCAAGCAAAGTTGAGGTCGACGCCCGCTGGTCGGGCGATCAAGTTGAGATCGTCATTGCCGACGATGGCGCCGGCTTCTCGCCCAACGTGCTCGAGCAGTTGGGTGAGCCGTTCGTCACCACGCGTCCGGCGCATGGCTGGCGCCAGGAGGCGCCGGACGAGCATATCGGCATGGGGCTCGGCTTCTTCATCGCCAAAACGTTGCTTGAGCGTTCTGGCGCCGTGCTTGCTCTCGCCAACCGGCCGCAAGGCGGCGCCAAGGTGACGGTGACCTGGCCACGAGCGAAGTTCGAGCAACGTCCGGCATGGAACGAGCTCAAACCCGAGCCTGTCGGCTAGTCGCGGCAAATCGCCACAAATCGCTGCAAACGATCCGCAATCAGCGCGGATGGAGAGAACGTTACCGGCAGTTCATTTTCCAGCTACCCCCTACTTTGGTATCGTTGCCGACTGCCGCAAAATCGCTTAGCTCGGGGTAAGGGCTGGAGCAGGGTCTTTTAGGAGCTTGGACAATGGACGTTCACCAGGTCTCGCCCACGCCGCCGCAGGCCATCGGCGTGCCCGACAACACTCTTCTCATCGTCGACGATGATCGCGCCTTCCTTGCACGGCTCGCCCGAGCCATGGAGACGCGCGGCTTCCAGGTCGAGGCAGCAGCGTCGGTCGAGGATGGGCTGCAGTCACTCAGGCGGAGGCCTCCCGCCTTCGCCGTGGTGGATATGCGGCTCGACGACGGACACGGCATCGACGTCATTGCGGCGCTCAAAGATTTGCGGCCCGAGGCCCGCGCTGTGGTGCTCACCGGTTACGGCAACATCGCCACGGCTGTTACTGCCGTGAAGCTCGGCGCGGTCGACTATCTCGCCAAGCCGGCGGACGCGGACGATGTGTACAACGCGCTTGTGGCTTCCACCACTGCGGTGAAGGCGCCGCCGCCGGAGAACCCGATGTCGGCCGATCGCGTGCGTTGGGAGCACATCCAGCGGGTCTATGAGCTTTGCAACCGCAACGTCTCGGAGACTGCGCGGCGGCTCAACATGCATCGCCGCACCTTGCAGCGGATTCTCGCCAAGCGCGCGCCGAAATAGATTAGATCTCGAAGCTGCAGCCAGGATCGAGATGGAGCTGCAGCCTGAGCGCGGCAGCTCGCGCGAAACACAGCATCATGGCTTTGCGCCGTGCCGCCGATAGCCGCTCCTCGACGCCTTCACGCACAAGTTCGGCGCCGTACCGGTCGGCAAGAATGAGGCCTGCCTCCTCAGGAATGACCTCGCAAGGGAAATCCGCTCGCACCGCGAAATAGAGCCGGTCGCAATAATCGAGATAATCCTGCCATTTCGCGTCCGTGCGGTAGTCGAGCAGGCAGGACTTGATCTCGACGATCAGCACATCGCCGCTTACCGATAGCGCCACAACGTCGGCGCGGCGGCCGTTGGCAAGGGGCAGCTCTGTGACAACGGAATGACCAAGCGTTCGAAGCGCCCGGCACACGCCCCTTTGCAGCTCGGCCGCGACCTCTGATTGCCTTCCGTCGAACGCGATGACGGGGTCCTCGGCCTTGGCACCAAATTCCAGCATCAAAGACTCCAGCGAAAAATCAAATCACCCTCACAGAGTTGTGCATGGTTATTCATTTCGCCTGCTGGAACAAGCTGCTAAATCTCGCGTTGGCTGCGATTGCGGAAGGGAGCTAGTGATGAGTGCGCGGAACGCCGTCCTCGCCGAGCCGAAGTCCAGCACCCAATCGAACAGATTACGCGACCGCCTATTCGAGACGAGGGCGCTCTCGACCCAGCTTGCGCGGCCCCTTAGCGACGAGGACCAGGTCGTCCAGGTCATGGACGATGCGAGTCCAACCAAATGGCACCTCGCGCACACGACGTGGTTCTTCGAGGCCTTTCTGCTCACGCGCTTCCTGCCTGGGTACCAGGTGTTCGACGAGCGCTTCGAGTATTGCTTCAACTCCTACTATGAAAGTGTCGGGCCGCGACAGCCGCGGCCTAAACGCGGCCTGCTCACCCGCCCTTCTGCCGACGAAGCGCGGGCCTACCGCGCCTTCGTCGATGAGGCGCTACAACATCTGCTCGAACAACCGCTTGCGCCGGAAGCAGCAGGACTCGTCGAGCTCGGCATCAATCACGAGCAGCAGCATCAGGAGCTGCTCCTTACCGACATTCTCGCGCTGTTCGCGGCAGAGCCGCTGAAGCCCGCCTATCGCGAGGCACGCCCAGGCGTGACCACGAGTGAGGCCCCGCCACTTAGCTTCGTTTCGTTCGATGGTGGCATCTTCGAGGTCGGTCATGACGGCAGCGGCTTTGCGTATGACAATGAGGGTCCGCGACATGAAGAGTTGATTCGCGCGTTCAAGCTTGCCACCCGTTGCGTGACCAATGCCGAGTGGATCGAGTTCATCGAGGACGGCGGCTATGCGACGCCTACGCTCTGGCTCGCCGACGGCTGGAACACAGTGAACAGCCAGGACTGGCATGGACCGCTCTACTTCGAGAAGGCCGAGGGCGGCTATATGCAGATGAGCCTTCTCGGCCTCCGTCCCGTCGATCTCGCCTCGCCCGTCACCCATGTGAGCTATTACGAGGCTGACGCCTTCGCGCGGTGGGCGGGCTACCGCCTCCCTACTGAGTTCGAATGGGAGGTCGCAGCTTCAAGCGTGACGCTCCAAGGACGCACGCTCGACCAAGGCCATTTGCGCGCCATGGCGGCCAAAGCTGGTGCCACGCTGCAGCAGATGTTTGGCGACGTGTGGGAATGGACGGCAAGCGCCTATCTCCCCTACCCAGGCTTCAAAGCGGCAGCTGGCGCGGTCGGCGAGTACAACGGCAAGTTCATGGTGAATCAGTTTGTGCTCAGGGGCGGCTCCTGCGTAACGCCAGAGGGCCATGTGCGGCGGACCTATCGTAACTTCTTCTACCCCTACCAGCGCTGGCAGTTCATGGGCTTGCGCCTCGCCTCCGACGCGTGATGGAGGGCGACATCTCCCTTCACCATCCCTCCGACACGCCGGCCCATGCGCTCGGGCTGCGCGCGAAGCAGGAGCACGCCCAATCTGATTTTGCTGCCGCGGTGCTATCTGGCTTTGCGCGGACGCCGCGCAGCATCCCCTGCCGCTTCTTCTACGACGCAGTCGGCTGCGAGCTGTTTGAGGAGATCGTCAAGCTCGAGGAGTATTACCCGACGCGGGTCGAAGCTTCATTGCTCGAACTCCACGGCGCCGAGATCGCGGAACTCGTAGGTGACGGCCGTGCGCTGGTCGAGTTCGGCTCCGGATCGAGTCGCAAGACGAGCCTTCTGATTGGTGCCCTCGGCAAGATTCCCGCTTACATCCCCATCGAGATCGCTGCTGAGAGCCTCAGGGAGGCCGCTGAGTGGCTGTCGTACCGGCACCGAGACCTTACCGTCCTTCCGCTCGTTGCCGACTTCACCAAGACGCGCTGCCTGCCCAGGGCCGCCGAACGACACCGCAAGCTGGGATTCTTCTCGGGCTCGACCATCGGCAACTTGACTCATGTGGAAGCACAGGCCTTCCTCGCTAACGCCGCTAAGCTGCTTGGCCCGGGCAGCGCCTTTCTCATCGGCGTCGATCTCAAGAAGCCGGCATCGATTCTGATCCCCGCCTATAATGACGCCCGCGGCGTGACTGCGGCCTTCAACCTCAATCTACTCGCGCGCATCAATCGCGAGCTCGACGGAAATTTCGAGCTTTCTCGCTTCGCCCATGACGCTGTCTACAACGACGCGCAAGACCGCATTGAGATGTATCTTGTAAGTCTCGCGCGGCAGAACGTTCGTGTCCTTTGCCGCGATTTCGCCTTTGCCGAGGGCGAGCGCATTCACACCGAGAACTCGCACAAATACACTGTGCCAGAGTTCCAGGCGCTTGCCCGCGCCTCGGGCTGGTATCCTGTTAAGGCCTGGACCGACCCCGACAACCTCTTCAGCCTGCACTTGCTGCGTCAGGCCTGAAAGCAGACGCTTCTTCCCCTCAACTCCTTTGTGATCGCGAGCAGCAGCCGTGCATCAATGATGCATACGCTTGTCGTGTGCCAGTGATAGACTGTGACGGCGGGATATTCATCGGGAGGGCGACCATGGTCAGCGCGACTCCCTTACAGCGCCACGGGAGGCGAGCCATGAGTAGAACCCTACTTCTGGCAATTGTGATCGTTGCAGTCGGGCTGGCCGTCTCAGGCGCCAGAGCCATTTCCGCGCAGGACAAGTACACCGTGCAAGTGCCGGATGGGCTCGCATTCTCCGAGTTCAGAGGCTACGAAGCCTGGCAGGTCATCGCAGTCAGTCAGAGCGGGGACCTGATTGAAGTGATCCTCGGGAATCCTGAGATTATCGCGGCCTACCAAGCCGGTATTCCCGGGAACGGCAAGCCCTTCCCTGACGGTTCCAAGATGGCCAAGATCCATTGGAACGCAAAAAAGAGCGCCGAAGCTCCGGCGCCGACGCTTGTGCCCGACACTTTGCACGACGTCGATTTCATGGTGAGGGATAGCAAAAGATTCGCCGACGGCGGCAATTGGGGTTACGCTCAGTTCAACTATGACGCTGCGTCCGACACGTTCACGCCGTTCGGGACCGGCGCCAAGTGCGGGTCCGCGTGCCATACGATAGTGGCGTCAAAAGATTACGTTTTCACAGCATATCCCCGAAGGTAACCGCCGACCTCACGGACTTCGCGGGGCTTGACTCTTCTTTGGTGACGCGAAAGCCAATAACCCTGCCTTCGTCGTTGGAGAGAGCGCGACTTTAGCCGCCGCATGGTGTATAATTGCATTTGATCGCGCTCGACCCGGGCCGATTGGCGTCAAGCCACGATCGTGAGCCCCGGGACCCTTGAACCGTAAGTTCGGGAGGAGCGAACATGACAAGCCGAGAGCACATTCGAAACCCCGTTGAATGGACGGCGGACCAGATATGGCTTGCCTCTCTGACCGCGGGCTCGCTGGGTCACTCCCTGCGCGGGCAAGACATCCCCATGCCGGCAGTTCGCCGGATCAGGGCTTCCGATCTCAGAGCCGTCTTGCTGAGAGGACTTGCGGATTTTGAGGCGTATCGATCCGACGTAATCTTCATCTGCCTCATCTACCCGCTAGTGGGCATCCTGCTCGCGTGGCTGAGTTTCGGCTACGACTTTCTGCCGCTGCTATTTCCGCTTGCGTCCGGCTTTGCGCTGGTTGGCCCGGTCGCAGCCGTCGGCCTTTATGAAATGAGTCGGCGCCGCGAGCAGGGCCATCGCATCAGTTGGATCGACGCCTTCGGTGTGATCCGCTCGCCCGGATTCGGTGCAATCCTGGTGCTGGGATTGGTGCTCTTGACAATCTTCCTGCTTTGGATGCTCGCGGCCGCTCTGATCTACCACTTCACCCTCGGCCCCGAGGCGCCGGTCTCGATCGCTGCCTTCATCGGTGACGTATTCACGACACCCGCAGGCTGGACGATGATCGTCGTGGGAGTAGGCGTCGGTTTCCTTTTCGCTTTGCTGGTGCTCGCGATCAGCGTTGTGTCGTTCCCGCTATTGCTCGATCGCGATGTCGGGCTTTACGCCGCGGTGTCGACGTCGATTCGCACTGTGGCGACTAACCCCGGGCCGATGGCGCTCTGGGGTCTCATCATAGCGGGTGGACTGGTTATCGGAATGCTACCCGCCTTCCTTGGGTTGATCCTCGTCCTGCCCCTGCTCGGCCACGCCACTTGGCATCTCTATCGGAAAGTCGTGCGGGTAGAGCGAGACTAGACCTTGCGGGGCTTGCCCGCCAGGCCGACAGCACACTCGAGCGCAGCGCGATCCCACTTTCCGAGCGACGCCGCAGCCTCATAGGTGCTGGTCAGAAACTCCATCAGGGCGCGCTCTGGATCGTCGGCGCGAGCGATCGTGTCATAAGGCAAGATGTATTCACTGAGATCCTCGCTATAGAACGCCTCGGCAGGCTTGATCCGCGCCTGCGCAAAGCCCTCCGGCTCGGGATAGGCATAAGAATAGAAGGCAGGGTACGGCACGACATCGTTGCCAGGCCAGAACCCGGCGCTGCTGACTTCGTGCGAATAGGCCTCTCGCGTTACCGGGTCGGGCAGGTGGGGCACGCCGCCAGGATGAAGCGGCGCCCGCCTTCCAGAGAAGCGGGTGACGGCAAGGTCGAAGCTTCCCCAGAAGAAATGCACCGGGCTGCATTTGCCGATGAAGGAGGTGCGGAACTTGAAAAGCACACGCTCGACCTCGGCCAGGATGCGCCAATGCCGTTCGGCAAAGTCGGGATCGTAGGAGGCGTGCACCTTGTCCTCACCGAAGCGGATTGGCTCGGGAAGCTCATTGGGCATGTCATGAATGCTGACCCCGATGCCGAGCTTCGCGAGCGATCGCATGACATCGACATAGAAGTCGGCAACGGACCTCGGATAAAGACCGATCTGTCTGATCGACCCGTCATCGGTCGATGCCACCAGCACGTGTTTCAGAAAATCGAACTCGAGCTCAAAGCTGCGATCTCCATAGGGAATAGACGATGTGGTCAAACCCCGCGGCGACACGTAGAGGACGACGTGCCACGAATGATTGAGCCAAGGCGTCTGCGCGAGCCGGATCTTCCCGACGATCTGGGTCCAAAGATGCAGCGTGGCATAGGTATCCTTCCAGGCTGCGTAGGGCAGTCCCGGCCAAGGAGGATCAGTCCAATCCGCGCTCGTCGACATGTGGCGACTCCCGCTTTATCAGGCGCCAAGCGCTCGTTCCGAACAACTCGATCATTAACATCGCGTTGCAGGGTGTGCCCGGCGAATCGAGCAAAAACTGCGTGATCGCAGCAAGCGACCGCGAGCCAAGCTCAGCGTGGGGATGCTGTGGTCGGCTGTGGACCTGCAAGCAAGGACAACCCACAAGCAAGGACCATCCCGATGAAACGCATTCCCAAAATCATAGCCTTGATCATAGGAGCAACCCTCATGACGCAGATTGCAACCAAGATTGCGGCGGCATCCCCCGACGCCGCCAACGACCCGCGGATCGATCCGCAGATCCGATCGTTCCTGGCAGAGCTCAACAAGGATGCCAACCCATTCTGGGAGCTTCCCCAGCCAAAGCCTCAGGAGATCCTCACCGGGCTTCAGTCGAAGACGCCTGTCGACATGTCGGGTGTAACGACGACCGAGCAAACCATCACCCAGGACGGGCGCACGGTTAAGCTCTACATCATGAAACCAGAGCAGATGAGCGAAAAACCTGGCGTGTTGCTCTTCATCCATGGCGGCGTGTGGATCGTCGGCAATTTCCAGAACCACCAGCGCCTGCTGCGCGACCTCGTCGTCGGCTCAGGGCAAGTCGGCGTGTTCGTCGAATACACTCTCCTACCCGCCGCAAAATTCCCGGTGCAGCTGGAGGAATCTTATGCTGCTCTGAAGTGGGTGTCGGAGCACGCCGGGCAATTCGGCGCGGACGGTAGCCGCATAGCCGTCGCCGGCAATTCCGTTGGCGGCAACATGACCGCGGCGCTGGCGCTCATGGCCAAAGACCGCAAGGGACCCAAGATCAGCTATCAAGTGCTCTTGATTCCGGCGACGGATGCCACCGTCGATACAGCATCGTACCATGAGTATGGCACCGGCCGTTTCCTTGCGCGCACCTTCATGAAATACGGCTGGGACCTTTATGCGCCCGATGTGAAGACACATGACAATCCCTATGTGTCGCCGCTTCGCGCCACCACGGAGCAACTCAAGGGACTTCCTCCCGCGCTCGTCATCACGGCCGAGAACGATCCGCTTCGTGATGAAGGCGAAGCCTATGCGCGAAAGTTGAAGGGAGCGGGCGTTGAGGTCGCAGCGGTCCGCTACAATGGCACGATCCATGATTTCGTGCTCCTTAACGCGCTCCGTCATGTGCCCTCCACCGAGGCTGCGCTGGAGCAGGTCATCGACGGTCTGAGCCAGCACCTGAAGTCGGCCACCATTTGAACCAGGCCTAACGGCGTCGCGGCGGAAGCGCTTCCGCCGCGATCTTTCCCACCCCTCCTCCCCTCTGAGAGGGGATTTCATGTTTCTGGCGCCTCTCGCAGAGAGGGCAACTTGCCAGCCCGCAAGGGGTTAGGC
>JBKPSQ010000088.1:0-6886 GCA_046735075.1 Pseudomonadota bacterium
GCTCGACTATCTCGCTGCGCATGAGGTCGCTCATCTCGGCCACATGAATCATGGGCCGCGTTTCTGGGGGCTGGTCGAGCGCACCATGCCGCGTCACGAGGAGGCGAGGGGCTGGCTCAGGAAGCACGGCGCTAGCCTGCACCGCTACGGCGCCGAGGGCGGGTTCCCCTCGTCGCGCACTTCGCCGAAGCGCAGCATCGAATAACTACTGGCCGGAGAAGACTCCGAGCACGCGCTGGAAGAGCGGGGTGCTTTTCGATGGCCAGGGCAGTCCGGCGATGGCCTCTTGCACCCGCAATCCGCGTGTTCCTGGCAAGGGCAGCGGCGGCTTGTCGGCAAGAGCATAGAGCATGATCTCGTGCCACAGCTTGGCAGGAAGCGTGCCGCCGGTGACCTTCTTCATGCGCGAGCCGTCGTCATTGCCGATCCACACGGCGCCGACATAGTGCGCGGTGTAGCCGACGAACCAGGCATCGCGAAAGCTCTGCGTTGTGCCGGTCTTGCCGGCGACGATGTGGCCATCGATTGCCGCCTGCTTGCCGGTGCCGCTCGTGATCGTGGCACCTAGCATGTCGTTCATGGCGGCGACGTTCGCGGGCGAGATGACCTGGCCGAAGGTCGTACGCTGACGCGCGTAGAGCACCTTGCCGTCGCCGTTCTTCACGCGGGTGATGATGTGCGGAAGCACGCCTTGCCCGCCATTGGCGAACGGCGCATAGGCGCTGGTAAGCTCGAGCAGCGTCACCTCCGACGTTCCGAGCGCGATCGATGGATTATCCGAGAGTTTCGACTGTATGCCGAGCCGTTGCGCGGTACGCACCACCGCCGATGGGCCGACTTCCGCGCCGAGTCTGACCGCCACAGTGTTGATCGAGTGGGCCAGGCTGTCGCGCAATGTCACTTCGCCCTGATAATTGCCGGTATAGTTCTTGGGCGACCAGCCGGCGATCCTAGTCGGACCATCATAGGCAACCGAGTCTGGCGTATAGCCGTTTTCGAGCGCGGTGAGATAAACGAAGGGCTTGAAGGCCGATCCTGGCTGGCGCAGCGCCTTCACTGCGCGGTCGAAGGGGCTCGCCGAATAGGAGCGGCCGCCGACCACTGCCTTCACGCCGCCCGAAGGATCAAGCACGACCACCGCGCCTTCATGCGCATTGCGCGCAGGCCCTTCCTCATCGAGCATATGGCGCAGCGCTTCTTGCGAAGCTCTTTGCAGGCCAGCATCAATGGTGGTTTCGACGATGAGATCGTTGTTCTTCTCGTCGACATATTCCGGTAGCAGCTCGGCAACCCAATCGATTGCGTATGGGTAGCCGGTCTCATCGCCCTTGGCTGACAGATTGAGCGGCTGTTCGCTCGCTCTCCGCGCTGCATCCTCCGAAAGGAAGCCAGCCTCGACCATATTGTCCAACACTTCGTCGATGCGGGCGCTGGCGAGTTTCACGCTGCGGGTCGGGGCGTATTTTGACGGCGCCTTGAGCAGACCTGCGAGCAGCGCGGCTTGCGACAGCGTCACGTCGCGCGCCGACTTACCGAAATAATGCTGGCACGCGGCCTCCACGCCGTAGGTGCCGCCGCCGAAATAGACGCGATTGATGTAGAGCTCGAGGATCTCCTCCTTGGTGAAGCGCTGCTCGAGCCAGATCGCGTAGATCACCTCCTCGAGCTTGCGCATCATGGTGCGCTTGGGCGAGAGGAACAGGTTCTTGGCAAGCTGTTGGGTGATGGTCGATCCCCCCTCGACCACGCCTCCCGCCTTTGCGTTGCGAAAGGTGGCGCGCACCAGTCCGAGCGGATCGACGCCGAAATGGCTGTAGAAGCGACGATCCTCCGTCGCGATCACCGCCTGGACGAGATAAGGCGGCAGCGCGTCGAGGCGCACATGGCCGCGGCGCAAGCCTCGCTCGGCAAGCACGGTGCCGTCGGCGGCGAGGATGGTGACGTTGGGAGGTCTGTCGTCGAGCGCGGCGATGATCGGGTCGGGAACCTGCGAGATGAAATAGACGACCGCTGCCCCCAGCACGATCGTGCCCCAGATCAGCGAAAGCAGCGCGAACCTGATGGCCTTGTAGAGCAGGGGATGCGTTGTCAGCACTAGCTTCAGCCGTGACGGCTTGCGCCGCCTACGCCGCGGCCTAGGACCGGTCGGCGTGGCACCGCGGCGCGGGCCGAGCTTGGGCGCCGCACGACTTATCTTAGCGCCGGGCTTTGCGCTCCGCCGCGCGCCTTGCATGGATTTTCGCCCCGATGGACCCCAAGCGAGATCGAGCTTCGCCAAGCACCTGGTCGCGCCCGGCAATGCTTCGTCCGGAGCCTAGGTGTTCCGCCTTGACGCAGCGTTAAGGGATTGGGCTTGGGTCAGGCCTTTCATTTCGGCGTGTAGGTAACGCCGATGAGGCCGTCAGCGCCTTTGCCGCCCGGGCTTCCATTGCCGAGGCTGACATAACCGCCGCCACCCCCGCCGGCGCCATATTGACCTCCGTTGCCGCCTGCCGACTGGTTGGCCCCATTAGCGCCGCCTCCGGAGCCGTGGGCGCCATCCCACTGCGTGCCGTTAGCGCCCGCAGCGGTATTACCGGAATCGCCGGCGCCTCCATTGCCAGGCGTTCCAGCCGATGCCGAGCTTCCGGAATTTCCGTCTCCATGAGGTCCGGCAGCGCCGCCTGCGCCTCCACCTGCGCCTGGCCCAGAACTAGCTCCGCTCCCGCCGCTTCCACCGCTACGAGTGACTGCGCCTGAGCCAATACTGTAGCAGGTCGCCGCCTGACCTCCTGCGCCGGGCGAGTTGCCGGTGTGAGCGCTTGCGCCTTTTGCGCCGCAGGCCTGGCCCGATGTCGGGAAGGAGGCGCTGTTGAACCACGTATCGCCACCGGCTGGCGAGCTGCTTGCGCCACCGGCAGCTGCGGCACCACCGGCGCTGCCTGCGCCTACGGTGTAGGGAATGGAGGCGCCAGCAGTGAGATTGAGATTAACGCTCTTCGCGTAAGCGCCGCCGCCGCCGCCGGCGCCCCCGATATTGTTGTCGGTCCAAGAGCCAGTTCCGCCGCCACCGGCACCGAGACACTCGACGGTATTGTTGTCGTTGTTCCAGTCGGCAGGAACGGTCCATGTGCCACTGCCTACGGTTAGGAATTGCACATGAGAGGGGTGCTCGTTGCGCACCAAAGCGTCGAAGAAGAGGAGCCAGAAATTCGGAAAGCGCATGCCGGCACGTCGCGTCTCCGCATCGCTTTGCATGCGCGGGCCCCAGCGGCCGGTATAGCCCTTAAACTCCGGATCCCCGGGCCAGAGAATTTGCACTTCGCGATCAACGGTCGAGTCGTAACGCCGGCCGTCAACGATATGGTTATCTTCGCTCCGCCATTCCGTCCCGCGACTCGCATCGACGTCGGGTGGCCGCATGCCTTTCGGGTGTACGACCTTGCCGCTCGTCGTGGTGACGGTATCGACCGTTGGCCTCGCAGGTCCCTCCGGGGGAACTCCGACAACATCGAGACCGCTCGCATTCTCGAGCGCTCCGGCGACAAGACCGCCGAGTCCGCCGACTGCCGTACCAACGGGACCAAGCACACTTCCAATGCCGGCGCCCACCGCGATCTTGGCCACTTCGATGAAAATGCCTTTGACGACGCCAAAGATGTCGTCGAGCGTCGAGTCTTCTTCCGGAGACGGAGGAATTTCGCCGGCCGGCGCGTCCACCAATCCGCAGGAACCGGAGGAGGGTCCGGCGAGGTGAGCGGCCCCAGGATCGAAGGCTGCTCCGTGCTGAGGTAAAGCGCGTGGCTTCCTCTCGCGACGGCGAGGCGCTTGCGTGGTTTGGAGGAGCTCGACGGCGCTCCACGGCAGGATCCGTAATCCAGTGCGGACTTCCTTGTCGCCAAATTTGATCACGCCGATATTGCGGTTGGAAAGTCCGATCCATTTTGGCGCGCGGCCTTCGCCTGGCGAAGGACTGTCGAGCAGGATGGCGACGCAAGTCCACTCACCGGCAAAGCTGCCAAACTCCTTGGCTTGGTCGGTGTAGGGACAGTCACTCAGCCCTTCGTCATGCCCCGGATAGAACAGGTAGTAGCAGATGAGCGCCGGGTTAATGAGGAACGGCGGTGCACCAGAGAACAGGTCGATGAAATGGATGATGGTATCGCCGGTCTCGAGCACCGAATTGAATAGGCCACGCAGGCGGTCCGCATCGAAGAATTCGGCGTGGTACCAGAACTCGCTCTCTTTCAGTTTGGGATCGGTCCGGTAGAGATTGGCGATGACGTCGAGATTGGCATAGCGGTTGGCTGACGGGAACGGGGAGCCTGCAGCTTCCCAGCCGGCGACATCGAGAAAGCATTCCTTATCGGCAGGCGTTTCGAGGAATTCGGAAGGACCGCTCGGCAGACCCTTGCCGAGGAAGACGTCACCTTCATTCGGAAGCGCGCCGAGCTTAGCTGCTTCCACGACAGGAGTGTTGCCCCAATCGCTGAGCGTCAAAAAAGGATCGCTCGCCTTCCACAGCGCGCAACGCTCGAGATAGCGCTTGGCGTCGCTCGGGAAGAAGCGCTCCTCCTGCACCGTAGCATCGCCGCCATGGAAGAACAGGACCGGCTCGAAATCCTTGATCAGTTGCAACTGCTCATCGGTTGGAGGAGGCATTGGGAGCCCTCATTCCCTCGGTCAATTCGCCTTGGCGCCTGCGTCCTCGATGCCGAGGATCGCCCGGATCAGTGCCTGGAAGTCCGGGTCGCAATCGAGCGACGGCAGGAGCTTGATCAAGTTCTTGAGGCAAGGATTGTTGAGCTCGGCGAGCAGATCGGGATCATCGAGCGACAGGAGGCCCTCGGTTTTGAGCCAGTCGCGCATTTTTTTGGCGAGCGCGATCATCTCGGGACTGCCGATCTTGCCGGCCCGCCACAACTCGGCGTATTCGCGGCCCATCTGCTGGAATCGGCGATCTTTTCCGGACTCTTTTGGGCGACTTGCGTAAGGAGACCCGTCTGGAAGCTTCGCACGAAGTTCGCGAGCCAATAGGCGCATTCCGGATCCCTGCGTGCCGCGTCCTTCAATTTACGGAAAAACTCGGCCCAGCATTCGGCGAGGCCTGGGGTGAACGGCCTGCCCACAAAGCCGTCCGAAATGGTGTTCGGATTATTGCGCCAGACCTTCACTAGCGCGATGTCGCCAGTAATATGGTCGGCAGGCGCGCCGATCCTGTTTCCGATCACTACGCCTTTAGTACCGACTGCCGGCACTTGGCCCGATGTGATCCCTCCGCCGCCGGCGGCGCCGCCGCTCCCATCCGGGAGGGTCCAATTGTCGAAACCCCAACCGATCGAGTGGAAGCCGTCGTGCTGGAAGGAGAAATGAAGCCAGGCGCCGAGCGGCACCTGCGCGAGATTCCAGCTGTTCCCCGGAATCTCCATGATGAGCGTGTGTTGATTGTCCAAACGAATGCGAAAGCTGTTATGCGCGTCGATCACCGTCCCGCCGACTTGGTGGAATCGTGCTGCGATCTCGACGATCAGCGCGCCGATGTGACCCCAAGGATCGTTCGGGCGTCGCGGAATAGTGATTTGGCTCTGCGGCGCGGAGAACCGGAGACCGACCTTCGCGCCGGGTGTAGGCGTGACTCCGATCGCAATGCCGTCGCTATGCCAGGGCGACCGGTCGGCCGCAATCGTGCCCCAGCAATACTCGTGATGACAGATAAGCTCCCACACTGGCGCCGCCCCCGGGAGACAAATGTGCTAACTCACTAAACCGATAATCGCACTCGGTCAGTCAACGCACAAATCACATTCCCTGTGGCGCTTGTCACCTCGCCGTCACAAGAGACGCGTTGTGCAGTCCAGTGGGCCTCCTGGAAGGAGCGAAATTGCTCAGGCAAGTCCTTCTCGATTTGGCCTGTATGCCAAGCTCACACATCAAGATTTGCGACTTGCAACGCGTTGGCCTGAATGAATTCGCGGCGCGGCTCGACTACGTCGCCCATCAGCCGCGAGAAGATGTCGTCAGCGTCCTCGCCTTCCTTGATCTTCACCTGCAGCATTGTGCGCGTGTCGAGATCGAGCGTGGTCTCCCACAACTGCTCCGGGTTCATCTCGCCGAGGCCTTTATAGCGCTGGAGTGTGAGCCCCTTCCGGCCGGCAGCCATCACCGCGTCGAGCAGCTCGCTTGGCCCATGGACAACGAGGCTCGTGTCCTTGCGCTTCAGCGTGGCGGGCCGCGCATAAACTTCCTGCAAGTGCGGGGCGAAACCGTCGAGCTTGAGGGCGTCAGCGCTAGCGATGAACGGCCCGTCGATCAGATGAGACTCCATCACGCCTCGGAGCTCGCGCCAAAAGCGCAAGCCGCCTTCGGGTAGAGCCTCGCCATGCCAGCCCCTCTCAGTCTCCTCGGAAAGCGCATCGAGGCGTTTGGCGATGTAGGCAGCCGCGGCTTGGGCTTGCTTCGCGTCCTTCAGAACTTTGGGATTGAGCGCGCCGGCGATTGCGGCCTGCTCGACGATGAAGCGCGGGTAGCGGCTGTGCATGCCTTTGAGGATTGCGCCGAGCTTGCGCGCCGTCTCGACCACGTCGCGCAGATCTCCGCTGCCTCTCGCAGCGTTGTCCCCGGTCACCAGGACCGCGTCCTCGAGCCCTTCGCCGATAAGATAGTCTTCGAGCGCCCGCTCATCCTTGAGGTAGCGCTCCGACTTGCCCCGCGACACCTTGTAGAGAGGGGGCTGGGCGATGAAGAGATGCCCCGCTTCCACCAACTCGTGCATCTGCCGGTAGAAGAAGGTGAGCAGCAGCGTGCGGATATGGGCGCCGTCGACATCGGCGTCGGTCATGATGATGATCTTGTGATAGCGAAGCTTGGACAGGTCAAACTCGTCCTTGCCGATGCCTGTGCCAAGCGC
>JBKPSQ010000089.1:0-5127 GCA_046735075.1 Pseudomonadota bacterium
GATCCGCTCTCCGGATCATCGGCTGTGACAAGGACCCGCGTATCGAGACTCGCGGAGGGGCCTCGGTGCTGAGCTGCGAGGCCTTCAGCGGAGTGGCGCGACTGGCGACGAACAGGTTCCAGTCGAGCGTCTGACGCGCCAAATCAACCTCGCCCGAACCGGATATCAGTCCGCGGCGTGTTTGCATGTTGAACATCTGGCACCAAATATGGCCTGTTCCGAGGCGGCAATCGGCGCTCAGCGAATCGAACAAAGTCTCGCTATTCCGGTTCCAGCCTTCGCCATCGAGCGGCGCAGCAGAGGTAAGCAGACGAGAGAAATCGACTGGCACCGCGCCGTTCTGTGCATCGACCTTAAGCGTCCCCGAAAGGTCGTGGATCAACTCGTCATAGTCGCTGCCATAGGTTGAGATCTCGGCCTTAAGCCCGGCTGTTCCTTTGAACGGCACCTCGAGGGCGGGCTGCCGCAAACAGCCGTCGATGGTCACACTGGAGACATTGGCGAGCAGGGAGGATTTTGCGGTCTCTTGCGTAAGATCGACTTCGAAACGGCCCGAAGCCGATCCGCCACAAAGCTCAAGCTCGCCAATTTCGCCAGCCAACATGCTATCTTTGGCGCTGATGGTGAATCCACCACGTCCCAGGTTGATAGCCGACGCGGCAATGTCCCCTGCCGAAATACGGAGATCGGCATCGAGATATTTGAGCAGCACCTGATCGAAGACCGGCGATGATGCGGGCGTCGCGTCGGCATTGTCGCTTTCCGCATAGGGATCGATGTTAAGCCGGTCGAAGGCAAGCGTTCCCTCGACTCGCGGCCGCGCGCCTGGCGTGATGGCAAGGAGGCCAACCGCGCTGTTGCCGTCGAGCGTGAAAGAGCCGTCGTCGAAGGTCAGCGTGGCGCCGTCCCAATGTGCGCTGCCAGTCGCGGCCAGCCCCTTGAGGCTTTTGCCTTGTGGCAGCGGGATACCGGCCCAGCGCAAGAACTCTCGCGTGTCGGCTATGCCGGCCTGTACGTCACCATCGATCTCAAATCTGCTGGCGAAAGACGCCGTGCCACTGACCTTGGCCGTGATCGGCCGGGAGGTGAGGGTCAAACTGACCGGCACGCTTGACCCGTTCGTCGTATCGGAAGGCGCGCCGCTGTCGAGCGCAAAGCGCACAGTCTCATTTCTCACCAGGAATGAGCCAAAGCTCGACATGGCACCATTGCCAGAGCTTGCATCGAACCTTGCATCGATCTTGGTGATGGCTTCGACACCTGCGGCGGTCGGCAGGTTGATTGTGCCGTCCCGTAAGCGAAGGATCCCGACAGGTGCGCCGCCGAGTAAATTGGCAACGACCGCCTGCGGCGGCTCACTCTTCGATGCGGCAGCGGGCGTTCCGTCCTTGAGGGTTATCACCGCCTTACTGAGCCGCAAGGCGTCTATACAGATCACGCCGCGCACGAGGTCAGCAAGGTCGAGCGTGATCTTGGCATCCCTGGCAGTAATGGATTGCACCAGCGGAAGGCGCGATGCGTTCCTGATCTCGAAGCCGCCTTTGATCGAGACGTCGGGGAAATAGTGGACGCGCAAGGGCCCGATCAATTTGACCTCGCCGCCGGTCCACGCCGCCAAAGCTTGCGTCACACGCTCGGTGAGCCGAGCCGAATTGCCGATTAGCCGGGGGAGGATCGCAAGACCGATGATGAAAAAGGCAGCAAAGCCAATGAGAAGCCATTTCCAAGGGAGCTGGCGAGGCTTCATACCGACCTTTCCCACCCGTTTCGGCGCGGCCTTACTTTCAGCCCGCCATTCTTGTTGGCCGTAAGAAGTGCTTTCTAGCCCGATTGTGCCGCGATAGCGAGCCCAACACACGCATTTTCCTGACTTATTTCGCCGCGCGCAACGCCCAATCTAACCGTGCTTCCGGTGCGACAGATCGGCTCGTCGAGGCTCCAGGCCGGCTTCCGGCGATGATGCCGTGGAGGAGGAGCACGGGGGTGAGACTCACGAGCACAATGGTGAGAGCCGACAGCCCGGCTTCGTCATAGCGGTAGAGTGAGACGAGGGTGAAGACTTGGGTCGCGAGCGTGTCGAAATTGAACGGCCTGAGCAGAAGCGTCGCAGGTAGCTCCTTCATCGAATCGACGAAAACGAGCAGGGCGGCTGCGCCAAGCGCGGGCCGCAACATCGGCAAGTGCACTTTGAACAGCATTTCGCTCACAGAAGATCCAAGCGTCCGTGCCGCTGCGTCGATGTTGCGGGAGATCTTGCTCAAGCCCGCCTCGACCGCGCCAAGTGAAGCGGCAAGAAAGCGGATCGTGTAGGCGAGCACGATGGCGAACGTCGTGCCCGACAAAAGAAGCCCGGTCGAGATACCGAACCAGGAGCGCATCACGCTATCGATGCCATTGTCGAAGCTAGCCAGGGGAATAAGAAGGCCGATGGCGAGTACCGTGCCGGGTACCGCGTAGCTGATGGCGGGAAGGGTGCTCGCAGCGTGGATGAGTTGCGAGCGCGTCTGCCTGCGCGCATAGGAGAGCACCACGGCGAAGCCGACCGCAAGCACTGCGGCGGAAGCCGCGAGCACCAGACTATTGAGCGCGGCATCCAAGAACTCCCGCGCAAGTCCAGCCGCCAGGTGAGCGATCGCATCGTGCAGGAGGACGGAAGCCGGCAAAACGAAGCCGAGCAGCACGGGGAGCGCGCAGGCTGATGTCGCCAGAAGTCCTTTCCAGCCTCCCAAGACCTCCTCGGGCAGGTCGCGATATTTGCCGGTCGTGTGGTGGAACCGGCGCTTGGCTCTGAGCGCCCGCTCGATCAGCAGCAGGGCGAAAACGAAGAGCAGCATCACGCAGGCGATCTGCGCGGCCCCAGCGAGGCTGTTGCGGTCGAGCCAAGTGTCGTAAACCGCGACTGTCAGCGTCCTCACCCCGAAGAATTCAACCGCACCGATATCGTTCAGCGTCTCCATCAGCGCGAGCGCCACGCCCGCTGCAAGTGCCGGCCTGGCGAGCGGCAGGGCGACCTGCCAGAAGGTTTGAGAGGCCGTCCGCCCGAGCGTGCGGCTGACCTCGAGCACGCAGACCGATTGCGCGAGGAAGCTCGCCCGCGCGGTGATGTAGACATAAGGATAGAGGACGGCGCTCATCACCAAGATCGCCCCGCCAAGGCTGCGAATGTCTGGAAACCAATAACTGCGCGCGTTTTCCCAGCCGAACAGCTCGCGCAAGCTCGTCTGTACGATGCCGGAATAATCGAGCAGCTCGAGATAGGCGTAGGCGATGATGTAGGTCGGGACGGAGAGGGGGAGAAGAAGCAGCCACTGGAAGATGCGGCGCCCCGGGAAGCGGTACATGGTGACGAGCCACGCCGTGCCGGTGCCGATCAGGAGGCTGAGGGCTCCGACGCCCGCCATGAGCCTGAGCGTGCGGCGCAAGGCGCCGGGAAGCACATTGGCGAGGAGATGGGGCCACGTATCGCCGCTCGAGCGGGCCGCGATAAGGGTCAAGGCGATGATCGGCAGCAGCGCGATCAGGGAGATGAGGAAGGCCGCAGCCGACCAAGCGAGATTGCCGCTCTCCCAGAGGCGCGCGATCTTCCGACGGAAGGCAGCACCGCCTAACGCATCGCGCTTGTGCTTGGCCCCGTCAGCGCCGTTCAGTGCGACCGTCGCCGCCTCCTTTGCGCCGACCGACCATGAGCGAAGCGACTGCCTCAGGCGACAGGCGCAGGTCTGCCTCTTGCAGGACGTCGGCAAAGGCATTGGCAGAGCAGATCACGGGCTCCACTAGATCAGAGCCAGTGAGCGCCAGCGCGCAAGCGCGCATGGCTGGACAGCGGTGATGCTGCGAGGCGGCGATCAACGAGATGGCCATGCATTCGTCGGCGCAAAAGCCCGGACAGCCGAACGGGTAATATTCGATCTTACGCGAGGCCGTGGCACGCACGGCTCTCACCCAGCAGGCGAGCTCGGTCACCGCTCGCTTAGCCCGCTCGGTGCCGAGCGCACGGGAATATTCGTTCCAGCCATTTTCCCAACAGGAAATGTCGCCGGTGTCGTAGCCCGCGAGCCAGCACCTGAAGCCGACGCCGACCAGCCATTCGGCTCCGCTCCGTGGCGGAACATGGGCGCGCTGACCAGCCCTGCCGGGCAGTGGTCTCTCGATTTTCTTATGGAAGCTCATTCTTGTTCCCTTACGAGCTCGGTCCGTCATCGAAGCCGACCTTGTCGACAAGTTCGCTCGCTTTCTTGCGCAAGCCGGCGATATCGTTGAGCGAGATCGGGTCCGGTTTGAAATCGCCCCAGGACTGAACCAGCTCTGACCAAGGGATGCCTTCCTTCACCGGATACTCGTTGTTCACGTCCGCATACATTTCCTGGCCCTTATCGGAAGCCAGAAATTCGAGAAGCTTGATGGCGTTATCCTTATGCGGGGCGTATTTCGCGACCACCGCGCCCGAAATGTTCACGTTCGTGCCGCGGTCGGTGGTGTTGGGAAAGATGATGCGGACCGAATTCGCCCATTCCTTCTGCTCGGGCTCCTTATCGTTCTTTAGCATCGCGCCCATGTAGTAGGTGTTGCCGATGGCGAGATCGCATTCGCCGGCGTAGACCCCCTTGACCTGGAGCCGGTCATCGCCAGCGGGCTTGCGCGCAAGATTGGCCTTCACGCCTTTCAGCCAACCTTCGGTCCAGTCCTCCCCGTGATGGGCGATCATCGAGGCGATGAGAGCGACGTTATAGACGTGCTGGCCTGAGCGAATGCAGATCTTGCCACGCCATTTCGGATCGGCGAGCTCTTCGTAGCTGATGGCGTCCTGCTTCACTCGCTCCTTCGACGCATAGACCACACGCGCGCGGCGGGTGAGCCCGACCCATTGCCAATCAGTGGCGCGATAGGCGGGCGGGATCGCGGCCTCGAGGGTTGCCGACTGAATTGGCTGAGCGATGCCGGCGTCGGTCGCTTGCGTGAGATTGCCGACATCGACAGTGAGCAGCACGTCGGCGGGGCTATTGCGCCCCTCGGCTTGAATGCGCTCGATCAACCCTTTCTCGGCGAAGATTACATTGACCTTGATGCCGGTCTCGTCGGTGAACTCCTTGAGCAGAGGATTGATCAGATAGGGCTGGCGGTAGGAGT
>JBKPSQ010000090.1:0-7482 GCA_046735075.1 Pseudomonadota bacterium
GGGACAACGCCCAGCACCTCATACCAAATGACACCATCGTCCTTGGCGTCGATCGGATCGTTTTCGACTCCGACATCGGTGGAGAACACCGCATTCAACACATCTTTCTGCGCCGGTAGCGTGACAGCCGACCCGTCTGGCTTCTTGCCTTCCCGATCGACCTGATCGATGACCGCGTAGTTGAGCTTGAGCTTGTCGGCGATCTCGGAGAGCTTGGCACCCGACGCAAGCTGGTCCTCGATCTTGTCATGCAGATCGAGGATCGCGCCTGACGCGCGGTCCTTCAGGATCTTCTTTTCAAGATCGGGCTTCGCCTCGTCAAAGGTCTGACTCTTGCCGGGCTCGATCTCGGTAACGCGCAGCAAGACAATGCTGCCGAGATTACCGGTAATCGGCTCGCTGACTTTGTTCGGTTCGAGTTTGAAGGCGGCATCGGCAATCGCGGGATCGGCAAGCTCGGCGCGTGTCACTTTGCCAAGGTCGATATCAGCGTCGCTCACGCCTTGCTCCTTGGCGACGGCCACGAAATCCGTGCCGGATTGAATCTTTTGATAGGCGGCGTCAGCGGCTGCCTTGTCGGGGAAGGAGATCTGCTGGACGTGGCGCTTCTCTGGCGTGCCGAGCTGATCCTTGCTCGCCTCGTAGGCTGCTCTCACGTCGTTGTCGTTGATCTGGACCTCCCCCTTGACCGTCTCCGGAGTGACCGCCAACACACCGATCTTTCGATATTCGGGTTGGGTGAATTTGCTGTGGTGGTTGTCGTAGTAGCGCTTGAGGTCCTCCTCGGTTGGGTCAGAGATGCTTCCTGCGGCGCTTTGCGGAACCAGCACATAGCGGAGCTGGCGCGTCTCACCGTTGAAGTTATTCAACGCCGTGACCAGTACGGCAGGACTGTCGGCAACCTTGCCGATCGTAGCGAGAATCTGCCGGCGCAGATTGCGCTCGCGGAGCGAGTCGATATAGCCCTGCTCGCTCATGCCAACGGCTTGCAGCGTCTGCTGGAACAGCGCGGGACTGAAATTGCCGGAAGCATCTTTGAAGGCAGGATCCTTCATGATCTCATCGAGTATCTCCGCATCGCTGATGGCGAGATGCAGTGCGCGCGCGTGTGCATCGACAGCCGCTCCGCCGATCAGCCGCTCCATAACCCGACTGTCGAGCCCGAGACCGCGGGCTTCTTGCAGGCTCAGGCTTCTGCCGGCCTGTGAACTCATGGCTCGCAGCACATCTTGCTGGGCCCGCATATATTCGTTTGGACCGATCTTGGTGTCGCCGACGGTGATGAGGTCCTGGCTGCCGAAGCCCTGGAACCAGCCAGCCGGAAACCAAATGACGAAGCTCGCAATCAGCAAGAGGACAAAGATGATGCCAATGACGCCGCCCGCCGATTTGCGCAAAGAGTCGAGTGCCACACCTAACCTGCTTTCTATTCCTGTTTGCCAAAGCCGCGCTGGAGTCCGATTCCTTGGACAACCCCGCGCGGCGGCGGCATCATAGGTAGCAAGGAGAGGCCCGGCAAGGCGCGTAAGCTCTTGGCGGTGGTTCGAAAACAGCCCCGCTTGGCATGCGGCGGAGGTGAGGGGAGAGGACGTGGCAGGGATCAGACCGCTCGTCGCGGGCAATTGGAAGATGAACGGCCTCGGCAGCGCCTTGGCGGAGCTCAGAGCCTTGCAAGTCCGTCTTACGCGGGGTCCGGCGCTGGAGGCGGACATCGTGGTGTGTCCGCCTGCTACGCTGCTATCGCGCGCTCGGGACACCTTGGCTGGGACACCGATTCTTCTCGGGGGGCAGGACTGTCACCCGTTGCCCTCAGGAGCGCGCACCGGCGATATTTCCGCCGAGATGCTTGCAGACGCCGGTGCCTCGGCCGTGATCGTCGGGCATTCCGAGAGGCGCATCGACCATGGTGAAACTGACGCGCTCGTCAGCGCTAAGGCAGCAGCAGCTCATCGCGCGCATATGACCGCCATCATCTGCGTCGGTGAAACTGACGAACAGAGACATAAGGGCGCCACCCTCGAGATCGTGAGGGGACAATTGCAAGGGTCGCTGCCGGTAAAGGCTCGCGCCGCCGACACCGTCATCGCCTATGAGCCAGTATGGGCGATCGGCACGGGCCTGACGCCAACGCCCGAGGATGTCGCCGGGGTGCACGCCTTGATCCGTGCGGAACTGGTGGGCTTGCTCGGCCACGCTGAAGGCAACCGCGTCCGCATTATCTATGGCGGGTCCGTTAAGCCCGATAATGCCGCCGAGCTTCTTGTTGTGCCTGAGGTAAATGGGGCCTTGGTTGGGGGCGCCAGCCTAAAAGCCAGCGATTTCTATACAATTCTATCGGTCTACGCCGGAAATGCCGCTTAGCTCGTGAGCAGGGTTGGCAAATGAACTAATCTTCGCCATTCTGATGGGGCTGATTTGACTGAGGGGGATGCCTTTTCCTGCGGGGTAACCATGCCCTTGCTGCGCTTCATAGCCATGGCGCTTATCGTTTCGGGCTCAGTGGTGGCGCCCCGGCTCACTGCTGTGGCCGAGCCGCTCGACAAACAGAGCTGCGCGAGCATGCAGCTCGAACGCAAAAAGCTGCTGACCCGGGAGATGCAAACTGCTCTCGATCGCGGCCCCGACTGGGTAAAAGATCATCTCAACGATCAAGAGCTCGAACAGGTGCGGCGATTTCTCGCGGTTGAGGAGAACATCGAGTTCCGCTGCCGCGGCGGAGGGGTAACCAAGTCCGCCGCGCAACCCGGCGGAACTCCAGCCCAAGGCGATCAGACGCCCGGCGCTCCCGATGTGGTGCCACTGCCCGACCGCAAGCCCACCCCGCCGAGCGAGACAGCGTCTGATGCCAAGCCTAGCCAAGCCCTGGCAGATTCGGCTAAGACACCGCCTTCCAAGGCAAAGGCTACAAGATGAGCACTGTTCTCTTATTGATTCATATTATGGTCGCGTTGGCGTTGGTGGGCGTGGTCCTGCTGCAGCGGTCCGAAGGTGGAGCGCTTGGTATCGGCGGTGGGGGCGGAGGATTCATGACCGGCCGAAGCGCCGGCAATGCCCTAACCAAGACGACCGCGGTGCTTGCGGCCTGCTTCTTCGCAACCAGCCTTCTCTTGTCGATTCTCGCCGGCCAGCATGGCGGTGCGCCTTCGATCCTCAGTCCCGCCGGCGGAGGAGGATTGGCTCCACTTCAGATGCCAGCCGCGCCCGCGCCAGCCGCACCCGGTGCGCCAGCTCAACCCACGGCCCCGCAAGCGCCGCAGTCGCAGTAAGCGCCTCGCAAGAATTCCGCTGATAAGCAGTCCACCGCTTCTTGTTAGGGCTACCGACTCGCCCCTATTTCAGTGTATGGTCGAGGCCCATGGCGCGGTACGTCTTCATTACCGGCGGCGTGGTCTCCTCACTCGGCAAGGGGCTAGCCTCGGCGGCGCTCGGCGCGCTGCTTCAGGCGCGTGGGTTCAGCGTGCGCTTGCGCAAGCTCGACCCCTATCTCAATGTCGATCCGGGGACCATGAGCCCCTATCAACACGGCGAGGTGTTCGTCACCGACGACGGCGCCGAAACCGATCTTGACCTCGGCCATTACGAGCGGTTCACCGGACGCCCGGCGAGCCAAGCCGACAACATTACAACAGGCCGTATCTACCAGGAGATCATCGCCAAGGAGCGCAGGGGCGATTATCTCGGCTCGACCGTGCAGGTCATTCCGCACGTCACCGATGCGATCAAGTCCTTCATCACATCAGGCAATGATGGCATGGATTTCGTGCTGTGCGAGATCGGCGGCACGGTGGGTGACATCGAGGGGCTGCCCTTCTTCGAAGCGATCCGCCAGCTGGGCAATGAGCTGCCCCGCGGGTCGACCGCGTTCATCCACCTGACGCTGGTGCCCTACATCCCGAGTGCTGGCGAGCTCAAGACCAAGCCCACCCAGCATTCGGTCAAAGAGCTTCGGTCGATCGGTATTCAGCCGGACGTGCTTCTCTGCCGCACCGACCGGCCTTTACCCAAGGATGAGCGGCGCAAGATCGCGCTGTTCTGCAATGTGCGGCCCGAGGCTGTGATCCAGGCGCTCGATGTCGCCAGCATCTATGACGTGCCCGGCGCTTACCACGCCGAGGGATTAGACCGCGAGGTGCTCGCTGCCTTCGGTATCGCGCACGCGCCCGACCCTGACCTCGAGCGCTGGCGACAAATCTCCGAGACCGTGGGTAATCCCGACGGCGAGGTCACCGTCGCCGTGGTCGGCAAATACACGGGCCTCAAGGACGCCTACAAATCGCTCAACGAAGCGCTGGTTCACGGCGGCATCGCCAACAAGGTGAAGGTCAATCTGCAATGGATCGAGTCGCAGACCTTTGAGAGCGAGGACGCCTCGGCCTATCTCGAGGACGTGCATGGCATTCTCGTTCCGGGCGGGTTCGGCGAGCGGGGCGCCGAAGGCAAGATCCAGGCGGCACGCTACGCGCGAACCCGCGGCGTGCCTTATTTCGGCATCTGCTTCGGCATGCAGATGGCGGTGATCGAGGCGGCGCGCGATGCAGGCATCGAGGATGCGAGCTCAACGGAGTTTGGTCCGACCGAGGAGCCGGTGATCGGGCTGATGACCGAATGGATGAAGGGAAACGAGCTTCAGCAGCGCAAGGCCAATGGCGATCTTGGCGGCTCGATGCGGCTTGGTGCCTATGAGGCGGTGCTTGCCAAGGGCAGCAAGGTCGCGGGCATCTACGGCACGACCCGCATCTCCGAGCGCCATCGCCACCGCTACGAGGTCAACACGCGCTACCGCAACAGGCTGGAGGCCGCCGGGCTGAGTTTCTCAGGACTCTCGCCAGATGGGCTGTTGCCCGAGATCGTGGAGCGGCCAGATCATCCCTGGTTCATCGGCGTTCAGTTCCACCCTGAGCTCAAATCGCGGCCGTTCGAGCCACATCCGCTGTTCGCCTCATTCATCGGCGCTGCGGTCGATCAGTCGCGACTCGTGTAACGAGTAAGCCACTCCATATGGCAACTAGCGTCCACAAAGGCGGCTGCGCTTGCGGCAAGGTGAGATTTGAGGCACGCAGGGAGCCTTTTCGCATTGGTGTGTGCCACTGCATGACGTGCCGGAAGGTGCATGGCGCGCCATTCAATTTCTATGTGGTGTTCCCGCGCGATGCGGTCACGGTCACAGGCGATGTGACGGTCTTCGAAAGCTCCGAGCACGGCCGGAGATATTCCTGCCGATCCTGCGGCGCACCGGTTTATTCGCACTACGACATACCTGACGAGATCGACCTTTACGCCGGGTCTTTCGACGAGCCTGGACTTTGGCAGCCGAGCTACGAGCTATGGACCAAACGGCGCGAGCCGTGGCTTCCTGAGTTCCCAAGCGTTAACCGCTATGAGCAAGATCGCCCGCAGTGGAAGCGGACGGAGCCCTGACCCAATCCTCTCCCAGTTGACGCTAGCAGGCTTGCGCCCCATGGTCCGGGCCATGACGGCAGCCCTGCGCCCCACGCCGAGCCCCATTGTCGCTGCGGGAAATGCCCGTTTCGGCAATGGCTTGCCACTTGGCTTGATCGCCGGGCCTTGCGTGCTGGAAAGTCGAGCGCATGCGCTGGAGACCGCGATCGCGCTGAAAGAGATCACGGGGCGACTTGGCATCGGCCTCGTCTACAAGAGCTCCTTCGACAAAGCCAACCGCACGAGCCTCGCGAGCATCCGGGGGCTCGGGCGGAGAGAGGCGCTTCCTATCTTTGCCGAGATCAAAGAGGTCGCGGGCCTTCCGGTCACGACCGACGTGCATGAGTCGCACCAGTGTGCTGCGGTCGCTGAGGCAGTCGATATTTTGCAGATCCCGGCCTTCCTCTGCCGCCAGACTGACCTGCTCGTTGCTGCCGCGCGCACCGGCAAGGCGGTGAATGTCAAGAAGGGGCAGTTCCTCGCGCCATGGGACATGAAGAATGTGGTGGCCAAGATCGTCGGTGCCGGCAATCCCAATGTCCTCGTGACCGAGCGCGGCGTGTCCTTTGGCTACAATACGCTCGTCTCCGACATGCGCGCGCTCCCGATCCTCGCCGACACGGGAGCGCCGGTGATCTTCGACGCAACCCATTCGGTGCAGCAGCCTGGGGGGCAGGGGACGACGAGTGGAGGGGAGCGGCGGTTCGTGCCAGTGCTCGCGCGGGCTGCCGTCGCGGTAGGCGTCGCCGGTATCTTCATCGAGACCCATCAGGATCCCGACCGGGCGCCCTCCGATGGACCCAATATGCTACCGCTCAAAGAACTCGAGCCTCTTCTTGCCGAACTGATCGCTATCGACCGGCTCACCAAGAAACTATCAGCCTGAGACGCTGCGGGGATATTCAGCCGCGGGCGCGATAGGGCGAAACGTCCTGATCGGGAATCCAAAGGCCTTTAGGCGGCGTTCCGTGCTGCCAGAACACGTCGATCGGAATGCCGCCGCGCGGATACCAATAGCCGCCGATCCTAAGCCATGCCGGTTCGATCAGCTCGACCACACGCTTGCCGATGGTGATGGTCGCGTCCTCGTGAAAGGCGCCGGTGTTCCGGAAGCTCGCGAGATAGAGCTTGAGCGACTTCGACTCGAGTAGCCAACCGCGTGGCGCATAATCGATCACGAAATGCGCGAAGTCTGGCTGGCCGGTAATCGGACAGAGGCAGGTGAATTCGGGGCAGGTGAAGCGCGCAAGATACGGCGTGTCCTCGTGTGGGTTCGGCACGCGCTCAAGCTCGGCTTCGCTTGGCGATTTCGGAATCGGCGTCTCGCTGCCAAGCTGCTTCAGCCCTGGGATCTTGCGCGCCATGACCTACTCCGCGGCGAGCTGGCGCTGGGGCCCGCGATAGATGCACCCCTCATGACAGGTGTCACGCGCGACCTCGATTTCAGCAAGTCCAGGCAGTCGATTATGCAGCCGGTCCCATAGCCACATCGCGATGCGCTCGAGCGTCGGCGCGGCGAGCCCATCGATGTCGTTCAAGAAGCGGTGGTCGAGCGCCTCGCGCGCATCTTCCATTGCCGCGTCGAGATCGTCGAAATGGACGACGACGCCCGTCTCGCCGTTCGGCTCGCCGTCGACGAAGACACGCACGCGGAAAGAATGTCCGTGTACGCGCGCGTTGGGATGGCCGGGCGGTGCCGACGGGAGCAAATGGGCGGCTTCGAAGGTGAATTCTTTATAGACGCGCATGACAGTCGTTTAGGGGATTTCGCCGGTCACGACCAGGGCGACGCTCACGGCAGACCTAACAGCTTATGGGTCTGCAGGCTCAAGCGCCATTTGGGATGAGCCATGCAATAATCAATGGCGGCGCGGACATTGGCGGCGGTCTTCTGCCCGTCGTCCAAGGGCTGCAGCAGGAAATGACTGAAGGCGAGATTTTCGACCTGCGGAGGGGCTAGAGCGTTTTGCGGGTAGACGAGCTTGAGCTCGTCGCCCGAGCGCTGAACGAGTGGCGCGCCCGCCTTGGGGCTCACGCAGATCC
>JBKPSQ010000091.1:0-11899 GCA_046735075.1 Pseudomonadota bacterium
GCCGAAGAGGATGACACCGGCCACATCGCGGGCCTACGCACCTTCATCTTGCTCGCTCTCTTCGGCGCCGTGGCCGCGTGGCTCGAGCGCGAAACCTCGGCACCGTGGGTTTTGCCGCCGCCATCCTGAGCGTCGGCGCACTGGTTGTCGCCGGCTATTTCGTCAACGCCAAACCAGGTGCTGATGGTAAAGGTCTGACCACCGAGATCGCCGCCATCGTCGTGTTCCTGCTCGGCGCCATGGTCATGCTCGGTGACCAGGCGCTGGCCATCGGGCTCGGCGTCGTGACCGCCGCGGTGCTTGCCTACAAGCAGCCGCTGCATGGCTTCGTCGAGAAGCTCGGCTGGGACGACGTCTATGCCGGCGTGAGGCTTTTGATTGCCAGCTTCATTGCCCTGCCGCTTCTGCCCGATCGTGCCATCGACCCGTGGGGCGCGCTCAATCCTTACAAGCTTTGGCTGCTTGTGGTTCTGATCTCGAGCCTGTCCTTGGTCGGTGCTGACCCGCTGGCTCGGCACAGCGAGGGGGGCCGCCTTGACCGGACTGACCGGCGGCCTCGTCTCATCGACTGCCGTCACACTGTCATTCTCGAAGGAGGCACGCGAAAAGCCGCGGCAAGCGCCCGCGCTCGCGAGCGGCATCCTGCTCTCCTGGACGGTGATGTTCGCGCGCGTCATCGTCTTGGTGGCGATCGTGAACCGCGCGCTGCTCACCCAGGTGCTTGTTCCGTTTGCGGTCATGACCGTGATTGCCGGCGGTTACGCGGCCTTCCTCTATTTCCGCAGCGGGCCGGTCAAACCTGGCGCGCTCAAAAAAAATGTGGAAATCAAGAATCCATTCAGCCTGGTCGAAGCCGCGAAATTTGGCGCGCTATTCGCCGTGGTGCTGCTCGTGACCAAGTTCGTCCAAACGCATTTTCCGCCGAGCGGTCTCTATGCCGTCGCCGCTCTGGCCGGTCTGACCGATGTCGACGCCATCACCTTGTCCATGGCGGAGTTCGCTCAAAGCGGAGAGGCTCGTGTGGCGGCCATCGCCATCGTGATCGCGGCGCTTTCCAATACGCTGGTGAAATGCGGCATGGCCTTCGGGCTGGCGGGCCCCGCGCTTGGCAGGCCGCTCGCAATCGCCACGGCCGCGACCCTGATCGCGGGTCTCGGGGTAGCTTTCTTCTCGCAGGCCTTCATGTCTTCGGGGTGAGATATTAGCTAAGGCCTATGCGGCCTAAACATTTAGCCCTCGCTGCCCTGGTTTTAGCGCTGGGGGTGCCGGCACCGCCGGCGTTGGCCGCCGAGATTGCTTATTTCAATGTGCCCAAGGGCGACCATCCGCATGACGTCGCGCCCGCGCCCGACGGCACGGTCTGGTACACCGGTCAGCGCGCCGGCGTGCTGGGGCGCCTTGACCCCAAGACCGGGCAGATCGAGCGCATTCCGCTTGGCAAAGGCTCGGCGCCGCATGGCGTCATCATCGGTCCGGACGGCGCGGCGTGGGTCACCGACGGGGGGCAGAACGCCATTGTCAGAGTCGATCCCGCCACGCGCGAGGTGAAGGCCTGGAAGCTGCCGGCCGACCGCGCCAACGCCAATCTCAATACGCCGGCCTTCGATGGACGCGGCCGTGTCTGGTTCACCGGGCAGTCCGGTATTTACGGCCGGCTCGATCCCAAGACCGGCGAGATGCAGGTCTGGGACGCGCCCAAAGGCGTGGGGCCATATGGCATCACCACTATCCCTGACGGCACGATCTATTATGTCTCGCTTGCCGGAAGCTTCCTCGGAAAGCCCGACCTCGACACCGGCGAAACCACCGTCATCGAGCCAAAGTCGCCAGGCGTCGGTACGCGCCGCGTCTGGTCGGACTCGAAAGGGCGGCTTTGGGTGAGCGAGTGGAACGCCGGCAATCTCAGCGTCTACGATCCGGCCGCCAAGAGCTGGGAGGTCTACAAGCTGCCCGGCGATGGGCCGCATGCTTATGCCGTCTATGTCGACAACAGGGACAAGGTTTGGCTCAGCGATTTCGGCGCCAACGCCATCCTTGAATTCGATCCTGAAAGGAAGAGCTTTGCGAGCTTCCCGAGCGATAAGGCTGACGCCGCGGTGCGGCAGCTAAACGGACGGCCAGGGGAAGTGTGGGGCGCGGAATCCGCCACCGACCGCCTCGTGGTGATCCGCACCGGCGAAAAGCAAGCGAAAGACTAGCCGGCCAGCGCGGCAACCACCACGAATCCGAACAGCGCGGAGACCGTCAGAGGCACAATCCACAGCGCATAGCGAAGATCATGCCGCGCCTTGGTGCGGCGCACGGCGATCCGCGACCAAACGCCTGGCGCGGGCTCAGCTATCGCTTCTCCGTTCTTGGGCTGTGCGCTTGCGGCGAGATGTAGCGCCGCCGTGTGCTTCTCGTGCCATTTCGGACCGGGCCCGCGCATATAGTGGCGCTCGGGATGGTACGAATTGCGGAAGGTTCCCACTTTACTCCCTCACCGAAAGGAGCCCCCTAACCGCAAGAGGATGCACGCCAATATGTTGCAAATCGGTAAGGAAGCGTGGCGGAACGGAGATCATCTCTCGGGCGGCTGAAGATGGGTCGTCGGATGATTGAGAGATGGGGATTCCAGGCTTGCAGCAAAAGTCCATTCCTGTAAGAACGCGCGCCATGAAAAGCCAATGGAACGATGCGGCGGCCCAGGAAGTGGTCGCAATTTATGCCGCGAAGGGCATCGGGCCCGATATCGCCCTTCGGGTCTACACCACGCGGCTGCTCGGCCGCGATCCACTCCTCGTGCTGCACGGCGGCGGCAATACCTCGGTCAAGACTCACGCGCGTGACGATCTCGGCGTTGAGCACGAGGTGATCGCAGTCAAAGGCTCAGGCGCCGACATGGCCGACATCGAGCCTTGGGGCTTGCCGGCAGTAAAGCTCAGGCCGTTGCGGGAGCTTCGCACGCTGGACGCGCTGTCCGACGAGGCCATGGTTAACGTGCAGCGGCTCAACCTGCTCGACTCCTCCGCGCCCAACCCTTCGGTCGAGACGCTGCTGCACGCCTTTCTCCCGCACAAATTCGTGGACCATACCCACGCCGCGGCTGTGCTCTCCCTCGTCGATCAGCCGGACGGAGAGGCTCTGGCGCGCGAGGTCTATGACGGCCGCATGGGGATCGTGCCCTATATCGCGCCGGGCTTCGGGCTCGCCAAGGAAGCTGCCGAGGTGTTCGAAGGGAAAACCGACGTCGAAGGCTTGATCCTGCACAAACACGGCATCTTCACCTTCGGCGAGACGGCGCGCGAAGCCTATGAGCGCATGATCGAGATGGTGTCGCTCGCCGAGAGCCGTCTGCGCCAGGGCCGTCCCATCGTGTTTCCGGCGCGCAAGCTCGCTAGCGCGACGGCGCAAGCCGCCGAGATCGCGCCGATCATCAGAGGTACCTGCGCCATCAAGCAAGATGGCAAGGACCCGATCCGCTTCATCGCCGATTTCCGCACGGGGCCGGAGATCCTCACCTACGTCAACGGCGCGGAGCTCGAGTCGTATAGCCAGCGCGGCGTGGTGACGCCGGATCACATCATCCGCACCAAGAACAAGCCGCTGGTCCTGCCGCATCCCGAGGCCGGCAAGCTCGACGAGTTTGCCCATGCCGTGCGCGAGGCCGTGGCGAAATTCGTCGCCGATTATGACACCTATTTCCACCGGGAAAATGCTGCTGCCGGCAACACCAAGACGAAGCTCGATGCGAACCCTCGCGTGGTGCTGGTGCCGGGCGTTGGCCTGTTCGGCCTTGGCCGCACCGCCAAGGATGCATCCATCGCCGCCGACCTCGCCGAAAACACGGTGAAGGTCGTCACGGAGGCCGAGGCCATCGGCCGCTACCAGCCGCTGCCCGAGAGCGACCTGTTTGCGCTCGAATATTGGAGCCTAGAGCAAGCCAAGCTGAAAGGCGCCATGGTCAAGCCGCTAACCGGGCAGGTTGCCTTCGTGACCGGCGCCGGCGCGATCGGCGCCACCACGGCACGCGCGCTGGCGGCCGAAGGCGCTGCCATTGCGATCCTCGACATCGACGGCGAGGCGGCCAAGAAGGCCGCGACAGCGGTCAGAGGCCTTGGCATGCAGTGCGACGTGACCAAGCCGGAGCAGGTGAGGGCGGCGCTCGCTGCGACCTGCGAGCGCTTCGGCGGCGTGGACATCGTCGTCTCGAATGCCGGCGCCGCCTGGCAAGGCCGTATCGGCGACGTCACCGACGAGCTGCTGCGCAAGAGCTTCGAGCTCAACTTCTTCGCCCACCAGACCGTGGCGCAGGAGGCCGTGCGCATTATGCTGAAGCAGGGTACCGGCGGCGCCCTTCTGTTCAATCTGTCGAAGCAGGCGGTGAACCCCGGAACCAATTTCGGGCCTTATGGCGTGCCCAAGGCGGCGACCATGCTGCTCATGCGCCAATACGCGCTCGATTATGGCGCCGACGGCATCCGCTCGAACGGCGTCAATGCCGACCGCATCAGGAGCGGGCTGCTCACCGACGCCATGATCGCGGCCCGGGCCAAGGCGCGCGGCATCAGCGAGGCGGAATACATGAGCGGCAATCTGCTCAATCGCGAGGTGCTTGCTGAGGATGTGGCGCAGGCTTTCGTCTCTCTCGCCAAGGCGCACAAGACCACCGGCCATATTGCGACGGTCGACGGGGGCAACATCGCCGCCGCGTTGCGCTAGACTGCCTCTGGCTCGCCAGCCTCGCTCGTCCAGAGGCGGAATCTCGGAGGCGCTGCCATGGTCGCAACCAAGGATGATGCCTGCGTGGGCCGGCGCGATCTCCTTTGCGGAGGCGGCGCCACTCTCTTGAGCGCCATGCTCGCGGCGCTGCTTGGTGATGCCAAGCCGGCGCGAGCTGCTCCAATCTTCGGTCCCGTGCCGGAGATCGACCGCGTCACGGTCAGCGTGGTTGTCGACAACTATCAATTCGCGGTCGCGCCGAATGCAAAGGTTGGGAACGTCGACATCCGGCGCTTCGGCTGGGGGCTCAGCAATAGGCCGCCCAGCAAGACCCTGATCAGCGAGTTCGGCCTCTCGCTGCATGCCGAGTCGCAACGCGGAGAGGAGCGCCGGCGCGTCCTCGTGGATTTCGGCTTCACGCCGGAAGCCCTGGTCAGCAACCTGGACTTGCTGAAGATCGATCCCGCCGCGCTCGACGCGCTCGTGCTGAGCCACGGCCACTACGACCATTTCGGCGGCTTGGTTGGGTTCTTGCGGCAGAGCAACCCCAACTTAAAGGCAAAACTTCCCTTCTATGTCGGCGGCGAGGAGTGCTTCTGTTCCCGCGAGTGGGTGGGGCCTCCGGTAAAGGGCAACTTTGGTGTGCTCGACCGCAAGGCTTTGAGCGAGGCTAATCTCGCAGTGACTTTCGCCGAAGGACCCGCGCTCGTTGCCGACCACGCTTTTGCCAGCGGCCAGATCGGACTGACGAGCTTCGAGAAAGTGCTCTCGCCATCGACGATGAAAATCGGCGTGGAGAACGGTATCGGCTGCTTTCCCGAACGGCTGCCCGAGGACGAACGAGCGGAGGCCGTTGTGCCCGACCAATTCCGCCATGAGATCGCGACCTCATTCAATCTCAGGGGGCGCGGATTGATCGTCTTGACCTCGTGCAGCCATCGGGGCGTGGTCAACACGGTAAAGCAGGCGCAAGCGGCGTCGGGCGTGCAGAAAGTCCATGCGGTGATCGGGGGATTTCACCTCGCGCCTTACCCCGAGGACTACGTGCGAGAAACCGTGCTCGCGCTCAAGGAGGTCGACCCGGACTACGTGATTCCGGTGCATTGCACCGGCGATCCCTTCTCCGAGATTGCCAAAGCAGAAATGCCGAATAAGCTTCTGCGCGCCTCCACGGGAACGCGCTTTATCTTCGACGCATGAACAAAAACGGCGGGGTCCCTACCATAGCCGCATTTGCGATAAGGTCGTCCGCTGCTCGGAGTGATGGGTAGGACGGAGTGTTAAGCTTGGGGCGCATCGCACGCATCTTCCTGACCGGGCTTCTCGTGCTCTTGCCCATCCTCGTCACCGTGATCGTGACGGCTTGGGTCGCTCAGGTCCTCAAGTCCTATGCCGGGCCTGGCAGCTTGATCGGCAGGCTGATCACCCTGCTTGGGCTGAACCTCGTTTCATCGGAAGTCGGCGCCTACTTTCTCGGTTTCCTCATCATCCTCGGCTGCATTTTCCTTCTCGGACTGTTCGTCGAGACGAGGCTATGGCGCTTGGTGCAGACCGGACTCGATACACTCATCAGCCGTGTCCCGCTCGTCTCCAATGTCTACGATCTGTCCAAGCGCTTCGTCGCCATCGTCGACCGCAGCGGAGGCAAGGACAACCTGCAAAGCATGCGACCAGTATGGTGCTTCTTCGGAGGGGAAGGGGGCGCCGCGGTTCTCGGTCTGATGCCCTCGCCTGACGCGGTCATGATCGGCGAGCACAGCTATGTCGGCCTGCTCGTGCCCTCGGCGCCGGTGCCGTTCGGCGGCGCGCTGATCTACGTGCCCGCGCAGTGGGTCAGGCCGGCCGATGGCGGCGTCGAGCGGCTGATGAATGTCTATGTCTCGATGGGCGTCACGCCGCCCATGGCCATGCCTGGCACGCCGCGTGCCATCGAAGCTACCGCGATCAAGAAAACAGCGGCGAAGCCCAAGCCGCCCAAGCCACAGAAGGCGTGACGATAGGCGAGAATCGCTGCGAGGAGTGAGCGCGTGAGATTGTCGCTCAATTGGCTGCTCATCTTCCTTCCGCTTGCACTCTGGGCCGAGCATTTTCGTCCAGACGCGCACGTCTTTATTTTTACCGCCGCCTGCATGGCGATCATCCCGCTCGCAGCCATGCTTGGACGAGCCACGGAGTGTATCGCCGCGCGTTCAGGGGACGCCCTAGGAGGCTTCCTCAACGCGACTTTTGGAAACGCTGCGGAACTGATAATCGCTATTGTTGCGCTGCGGGCAGGGCAGGTCGACGTGGTCAAGGCCTCGTTGACCGGTTCCATTATCGGCAACATCCTGCTCGTGCTCTCGTTCCTGGCCGGCGGGCTACGCTACCACATCCAAGAATTCAACGCTGTGGGCGCCAGCTCGCAGGCCGCCGCGCTGATTGTCGCAACCATCGCGCTCTTGGTCCCCGCAGCTTTTCAGAATCTCGTGGGTAGCCTCGCTGGCGAGACGGCGCGGTATGATTTGAGCGTCACAATCGCGGTCGTACTTCTCGTTCTTTACGGCTTGAACCTGCTCTTCTCGCTGCATACCCACCGATCGTTGTTCACACGCGAAACCCCCAGCGGTCGCGAAAACGAAACAGAAGGAACCCCTGTTTGGACGGTGCGGACATCGCTGCTCTATCTCGTCGGCGCGAGCGCACTCATTGCGTGGATGAGCGAGCTGCTTGTGGGATCGGTCGAACAGGCGGCTCAGTCGCTCGGCATGTCCAAGTTATTCGTCGGCATCATCATCGTTGCGATCGTCGGCAACGCGGCCGAGCACAGTACGGCTATTCTAATGGCAATGAAGAACAGGATGGATTTGAGCGTCGGCATCGCGCTCGGCAGCAGCATTCAGATTGCGATCTTTGTCGCGCCGCTATTGGTCCTGCTGAGCTATGCCATCGCTTCCGAGCCCATGGATCTCATTTTTACCCCCGGCGAGATCCTCACGGTTGTGCTCACGACCTTCATCGTCAGCCATGTTCTTGCCGACGGACAGTCGACCTGGTTCAAGGGGGCGCAGTTGCTGGCTGTCTACAGCATCATCGCCCTCGCCTTCTATTTCCTTCCGACGTGAGAGCCTTCCGCCCGGCGAGTATGCACCCGGCCGGTATCCTCCAGGGCTTACCTCTCTACTGTTTGTTTCATGGCATCATTGATGAGGATGAGCAGGAGACCGACCGACCAGCCAAAGAGCAGCATTCCGACCACGGCCTCCGACACGCCGAGAATTCGCCATTGCTCTGATAAGACGACGTCGCCGTAACCGACCGTCGTAAAGCTCGCCGCCGAGAAATAGAGCGCTTGCTCGAAATCGTTGAGAGCACCCAGGGCGACGTAGGCCTCGGCCCAAATGGCGATCTCAAAAACGTGCAGAACAAAAATGAAGACGAACGCGCCGGCAAGCGCAAGTACGGGCCAGCGAAAGGTCGTCCTCCCGTCATGCAAGGCACCTCGGCGAAATCGGGCAATGGCGATTGTCGCAACAGCATGGAGGAAGACGCACACGCTGAGGAGAAGTGCTCCCCCGACGATTTGTGCCAGCATTCGTCTTGGACCTGTTGCTTGCCGCCCGCTACCGAACCAATTCTACACGGAAGCCACCATCGGATTCAGGTCGCGAAGCGGAAGTGGAGGACGTCGCCGTCCTTCAGCACGTAGTCCTTGCCTTCGAGCCTGAGCTTGCCGGCATCGCGCGCGCCCGCCTCACCCGCGAGCGCCACGTAGTCGTCATAGGCGATGGTCTCGGCGCGGATGAAGCCCTTCTCGAAGTCGGTATGGATCACGCCGGCGGCTTGCGGTGCGCGGGTGCCTTGCGTCACGGTCCAGGCCCGCGCTTCCTTCGGACCGGCCGTGAAATAGGTGATTAGTCCCAATAACTTATAGCCCTCGTTGATGAGGCGGTTTAACCCGGGCTCCTGCAAGCCGAGCTCGGCGAGATAGGCTTGCCGCTCCTCCAGTGGGAGCTCGGCAAGCTCCGCCTCGATCTTGGCCGAGATGACGACGCAGCCCGCGCCTTCCGCCTTGGCGAGCGCCTCGACCCGCGCCGAATGCACATTGCCCGTAGCGGCCGAAGCCTCATCGACATTGCAGACATAGAGCACGGGTTTGGCTGTAAGCAGGCCGAGCGTCCTGAACTCCGCCCCCTCGTCTTCGTCGAGCGCGGCGAGACGAGCAGGCTTGCCTTCGTGCAAGAGCACGAGTGCCCGCTCGAGCAGCACAAGCGTCTTCCTCGCTTCCTTGTCCTGGCCACGGATCTTCTTTTCGAGAATCGGCACGCGCCGCTCGAGGCTGTCGAGATCGGCGAGCATCAGCTCGGTCTCGATGGTCTCGGCGTCGGCGATCGGATCGACCCGGCCTTCGACATGCACCACGTCGTTGTCCTCGAAACAGCGCAGCACATAGGCGATGGCGTCCACCTCGCGGATATGGGCGAGGAACTGATTGCCGAGCCCTTCGCCCTTCGAGGCCCCGCGCACCAGGCCGGCGATATCGACGAAGGTGAGGCGGGTCGGCACCACCTGCGCCGACTTGGCGATGGTGGCGAGCCGGTCGAGGCGCGGGTCGGGCACCGGCACCTCGCCGACATTGGGCTCAATGGTGCAGAACGGATAATTGGCAGCCTGCGCCGCCGCGCTCTCGGTCAGCGCATTGAACAGCGTGGACTTGCCGACATTGGGCAGCCCGACGATGCCGCATTTGAATCCCATGTCAGGAAACCATCACGAGCCGAACCAGCGGCGGAGCTTGCCGGCAAGCGTGCTTTCGGCCGTAGGCTGTTTGTCGTTGTTCTTTGTCACATCCTTGCGGCGCGGGGCAGGTTTCTTCGGCGGCTCTTGCTCCTCAATCGGCGCTTCAGCCTCGTTTTGCATCACATAGGCCACACGCGACTGGAACTTGTCATTGGCGCCTTCGGCAAGATAGGGCGCCTCCTCGGCGATGGCGCCGAGCAGCGGCTCGAGCCAGGTGAACTCACCCTTGGTGAAATTCTGCAGCACATGGCCGGTGACCAGCGCCTTGTTGCCGGGATGGCCGATGCCGATACGGACGCGCACATAGTCGTTGCCGATATGCGAGGTCAGCGACTTGAGCCCGTTATGACCGGCAACCCCGCCGCCAGCCTTCACCCGGACCTTGCCCGGGGCGAGATCGAGTTCGTCGTGGAACACGATGACATCGCTGAGATCGTGCTTGTAGAAGCGTACGGCCTCGCCTACCGCCCGACCCGACTCGTTCATGAAGGTCTGCGGCTTGAACAGCAGCACTTGCGCGCCGCCGAGCTTTGCTTCCGAGGCGAGGCCCGAGAAGCGCTTGCGCCAGCCGGGGAAATCATGCGCGGCGGCAATCGCATCGACCGCCATGAAGCCCACGTTGTGACGGTTGAGCGCGTATTGCGCCCCCGGATTGCCGAGGCCGACAAAGAGCTTCATCGCATCATCCTGATCGAAGGCTTTCCGGCGCGGATCGCCCGGAGGAACTCGTCCCGAAGGATATCGCCCGCGAGAGTGAAGAAGTTACTTCTTCTTCTCGTCCTTCTTCTTTTCTTCCTTGGGCTTCTCCTCGGCGGCGGCAGCCTCGGCAGGAGCGGCGGCTTCGGCGCCCTCGGCACCGGCCTCGGCAGCCTCGGCAGCGGCGGCGGCACCGGGTGCCGCCTCTTCAGCCGTGCGTCCGACGATAGTCGCCACGGTGAAGTCGCGCTCGGAGACGGTCGGGCGCACATTGGGCGGCAGCTTGATCGCCGAAATATGGATCGAATTGCCAATCTCGAGCCCGGTCAGATCGACGTCGAAATGATCGGGGATGGCGTCGGCCGGGCAGCGCACCGGGATCTCGTGGCGCACGATGTTGAGCACGCCGCCGCGCTTCAAGCCAGGCGACGCCGCCTCATTGAGGAAGTGCACCGGCACATCGACCGTGACTAGCGCATCCTTGCTGACCCGCATGAAGTCGACATGGATGGGGAAATCGCGGATCGGATCGAGCTGCACGCCGCGTGGGATCACCCGCGTCTTGGTGCCATCGACATTGAGGGTGAAGATGGTGCTCTGGAAATGGCCGGTGAGGAGTTGCTGGGTGATCGCCCGGTACTCTACCGCGATCGACTCAGGCTCTTTCTTGTCGCCATAGAGGATCCCGGGGATGCGCCCCTCGCGGCGCGTGGCGCGGGCGCCGCCCTTGCCCGAGCTCTGCCTCGTCCATGCCTTGAGTTCGGTGGTTTCAGCCATAGAATTCCAAGCCTCGCTAAATAATGAGGGGCTGGAAGCGGCCCCGTAAGGTCGGGCGCGGGGCTTGCCCCGGCGCAAAAATCGAGGAGCTTATAACCGGTAAATCGGGGCCGTGACAATCGCCTCCTGATCCCGCCACCCGGCGACGACAGGACCATGAGATCGGCGTAGGATGAGGAAAAGGAAGGGTTGGATTGTCCGCGGGGGCCGAAACGGCTTTTGACATCAAGGAGCAGCGCGCCATGAGTGTCTATAAAGTGATCGAGATCATCGGCACCAGCCCGAAATCCTGGGAAGAGGCGGCCAAGAACGCGGTCGAGCTCGCCGGTGAGCATTTGCGCGAGCTGCGCGTGGCGGAAGTCGTCGCCCAGGACCTCGTCCTCTCTAAAGACGGCAAGGTCGAGGCCTATCGCACTAAGCTCACGGTCTCTTCCAAATATGAAGGCGGTCACTGAGGCGGCGCGGCTCGGTTCGCTTTGCCTTAAAGGTCGGCTTTGGCGCGGCAAGCGCCGGAGCTCGTGCGCGATTCAGGCAAAACCACACACCACGCGGCCAATTCACGCAATACTTCCGTCTTCAACTTGCGGCATCATGAGCAGCCGTCCTGCCAAAGGGAGCCCCCTAATGAAAGCGACACTGTTCGTTCGTGCCTTGCCGTTTGCGGCTTTGCTGCTGATGCCGGCGAGCGCGTTTGCGCAAAGCGATTCCAATCAGAACTTCAACCCTGCGCAATTGGTCGACGCGCTCAACGCTGTATTCGGCAAGCAGACCGACAATCGCGCGGTGCATGCCAAGGGCATCGTGCTCGAGGGCAAGTTCACGCCGAGCCCCGAGGCGGCGAGCCTGAGCAAGGCGCCGCACCTGCAACGCACGGCTGTCCCTGTCACCATCAGGTTTTCCAACTTCGCAGGCGTGCCGAAAATCCCCGATACCGACCCCAACGCCAGTC
>JBKPSQ010000092.1:0-3526 GCA_046735075.1 Pseudomonadota bacterium
ATGTGACCCCGCGCAACGGGACGGTGATCAATCGCGTCGCGGAGTGCGATGTGGGCGATATCGACAAGGCAGTGGCGGCGGCCCGCCGCACCTTCGAGGATGGACGCTGGCGGGGCCTTCACTATCGTGAGAAGAAACGCATTCTCTTTGCGCTTGCTGAGCTGATCGAGCGCGACGCTGAGACTCTCGCCGTACTCGAGAGCCTTGATGTCGGCAAGCCGATCAAGGACGCGCTCAATATCGACATTCCGCAGGCGGTCCGCACGTCGCGCTACTACGCCGAGGCTCTCGACAAGGTCTATGGCGAGGTTGGCCCCGAGACGAGCGACCGCTTCTCCTTCGCAGTGCATGAGCCACTCGGCGTGATCGGCGCCATCGTGCCGTGGAATTTCCCGCTGCTCATGGCAATGTGGAAGCTTGCGCCTGCACTCGCCATGGGCAACTCGGTCGTCCTCAAGCCGGCGGAGCAGTCGCCGCTGACTGCGCTCAAGCTCGGGCAACTGGCGCTCGAAGCGGGACTGCCGGCAGGTGTGCTCAACGTCGTTCCCGGGTTTGGACCTACGGCCGGCAAGGCACTCGCCTTGCATATGGACGTCGACATGATCGCCTTCACCGGCTCCGGCGCGGTGGGCCGCCTGCTCATGCAATATGCGGGGCAGAGCAACCTCAAGCGGGTGAGCTTGGAGCTCGGCGGCAAATCTCCACAGATCATCTTTGCCGATTGCCCCGATATCAATGCTGCGGCCTTCCACGCCGCATGGGGCATCTTCTTCAATCAGGGCGAAGTGTGTACGGCGGCCTCGCGGCTTCTCGTGCATGAGAGCATCACCGATGCGTTCCTCGAGAAGCTGCTGATGATTGCCAAACGCATCGTGCCCGGCGACCCGCTCGAGCCAACGACGAGTTTTGGCGCCATGGTCTCGGCCGAGCAGATGCAAACCGCTTTACGTTATATCGACGGCGCCACCCGCGATGGGGCGGCGCTGCGGCTTGGTGGCAAGCGGGCGCGTGTCGAAAGTGGTGGCTTCTTCATCGAGCCTACGGTGTTCGATCAGGTTGCGCCTGAGGCGAAGTTGGCGCGCGAGGAAGTCTTCGGTCCGGTACTGGCCGTGACGAGCTTCAAGGAGCCTGACGAAGCGATCCGCATCGCCAACGGCACGGTCTATGGCCTCGCCGCTGGCCTCTGGACGCGCGACGTCAGCCTCGCGCACCGCGCTGCGCGGGAGATCAAGGCTGGATTGGTGTGGGTCAATGGCTGGGACGCTTGCGACATCACCATGCCCTTCGGCGGCTTCAAGCAATCCGGCTTTGGCCGCGATCGCTCGCTCCACGCCCTACATAAATATGCCGACCTGAAATCGGTATCGATCACGATACGCTGACGAGTTTCATCCCATGAACATGATCTTCAAGAAATTCCCGGCCGCCGCTCTGATGGACGGGGAGTGGGTCACCTCAGCCAAGACCTTTCCCGTCAATGACCCGGCGACTGACGAGGAAGTGGCGAGCGTTCCAGACCTCACAGCTGAGGATGCAGCTCGCGCCATCGATGCTGCGGCCCGTGCGCTGCCGGCCTGGTCTGCCAAGACCGCAAAGGAACGGGCAGTCATTCTCAGGCGCTGGTTCGATCTCATCACCGCCGAGACGGAAAGCCTCGCCAGGTTGATGACCATCGAGCAGGGCAAGCCGCTCGCCGAGGCGCGCGCCGAAGTAGCTTACGGCGCCGCCTTCATCGAGTGGTTCGGCGAGGAGGGAAAGCGCGCCTATGGGCGCACCATCCCGACCACGGTCGCATCCAAGCGCTACATCACCATCAAGCAGCCGATCGGCGTTTGCGCTGCCATCACGCCATGGAACTTCCCGATCGCCATGATCACGCGAAAGGTGGCTCCCGCACTGGCGGCGGGATGCACCATCGTGGTCAAGCCGGCGGAAGAAACGCCGCTTTGCGCGTTGGCGATCGCCAAGCTTGGACAGGATGCCGGGCTGCCGGCAGGGGTGCTCAACATCGTGACCACTAAGAATGCGCCCGCCATCGGCAAGGTGTTCTGCGGTGACGAGCGGGTGCGCAAGCTCACCTTTACCGGCTCGACCGAGGTCGGCAAGATCCTGTACCGGCAATGCGCCGGCACGGTGAAGAAGCTCACACTCGAGCTCGGCGGCAACGCGCCGCTCATCGTGTTCGACGACGCAGATATCGACCAGGCGGTGGCCGGCGCAATGGCCTCCAAATATCGCAATGCCGGCCAGACTTGCGTGTGCGCCAACCGTATACTTGTTCAATCCGGTATCTATGACCGCTTCGCGTCGGCTCTCGTTGCGGCAGTGAAGAGACTCAAGGTGGGTCCCGGGCTCAAGGACGGAGTTGCTATCGGCCCGCTGATCACAAGCCAGGCCATCGCCAAAGTCGAGACGCTGGTCGGCGATGCCGTCAAGAAGGGTGCGAAGGTCCTGACCGGCGGCGGGCTCGATGCAGCGGGACCGCTGTTCTACGAGCCGTCCGTAGTGGGCGATGTAACGCCAGACATGGAGATTGTGCGCGAGGAGATCTTCGGTCCGGTTGCTGCGCTAGTGCGCTTTGACACCGAAGCCGACGCGATCAGGCTCGCCAACGACACGCCGTTCGGGCTTGCCGCCTATCTGTTCAGCCAGAATCTTAGCCGCGCCTGGCGCGTTGCCGAGAAGCTTGCAGCGGGGATGGTTGGGGTCAACGAGGGCATCTTCTCCAACGAGGTCGTGCCGTTTGGTGGCGTGAAAGAATCCGGCCTCGGCCGCGAGGGCGGTGCCGAGGGTTTGGATGAGTATCTCCAGACGAAATACATCTGCCTTGGGGCCATTGATGCATGATCGATCATATCGAGCCCGAGATTGCCTATGGAATGAGCTTGGCCGCGATGGCTGCACACCTCCATACTTCGCCGCGTCGACAGTGACTTAGCTAGCACAGGGGAGACTTGCGTATGACCGGGCACGCCAAATCTATCGCCACCTCTCGCCGCTCATTATTGAAAGGTCTCGGTGCTGCCGCCATCGGCATCAGTCTCGCCGGCAAGAAGTCTCCCGCGTGGGCCGACGAAGAGAAGAAACTCAATTTCTACAATTGGGACACCTATATCGGCGAGACCACGCTCCAGGATTTCAAGGACAAAAGCGGCATCGACGTGAATATGAGCTTGTTCGCGACCAACGATGAGTTGTTCGCCAAGCTCCGTGCCGGCAATCCTGGTTACGACGTCATCGTTCCGGGCAGCGAGTTCGTCGAGCGCATGATCAAGGCCGATTTGCTCGAGCCGCTCGACCACGCCAAGATTCCCAACATCAAGAACATCTCGCCAGAGTTCATCAAGGACGCGCCGTTTGATCCGGGCCGCAAATACAGCCTGCCATATACCTGGCTTGTCATCGGCATCGGCTATCGCAAATCGAAGGTCAAAGAGACGCCCGATAGCTGGAAGTGGCTGTTCGACTCCGACACCTACAAGGGTCGCATCGCCGTCATGTCGGATGCGAGCGAGCTGTTCCGTAA
>JBKPSQ010000093.1:0-6372 GCA_046735075.1 Pseudomonadota bacterium
GCGTACATGGCCGTGCCGAGCTTCAAGGCGGAGTCGTCGACCCAGTTGCGCTCCTCGAGATGGCGCTGAACAACCAGATAATCGTTGTGGTGATGCACCCTGATGGCAGGAATGATCTCGGTCATTGTGTGCGCGTGTCCCTCGATGGCAGGCTTCGATTGTCGGCGAACAATCCGCCGACTGCAATTCCCACGCCACTTGCCCTTTCCTGCGCCCCGGGCCCGCCTCCGTTAACAGTTGCTCAGGGTTGCACGCGGCGCATTGAACCGCGTAGATCAGCGCCATGTTCGAGGCCCTGAAAGCCCGCGGCCGCGCGCCAACTAACGGCAAAGCGGGCCGTGCCGGTACAGGTCGCGGCAAGGCCGCCGTTACCTTTGCCGCGCGGCTCACCTTCGAGGACGTATCGCGGCGCTATGGCGCAACGCTCGCGCTCGACCATGTGAGCCTCGACATCGCGCCGGGCGAGATCCTCTGCCTGCTGGGACCATCTGGTTGCGGCAAGTCCACTTTGCTTAGGATCGCTGCTGGGGTCGAGCGTCCCAGCTCAGGCCGCGTGCTGCTCGACGAGCAGGAGGTGGCGGGCCCCAATCGCTTCGTGCCGCCAGAGCAGCGCGGCGTGGGACTGATGTTCCAAGATTTCGCCCTCTTCCCGCACCTCTCCATCCTCGACAATGTCGCTTTCGGGCTGAAAGCGCTCACCCGCCGCGAAGCCAAGGCCGAGGCGCATGCCGCGCTCGAGCGCGTCGGCCTAGCCCATTACGCAAGCGAATATCCGCACATCCTCTCCGGCGGCGAGCAGCAGCGCGTGGCGCTTGCCCGCGCTATTGCTCCACGGCCGAGCGTGCTCCTCATGGACGAGCCGTTCTCAGGGCTAGACCCGCGGCTTCGCGAGAAAATGCGCGAGGAAACGCTCGCCATCCTGCACGAGACGCGCGCGACTTCGATCGTCGTCACCCATGATGCCGAGGAGGCGATGCGCATGGGCGACCGCGTCGCCTTGATGCGCGCCGGCCAGATCGTGCAAACCGGCAAGGCGCTCGACCTCTATCGGGCGCCCAAGGACATCCTCGCCGCGCGCACCTTCTCCGACCTGAATGAGCTACCGGCGCGTGTGGAGCAAGGAAACGCAACAACCCCGCTCGGGCGCTTTTTCGCCAATGGGCTACCCGACGGCGCCGATGCCATCGTCTGCGTGCGCCAGCGCGGCGTGCGGCTGCTCGGCGCCGGGCAGGGGGTGCCGGCGCGGGTGCTCGATGCTCGCTTCCTCGGCGACATTGCCCTGGTCGAGCTTGCCGTGCAGGGGCTCGACGCCCCGATCCTCGCCCGCGTCCGCGAGAGCGACGTGCCGCCGCAAGGCACCGAGATCGGCGTTTCCATCGATGCCGGCGCGGTGCTGGTGTTCGAGGCGGAAAACGGGGCGCGAGCGCCTTCACAATAACCGGGAGCGCGGCTTGCGACCGGGCGGCCTTTGCTGCCATAGTGCCCTAGAATTCTAACCGCGCGAGGGGATTCTCGTGCTGGAGAACCGTCAATGGGATTGAGCTGGTCGCATATTTTGATCGTGCTCGTGCTGTTCGTGCTGCTGTTCGGACGCGGCAAGATTTCCGAGCTGATGGGCGACGTTGCGCAAGGAATCAAGAGCTTCAAGAAGGGTATGGCCGAAGACGATGAGAAGTCGGCTGAGCCTGCCCAGCCCGAGCCGCGAACCATTGAGCACAAGGCCGAAGTCGCACCTCGCGCCGCCAAGACCGCAGCGAGGCCGAAGGCCGCGCGCAGCCGGAAATCGGGCTAATCTGAAGCGGCGGCCAATGACCGCCTAGCGCTTCCGCACCTGCGCCCTTAAACCAAGCTTATGTTCGACATCGGTTGGTCGGAGCTTCTTGTCATCGCCGTCGTGGCGATCGTGGTGGTTGGCCCCAAGGACCTGCCGCGGCTGATGCGCACCTTCGGCCACTATGCTGGCAAGCTGAGGCGGGCCGCGTCCGACTTCCAGCGTCAGTTCGAAGATGCAATGCGCGAGAGCGAGATCGACGAAGTGCGGAAAGCGATCGACAGCGTGCGCGAGAACACGCCCTCGGTCGATCTTAAAGCGCCCATCGACAAGCCGGTGATGCTGCCGAAGCCCTCAGCGCAGTCTCCGGTCCCCAACCCTCAATCGGCCGGGGCAGCCGCCACTGAGACCGAAATCAAACCGAAGCCCGGCCAGCGCAAGAAGCGTGCGCCTGCAAACCCGAAGACCCCGCGTGCCAAGCGCTCCAAGAAGACCGCGGAGCCCGGGCCGTGACCCACGAGGACATCGAGTCTACCAAGGCGCCGCTGATCGAGCATCTGATCGAGCTGCGCCGCCGATTGCTCTGGTCGCTGCTCGCGATCTTCGTCGCCTTTCTCGTATGCTTCTGGTTCGCCAAGCCGATCTACAACCTGTTGCTGTTTCCTTATCGGCTCGCCGCCGGCACCGATGCGCCGATCGAAATGATCTACACCGCGCCGCAGGAATTCTTCTTCACCCAGGTCAAGCTCGCTCTATTCGGCGCGATCTTCATCGCCTTCCCGGTGATCGCCTCGCAAATCTACATGTTTGTGGCGCCCGGACTTTACCGTAGCGAGCGCCAGGCTTTTCTGCCGTTCCTCATCGCCACGCCGATCCTCTTCCTGGCCGGCGCCGCCCTCGTCTATTTCGTGGCGATGCCGCTCGCCATGAAGTTCTTCCTGTCGATGCAACAGACAGGCGATAGCCAGGTGCAAATTCATCTCACGGCCCGAGTCAGCGAATATCTCTCGCTGATCATGACCTTGATCCTGGGCTTCGGCATTTGCTTCCAACTGCCGGTTCTGCTCACCCTGCTTGCGCGCGCAGGGCTGATCACCGCCGACCAACTCAAGGCGAAGCGCCGCTATGCCATCCTCGGCGTATTCGTCGTCGCCGCGGTGCTGACGCCGCCTGATCCGATCAGCCAGATCGCGCTCGCGTTGCCGACGGTGCTGCTCTACGAGCTTTCGATCTATGCGGTGAGGCTCGCCGAGAAGAAGCGTGCCGCCTCTTCTGCCGCGACCACGCCCGCCGGCAAACCCGCTTGAGTTTGGAATGATCCGATACGATGAACACGCGGAATTTCAGTTGGACCGTCGTGGTATTTCCAAAACCTGGATAGAGGAAACGCTGCGCGAGCCCGATGAAACGGAAGTCAAGGGTCGTCGACGCTCCTTTCTGCGCTGTTTACCTGGGCGCAAATTCACGCTGCGGGTGGTTACGCCGCTCGATGATTCAGGTTATGTGATTACTGCGTATTTCGACAGGAGACGGCCATGCGTGTGAGAATCGATCAAGGGGCAGATGCCGTCTATCTCAACCTGACCGATCGCCCTATCGAGGGGAGCGAGGAGGTCGCCGACGGCATCATCGTCGACTACGATGCCAAAGGCCGGATTGTCGGTGTCGAAATTCTCGACGCGTCGAAGCGGGCCGATGATCCTACCGCGCTAAAGCAATTCAGCTTCGATCTTCCGAACATCCAGTAAGCCCGCCTGACCGCTGCGGCGAACCGCCCGCGATTGCAACGACTTGTTTCGCTTGGCGTTTATTCTCCAAACCAGAAGGAGGTACCCATGGCGAGAACGTCACCACGACAGAGGAAGACTGCCGGCCGCGTCATGCACGAGTTCAAGCATGGCGAGCTCAAGAGCGGCCGCGGTGGAAAGGGCGGCAAGGTGAAGAGCCGTCGTCAGGCGATTGCCATCGCGCTCAGCGAGTCCGGCGCGTCGAAATATGAGAGCAAGAAGGAAAACAAACGCAATCTTGCGCGGAGCAAGCGCAAGGAGGCAACAGGCCGCACCGGACAGCAGGAACGCGAGGGCAGGTCGCATGTCGGTGCGCGCGGGCAGCGCGTATCGAGTCGCGCCATGGGCGGTCGGAACGCGACGCGCAGAACGGCACGTGGCAGCAAGGCTGCGCGCAGCAGAGCCCGCGGCGGTCCGACCAAGGCGCAACTCTATAAGCGCGCCAAGGCACGCGGCATCCAAGGCCGCTCCAAGATGTCCAAGCGCCAGCTGCAAAACGCGCTGGGCTAGTCAGCCTCCCCTAGAAAGGGGGAGGTCGGCTCGCTGTCTCTAGTCATGGCCGGGCTTGGCCCGGCCATCCACGATTGTCATTGCCGCGAAAGTCATGACCTGTCATTCCCGCGAAAGCGGGAATCCGGTAACTCCGGCAGCGGTAACAGCGAGAGGTCGGGGGTTATGGGACCTGGTCCAACCTCATTTCTCGTCATGCCCGGACTTGTTCCGGGCATCCAATAGAGCCATGGAAAGTTGGAAGGTCTCCATTGGATTGCCGGGACGAGCCCGGCAATGACGAGTCTACGTAGGGGGGAGGAAGCTTATCCCCGCGCTCCAATCCGCGCTTACACTGCGCCCACCTCGTCCACTTGAAGGGCGTTTCTCGAGAGCGAACGTAGAGGCGGGACGAGGTGCGGCGCCTGCGGGCTCGTGGACGCAACATGAGCACTCGGGCGGCAGCGGAGCTCCCTCCGGGGCCAATGGGAGCCCCCGCCTGGAGCAGGCTGAAGGATCGGTCGGCGCGTTCGAGCGTGACGGACCGGACTAAAGCAGGGCCCGGTGCCGTATGGACGCCGTGATTGGCGCGCCGCGAGGCGCCCGCCGTGGTCCCAAAAGGATCGCGGACACCATAGGTTTGCGCTTTTCGGCGCGCCATCCCCCTTCACTCGGGGGAAGAGTTCTTTGACATGGCCTCGCGCTTATGCAGCGGCGAGAAGTTTTGTGCTGCGCTGTCGTCTTTCTCGTCATGCCCGGCCGAAGTGCCGGGCATCCACGAATTTCACCGGTGCAGCAGACTCAAATCGTGGATGGCCGGGACAAGCCCGGCCATGACGAACAGGGGGACGATGACAATGGAGTGAGAGGGTCTTATACGAAACCTTCGATTCCACGAGGATCAGCCGTGCTCGACGTCAAATGGATCCGCGATAACAAGGACGCCTTCGTCAAAGGGCTGGCCGACCGCGGCTTCGAGGCAAGTGCGCGCGCGACGCTGAATAAGATTCTAAAGCTGGACGAAGAACGCCGCGCGGCGATTCAGAAATTGCAGGACGCGCAGGCCCACCGCAACGCGGCCTCAAAGGAGATCGGCGCAGCCAAGGCGAAAAAGAATGAAGCCGAAGCCAAGCGCCTCATGGATGAGGTCGCGGCGCTCAAGGGCACGATCCAAGAGGGCGAGGCCGAGGAGAAGCGGCTCGACGACGAACTCCGGAAAGTGCTTGAGGTTATTCCCAACGTCCCTGCCGGCGACGTGCCGGTCGGCCCCGACGCCGGTTCCAATGTCGAGCTGCGAAAATATGGCGAGCCGACCAAATTCTCGTTTCAGCCCAAACAGCATTTCGAGATTGGCGAAGTACTCGGGCTGATGGATTTCGAGACTGCGACTAAACTCTCAGGCGCGCGCTTCGTGGTGCTCAAAGGCGCGCTCGCGCGGCTCGAACGCGCTCTCGCCCAGTTCATGCTCGACCTGCATACAAGCGAGCACGGCTACACCGAAATCGCGCCGCCGCTTCTCGTTCGCGACCACACCATGTTCGGCACGGCCCAATTGCCGAAATTTGCCGAGGATCAATTTAGGGCCATCGCGAGAATACCGATTAATCCAGACGAATTTCAGGTGGGCATCGGCACCGAACCTGGGACAGTGCATGTCAATTTTCTTGGAGACAGGCAGCGAGACCTACAACGCGGTTTCACCGGTCAATTCGATCTGCGGAATGCAAGGGTCGCCGCCGGAACACTAAGCGGAGTTACGCCAGTCATAGAGGATCCGTACTGGCTCATCCCCACAGCCGAAGTGCCGCTGACCAACCTCGTGCGCGAGGACATCGTCGACGAAGCAAAATTACCCATGCGGGTAACGGCTGGGACTCCGTGCTTCCGCGCCGAAGCCGGCGCCGCCGGTAAGGACACGCGCGGCATGATCCGCCAGCACCAATTCGACAAGGTCGAGCTCGTGTCCATCACCACGCCCGAGCAATCGGCGGAAGAGCACGAGCGCATGACCAAATGCGCCGAGACTGTGCTGCAAAAGCTCGGACTTCCTTACCGGGTGATGGCGCTGTCCACCGGCGACATGGGCTTCGCAGCGCAGAAGACCTATGACATCGAGGTGTGGCTTCCGGGGCAGGGCATGTATCGCGAGATTTCTTCCTGCTCGAACTGCGGCGACTTCCAGGCGCGCCGCATGAATGCCCGCTTCCGTGCGAAAGGCGAGAAGCAGCCGCGGCTCGTGCATACGCTGAACGGCTCCGGCGTCGCCGTTGGCCGCGCCCTGATCGCGGTTTTGGAGAATTACCAGGAGGAAGACGGCTCGGTCCG
>JBKPSQ010000094.1:0-3363 GCA_046735075.1 Pseudomonadota bacterium
GACATGCTCGTCGTTGTGTGACCAATTGATCACCTGATGGCTAATGATATCTTCATTCGGAATAAGAAACTCGGTACCATCTCGGGTTTCGACTGCCACGTAGCGAGCGCCGAGTGCGGACACCCAACCGTAGGTGCCACCTACCTCAATGATGTCTCCTGGTTTGATAGATTTATCGAGCAGCAGCACCATGCCGCTGAACAGGTTGGATACCGTCCGCTGAAGCCCCAGCCCGATGCCTACACCGAGTGCGCCGGTGAACAACGCAAAGGTCGACAAATCCACACCAATGCTGGTGAGTGACAGAAGGACAGCGACGCTGACCAGTGTGGTCTTGAGCAGCTTGCCCAGCAGTACGCGCGCCCGCGGTGTAATCTGCGAGACCCTCGTGATCCGGCGGTCGAACAGTGTGGATACGAGCGTGGCTGCCCAAAGCAGAACCGTCAGCGACAGGACGCCCTTCGTCACAGTCAGCAACGAAATCCGCAAACCACCCACGGTAATCGCGGCACCGTCTAGCAGCTGCAGGGTGAACCCAAGAAGATCCGTGATGTGAAGCGCTGCTACTGACCAGGCGAGCACCGCTATCAGCCGGGCCAGCACTGGATTGGGAACCATTTCCACAGCCAGCCGGATGACTAGCCAGGCCAGCAGCAGGTCCAGAGCAATTTGAGCAACGGCGTGCGGCCAGTCGCCGGATTGCGCGACGGAGATTGCAATCCATAGACCTATCGCCCACACCGTGGGTGTGATTAGCGGAACCAATCGTTCGGTCGCGAGCGGCCGATGTAATACGAGCCAATCTAGACGATGGTGGTCGGGATAGCGATCAATCCAGGCTACGACATGCGCACGCACCGGGTGACACAGCAGCCAGGCAACCGCGCCAGTCAAAAAAAGGGCCGGGACTTGAACAATATTTGCCCATGAGAGGGCATCGCCAAACAGCCAGTGGGCGAGCTGTTCTATCTGCTCGAAGGAGACCAAGGCCGAAAATGGCACAATTGCGTCGATTGTTTCCCTCCCCCCCTGGTCATTCTACCAGGTCATGGTTCGCCGTGTACCTCCCGGGGGGGCTAAGACCCGATCCTTCCTACTTTTCGTAGCTCAATATCTTTCCTCGACACGAACCTGGCAATTAGTGATGGTGAACTGGTTTACGAAAAACGGCTCGATAAGGGACATCGCATCCCTGCGCTGCTTGGTATCCCAGAAGGCGCGCATGTCCTCGGTACTGTCCCATTGCGATATGGAATAACCAGCATCCGGATCGTTCTCATCTCGGATGAGCCACTGGCCTTGTAAACCGTTGGGTTTGCCACGAGTCTCAAGTGCCTTCTTGAAGGCTGTCTCGAATGCGTCCCACTGGCCAGGAAGAATCTTCCCCCAAATTATCCGCATAAACATCGTCGTGCCCTCCCAGTTAAGCGGGTTGCGAAGTTAGTACGAAACGCCCATCGGACTCATTCCACCGGCAGGCCAGTTTTGCGCAAAGCTACCCCCGACGGACCTGGGCATCAACAGCCATATCCTCCGACACTACATCAGGATATGCACGATGACAGGATAGGCCATCGCTGCTGCTGGTCCCACAGCAGCGACGTAAGGCTTTGCTTCATTCCCGAGTGACCGAATACATGCTTCAGAGCGCGTATTATGAACCTACGGCAAGAATAGCAACATGCTTAAGCATAGAGCAGACGAACGCGACCACGTGCAAACATGCCAGAGTGCCGCGTGCGCTGAACAACAATACTCTTGGTAGTAACGCCATGTATCTTCCCAAACACCTATCGAGTCCGATCTCGCCGACCTTCAACAAGGCGATCCGCATCGATACGCTCCTGGATCTTCATTCCGGCCAGGTCGGCGTGCTATTGCCGCTCGAGAAGGCGCCCGCCGCGTGAACGCGATTAGGCCGACTATCGCGCCCGCACCATTCGACGGCATGATCGAACGGTCCATCGAGGTCATCGGTGGCCGCGTTAAATCAACTTCGGTTATCGCATCCCTGCCCGGTGGTAAATGAGCGCGTCCGGCACCCCTGATCGACGTCCACAAGAACAACGAGAAAGGTTACTCGATTCGCGTGCAATCTCCGCGCCTATACCTCTGTGCAGGGGGTTCGTGGAGCTTGGCTGCAGCCAATCTGGTGGTGCAGAGCGTGCCTTCAAATCCGAGAACAGGAAAGAGGGGTCGAGATGGCGGGGGAACTTGCCTTCACGGATGATGCGGCGGCAGATTACTCATGTCGCGGTGTCTTTGGCGCTCACCGCCATTGTGCGTGAGGCGTACAGGTCCCGACGCAGCGCACTGGGCTCTCCGCCGAAGCCGTGGGCCTGATGCCCCTATGGTCCTTTGAACGCGATGGCGCTTCCACCGGCCGGGTGCTGCCACACTTCCCAAGGAAATACGCCCCGTCTTTCGCGAACGGGTGTCAACGTCACCTGGCTGACACGGGGGCAATCGAAGTGGAAGCGGAGTACCCTAATGCCAGCGGCCGGCGCTAGGCTGAGGGCAGGCCGACCGCGTTGCCGCCTGGTGACATTGACACTCTGCGGCAATCGCGATCGGCCTTCGTTCTTGCCCGGGTTATTCTTCCAGAATGAAGGTCACCTCCATTGTGACTCGGAATTCGTCGATCTTGCCGTTCCTCACGCTCGCTTTCTGCTCGATCACATGAAGGCCAGTAATGCCACGTAAGGTTCTGTTTGCGCGGGCAAGGCCTTCCTCCTGCTGCGCCGGGTAAAGTCAGGCACCCGTTTACCTCAGGGCACGGCCATCGGCCGTTGCTCCCGCAAGCGCTCACATTGCGGCCTGTCGATCTGCGGACGAGGTGATCACTCTCCAGCGCTCGCCGAACGCAGGCTCTCAGCCCAGACAGGGTCTTGCTGCGACGCGACGGCGTCTTGCAGCCTGCGCAATGCAGATGAGGCCTGGTTGGCTGTGGCGAATAGAATTGTTGGCCGAGCCAGGACCATACCGCCCGACGCCTGATCACCGTCAACGAGACGATTACTGAGCGACCACACCAGGCGCAGCGGCGACGCGTCCCCTGGTGGTTCGTCTCGGCAACCGATCATGACGGCGTATAGACAGCAGGCTCTCGTCTGCGTCGCCATGCTACAGGCCGGACCAGCCCGCCCTCGCGACCTTCGAGCCGTAGCGCCTGAACCTGGGCGGATCTTGCTGCGCAACGTGTATTGCTGGTTCGAGCGTACGCACTCGACGTCGCGAGGCGAATGCCGATAAGCTGGCGCAACTCGAAACCGATCCTGGGAAATGCGACAATCGCCTTGAGCATCACCGGGGAAGCGCCATATGCCACCCTCCACATCGCTGACGAATGCTACATCGCTAACG
>JBKPSQ010000095.1:0-12963 GCA_046735075.1 Pseudomonadota bacterium
ATCCAAAATTTCTGCCGCTCTGCGAGCAACTGAGGGTGCAACGCCGCGAGCAAATCGAGGGCAAGGAGGTGCTGGTCGCGGCGATGACCGTGGGATACGACATGATCCACGAGACCTTCACCACGCGTGCGCATCTCGATCGCGGCGCCCGCACCATCCTGGTCGAATATCTCGACGGGCCCTTCACGTTTCTCGAAAACCGCTGGCACTTTGTGCCGCGCGGTGAGGATGCCTCGGAGGTCGAGTTCTACATCGCCTATGCGTTTCGCTCGCGGCTGTTCGAACGGCTCGTGGGTGGGCTGTTCGCGCGAGCCGTCGAGAGATATACGAGCGCCTTCGAGGCCCGCGCCGATGAAATCTACGGGACGCGCACTCCGGCTTTAGCCTCGCAGCAGTGAACGCAGCAGGGCAAGCGCCCGCTCTACGCTTCTTCGCCTGATCTCTGCCCTGCCGAGATTGCCGAACAGGACCCGGTCATGGTGGGTCTCCTCGTCGCGCCGCAAGGCAGCGAAGTGCACCAGCCCGACCGGCTTCTCTGACGTTCCGCCGTCGGGCCCAGCAATGCCAGTTACCGACACCGCAAGAGTTGCATGCGAATGGGTGAGCGCTCCTCCCGCCATGGCGCGGGCGACATCCTCGCTGACTGCACCGTGCCGCTCGATCAGCCAGAACGGAACGCCCAGCATCTCGCTCTTGGCCGAGTTGGAATAGGTGACGAAGCCCCGCTCGAACACGTCGGACGAACCGGGGATAGCGGTGAGAGCCGCAGCAAGCAGGCCGCCGGTGCAGGATTCTGCCGTAGCCAGCTTTTCGTCACGCGCGCGGGCCGCTTCAAGCAGCTCGGCCGCTCGGGAAATGAGCTCCGCGCCGATCTCGATCTTCTCGCTCATGGCAGGCTGACTGTCGCCGTCGCCATCGCCGCAATCCCTTCGCCTCGCCCGATGGAGCCTAAGCCTTCGTTGGTGGTGGCTTTGATGCTGACCTGACTGATCTCAAGGTCGAGGATCTCGGCGATACGCGCGCGCATGGCGTCACGATAAGGGCTGATGCGCGGGGCCTCGCAAAGCAAAGTCACATCGACATGCACGATCTCGCCGCCCCGCTCCTTCACCTTGCCGGCGGCGTGTTTCAGAAAAATCTCTGAAGCGACACCTCGCCAACGCGCGTCTGACGGCGGGAAGTGGACGCCGATATCGCCGTCGGCGATGGCCCCGAGCAATGCATCCGTCAGCGCGTGCAAACCAACGTCGGCGTCGCTGTGACCGATGAGCTTCTTCGCGTGCGGAATGCTGACGCCGCACAGCACTACGGCATTGCCTGGACCCAAGGCGTGCACGTCGTAACCCGTGGCGACCCGAACCTTACGTGCTTCCGCATCGCGAGGGCGCAACAGCTCATCGGCGATACGCAAATCCTCGGTAGTGGTGATCTTGCGATTTTGCTCGGAGCCTTCGACGAGCGCCACGTCGAGGCCAAACCATTCGGCGACGCCCGCATCGTCGGTGAAGTCGCGAGATGGCTCTTGAGCTGCGGCGCGATGCGCGGCGAGGATCGCCTCGAAGCGGAATCCTTGCGGAGTCTGTGCGCGCCATAGCTCATGGCGATTGATGGTGCCGGTGATGCGGGTTCCACTGGCGCGCTTCAGCGTGTCGGTCACTGGAAGGCAGGGGAGGGCACCGTCATGCCCATCGAGGGTTTGGATCACGCGTGTGATGATGCCATGATCGACGAAGGGGCGCGCCGCATCGTGGATCAGCACCGAGCCTGGTGCTTCGCTGGTCAGCATCTCCAGTCCGGCGCGCACCGACTCTTGCCGCGTCGCTCCACCACTCACTGGCTTGCGCAGGTTCTGCGCGAAGGGGCGGGTCGCTTCGCCATAGAGATCTGCGTCATCAGGATGAATCACGACAAGAACGTCGCGGACATTTGCGTGGGAGGCGAAGGCGCCGATTGCCCGCGCGATCATCGGCACTCCACCAATTGGGCGATACTGCTTTGGGCAGCCGCTCTCGCTTGCCCTAGCTCCGCGTCCGGCAGCTACTATCAAAGCCGTGACGCTCACAACGGCGGCCTTCTCAAAAAGGTAAGTCTCTGAATCATCGTCGATGTCGAACGCATGTGGAAAAAATGCTGCACTGCGGCAAAACAGGTATTGCTCTGGCGCAAATTCCCTCGTATCGTGCCCAATTATAGATCACAGGGCCTCTTTGCATAAACTTTGTGCATACTTGGGTCGGACCTCAACAGAAGTCTCCAAAGGATACACCGCTTGAGCGGCTTGACCAAAAGGCCCAACGTTCGTCGCAATTCCCAGCCGCAGCAAGTTGACGCTGAAGCACTGCTCGGTGCTCTCGCGCATCCGCTCCTCGTCATCGGCGACGGACTCAAGATCGACTACGTCAACACCGCTGCCGAAGATTTCTTCCAGATGAGCGCAGCGGTGCTCTGTCGGCGCCTCCTCACCGATGTCGTCGCCTTCGGCAGCCCATTGATCGCGCTCGTCGAGCAGGTGCAACGAAACGGCACGACCGTCAACGAATACGGCGTCGATCTCGGCTCGTTTCGCTTCGAGGCGCCCAAGCTCGTTGATCTCTATGGCGGCCCAGTATCCGAAATGCCGGGAAGCGTTCTCATCATGCTGCAACAGCGGAGCATGGCGCAGATGATCGAGCGGCAACTGACCCATCGCGGCGCTGCGCGCTCGGTGTCAGGGCTTGCTGCCGTGCTCGCGCATGAGATCAAGAATCCGCTGTCGGGTATCAGAGGTGCGGCGCAGCTTCTCGAGAGCGATCGTACCGACGGTGATCGCACCTTGACGCGGCTCATCTGCGCCGAGTCAGATCGCATCTGCAAGCTGGTCGACCGCATGGAAATCTTCGGCGACGAGCGCCCAATTCAGCGTGAGCCGGTCAACATCCATGACGTGCTCGACCATGTGAAGCAGATCGCGCGCACCGGCTTCGCCCGCCAGATCAAGATCGTTGAGAATTACGACCCCTCGCTGCCACCGGTTCCAGGCAGCCGCGACAAGCTGATCCAGGTGTTCCTCAATCTCGTGAAGAACGCCGCGGAGGCGATCGGCGAGGACAGGGCCGACGGACAGATTACGCTGACGACATCGTTCCGGCCCGGCGTGCGCCTGTCCGTGCCGGGCAGTCAAGCAAGGGTCAGCCTACCGCTCGAGATCGCCGTCGAGGACAACGGTGCCGGCGTGCCGACCGACCTCATGCCACATCTGTTCGATCCTTTCGTGACCACCAAGCCCTCGGGCACAGGGTTGGGCTTGGCGCTTGTCGCCAAGATCATTGGCGACCATGGCGGGATCATCGAATGCGACTCGCGGCCGCGCTTCACGGTATTTCGCGCGCTGATGCCGATGGCTGAGAGCGAAGCAGCGCACGGGGGACAGGCTTAGCAAGACATGGCTAAAGGCAACATTCTTATCGCCGACGACGACGCCGCGATTCGGACCGTGCTGAACCAAGCTCTCGCGCGGGCAGGCTATGCACCGCGCGCAACCGGCAATGCCGCAACGCTGTGGCGCTGGATCAGCCAGGGGGAGGGCGATCTCGTCATCACTGACGTGTTGATGCCAGACGAGAGCGCCTTCGATCTCATCCCGCGCGTCAAGAAGCTCAGGCCCGAGCTCCCGATCATCGTGATGAGCGCGCAAAATACCTTCATGACCGCGATCACCGCGGCCGAGCGCGGCGCTTACGAATATCTACCAAAGCCGTTCGATCTGAACGAACTCGTGGCTGTGGTCGGGCGTGCCCTCGCCGAGCCGCGGCGCAAAACTCAACGGCTCGCGGGCGAAACACATGAAGGACTTCCGCTGATCGGCCGCTGCCCGGCAATGCAGGATATCTATCGCGTGCTTGCCAGGCTGACGCAGACCGATCTCACGGTAATGATCACCGGCGAGTCGGGCACCGGCAAGGAACTCGTGGCCCGCGCGCTGCACGAATATGGCAAGCGCCGTAACGGACCGTTCGTCGCCATCAACATGGCGGCGATCCCCCGCGAGCTTATCGAGTCTGAACTATTCGGTCACGAGAAAGGCGCCTTCACTGGTGCGCAGAACCGTCACGTCGGACGCTTCGAGCAGGCGGAAGGCGGAACTCTCTTTCTCGACGAGATCGGCGACATGCCGATGGAAGCGCAGACGCGTCTGCTACGCGTGCTCCAGGAAGGCGAGTACACGACCGTCGGCGGGCGGACGCCGATCAGGACCAACGTGCGCATCATCGCCGCCACCAATCGCGATCTTCAGCAGCAGATCGACCAAGGCCTATTCCGCGAGGATCTATTTTACCGGCTGAACGTCGTGCCCCTTAGGGTGCCTCCCTTGCGCGAGAGGCTTGAGGATATTCCGGATCTCGTGCGCCATTTCCTCGCGATCGCCGAGAAGGAGGGGCTGCCGCCCAAGAGCTTCGAGCCGGCCGCGATCGAACGGCTCAAGCGTTATCACTGGCCGGGGAATGTGCGCGAGCTTGAGAACCTCGTGCGCAGGCTGTCGGCGATCTATGCCCAAGACATCGTCACCGTAGAGATGGTCGAAAGCGAGCTCGCCTCGGCGGCTCGGGCTCCATTTCCCGACGCAGCGGAGCCCTCCGGCGACCTTACGGATTCAGTCGAGCGCTTCCTGTCAGACTATTTCGTGAGCTTCGGACAGGAGTTGCCGCCCTCGGGCCTCTACACGCGAGTGCTGCGCAAGGTCGAATTCCCGCTGATCACCGCCGCGCTGGCGGCAACGAGAGGCAATCAGATCCGGGCGGCAGACCTGCTTGGACTCAACCGCAACACACTTCGCAAGAAGATTCGCGACCTCGGCATCAAGGTGATCAGGACCCCCGGGACCTGATCTCGATGTGATTAACCCTCTCAGATTTCAACAAAAACATTTATGCCGTGCGCCTCGCGCGCGAGATGCCTACACTGTGGCGCGAGCCCATAGTCGCCAAAGCGCCACATTGTGATTTTATTGCACCATATCCTGCGAACCCTCCCAATTCTAAAGGCCGACGAGATCCTTGAGGGAGACGAGGGGGACACGCGTGCGTAGCGTCTTCCGAGCCGTGCGGCGAGTTGCGAAGCGTCCGGGACCTACACGTCCTGGCGACACCGCGCGAGATAAGACTTCCCGGGAGCCCGCATCGTCCGACCAGCCCGCATCCATGACCGCGCCACGCGATTCAGTGCGTCCGCGCAGCCGTCTGCCGTTCAAGCTCGGCCTGATCACCATGGTGCTCTCGCTGTGCTCGGGCCTCGCAACCTACGTGATCTTGAGCGGCCTCACTCCGATCGTGCCCACCAATCTTGTCGTGGTGCTGGTGCTGCTCATCAACCTCGTCCTCGTGCTGGCGATGTTGGGGATCATCGCCTGGCAGGTGACGGGGCTGTGGCTCGCCAAGCGCAGGCAAGTCGCGGGTGCCCAGCTTCACACGCGAATAGTCGGGCTGTTCAGCGTGATTGCGGTCGTGCCGGCGATCCTGCTTGCCGTGTTCGCCAGTATCTCGCTCGATCAGGATCTCGACCGTTGGTTCTCGACCCGCACCAAGTCGATCATCCAAAACTCGATCGACGTGGCGACTGCCTACCTGCAGGAGCACGGCGAGGTGATCCGCGCCGATACCATCGGCATGGCCAAGGACATCGACGAGGCGGTCGACCTCGTGAAATCGCAGCCGCAAGGCTTCGGCAATTTCCTGCAGGCCCAGGCAGCCATCAGGGCGCTTCCGATGGCCTACCTCATCGACGCCGAGGGCAAGGTGCTTGCGACCGCCGCCTCGCTGCCTGAGTTTCCCTACCGCGCGCCGCCGAAGGAGGCGATGAACATGGCCAAGAACGGCCAGGTGATCGTGATCGCACCTGGTCAGACCAACATGGTCGGCGCCATCAAGAGCCTGCAGAATTTCAACGACACCTTCCTCTACGTGATCCGGCCGGTGAATGCGCGCGTACTGCAACAGCTCCGCGCCACGCGCGCAAGCGTCGCCGAATATCAGCTCCTCGAGCAGCGCCGCGCCGGCGTGCAAGTCGCATTCGGCCTAATGTATGTGGCGATCGCGCTGACGCTTCTTCTCTCCGCTATCTGGATCGGCATGTGGTTTGCCAACCGCCTGGTGGCGCCGATCCGCGAGCTGATGGGAGCGGCGCAGGAAATTTCGCACGGCAATTTGGGCGTCGAGGTCGGCGTCGATCCCGCCGGGGGCGATCTTGCCGTACTCGGCTCGACCTTCAACACCATGACTTCCGAGCTCAAGAGCCAGCGCGACGAGCTGGTCGGCGCAAATGAGGCGCTCGATGAGCGGCGACGCTTCATGGAGGCGGTACTGTCGGGCGTGACAGCCGGCGTGGTCGGTGTCGACAGCGATGGCACGGTTACGCTCGTCAATCGCTCCGCCGAAACGTTGCTTGGGGTCAAAGAGGCAAATCTCTCCGGGAAGCCGCTCGCCAAGGCGGTGCCCGAGTTCGGTCCGGTGTTGAAGCGCGCCCAGAAGCAGGGGAGGCGCCTCGTCACCGATCAGATCGCGCTCAGGCGGGCGGGCTCCGAGCGCAATTTCGCAGTCCGGGTTACGAGCGAAGGCGCCGGCCAAGCGGCGCAAGGCTATGTGGTGACCTTCGACGACATGACCGAACTCGTCAGCGCGCAGCGGAGCACGGCCTGGGCAGACGTGGCGCGGCGTATCGCGCATGAGATCAAGAACCCGCTCACCCCCATCCAACTCTCCGCCGAGCGCATCCGTCGCAAATACGGGGATTCGATCACGAAGGACCGCGAGGTCTTTGAGCAATGCACCGACACCATCATCCGCCAGGTCTCCGACATCGGGCGCATGGTCGATGAGTTCTCAGCCTTTGCGCGCATGCCCAAGCCGCAGATGGAGCGTCATGACGTTCGCGAGATCGTGCGCGAGGCGGTGTTCCTGTTCCAGGTGAGCCGGCCGGAGATCAAGTTCGAATTGGACCTTCCCGACAAGCCCGTGGTCGCCTTGGCCGATCGCCGCCTGCTGACCCAGGCCGTGACCAATCTCGTCAAGAACGCAAGCGAGGCGATCGATACTGCGGTCGAGGCCGATCCCGCCCGCGCCGGCTCGGGTCACATCGTGGCCAAGGTGCGCACTCGGGGCGACCGGCTGCAAATCACCGTGATCGACAATGGCTGCGGATTGCCTACGGAGAACCGCGAGCGCCTGGTCGAGCCGTACATGACCACGCGCGAGAAAGGTACGGGACTTGGTCTCGCGATCGTGCAGCGCATCACCGAGCAGCATGGCGGCACGCTAACGCTCGCCGACGCGCCGCGACGGAACGGGAAAATCGAAGGAGCTTCAGTACGCATGGACTTGCCGCTAGGCGAGAAGGACGAGACGCAGGCAGCCGAGACTACGCCCGCAGCGTCCGAGCAAGCGCAAGCCGATGCATCGGAAGCCGCCGAGAAGGAAAAAGAGGGAGTGACCCATGGCGTCTGACATCCTGGTGGTCGATGACGAGGCCGATATCAGGGAACTGATCTCCGGCATTCTCGAAGACGAAGGACATGGAACGCGCCTCGCCAAGGACAGCGACGAGACGCTGAAGGCCGTCGAGGAACGGCGTCCGTCGCTAGTGATTCTCGACATCTGGCTGCAAGGCTCGCGACTCGATGGGCTCGAATTGCTCGACCGCATCAAGAAGGTGCATCCCGACCTGCCGGTCATCATCATCAGCGGCCACGGCAACATCGAGACCGCGGTGGCTGCGATCAAGCGGGGCGCCTACGACTATATCGAGAAGCCGTTCAAGGCTGATCGGCTGGTCCTCATAACAGCGCGCGCTCTCGAGGCCTCGCGGCTCAGACGCGAGAATCGCGAATTGCGCGAGCGCAGCAGCTACTCATTCGAGATGATCGGGCGGTCGCCGGCCATCAATCAGTTGCGCCAGGCCATCGACAAGGTAGCGCCCACCAATAGCCGCATCTTGATCACCGGCCCGTCCGGCTGCGGCAAGGAGCTCGCCGCGCGGGTGATGCATGCGAAGTCGGCGCGTGCTGACGGCCCCTTCGTGGCGCTGAACGCGGCGGCCATGGTGCCCGATCGCATGGAGCTTGAATTGTTCGGCACCGAGGAGGGACTGGGCTCGGGTGCCCGCAAAGTCGGCGCGCTCGAGGAGGCGCATAACGGCACGCTGTACATCGACGAGGTGGCGGATATGCCGCTCGAGACGCAGGCCAAGATCTTGCGCGTGCTCGTGGAGCAGAGGTTCCAGAGGCTCGGCGGCGGCCCCAAAGTGCACGTCGACGTGCGGGTGGTGTCCTCGACCAGCCACGATCTGCAAAAGGAGATGTCAGCCGGCCGCTTGCGCGAGGACCTTTATCATCGTCTCAACGTGGTGCCGATCAAGGTGCCGGGCCTCTCCGAGCGTCGCGAGGACGTGCCTGAGCTCGTACGCTATTTCGTGCAAACGATCTCGGTCGCCTCAGGGCTGCCGCCGCGCCGCATCGGCGAGGACGCCATGGCCGTGCTGCAATCGCATGACTGGCCGGGCAATGTTCGCCAGCTCCGCAACAATATCGAGCGGCTGATGATTCTCGTCGGCGGCGACCCGGAGTCGATCATCACTGCCGAGATGTTGCCAGAGGAGATCATCTCGCCGGTGCCGCTGTCGCCCAACGGGGCAGGGGGAGAACACCTGATGTCGCTTCCCTTGCGCGATGCGCGCGAGATTTTCGAGCGCGAATATCTGCTCGCCCAGGTCAACCGCTTCGGCGGCAATATCTCACGCACGGCCGAGTTTGTGGGCATGGAGCGCTCGGCGCTGCACCGCAAACTGCGCGCGCTCGGCGTGAATTCCAACGAAAGAGGCGCCGTATTGCGCTAGGGCGAGGGGCCGAAGGCACTCTCCCGGACACCTCGCCGAGATTTTGGATGTATCAGACCACTTGCGGAATTGCCGTTTAATCGCGTCTAATGCCTTGCGGGGCAGCCGGGCAGGGTGATTTTCCGGCTTCCTTCAATAGCGTAAGCGTGACCAAAGGGACGGGGAAGCCCATGGCGACAGAGCGCGCGCAAAGCCTACAAGACACGTTTCTCAATCATGTTCGCAAGAACAAGACACCTCTCACCATTTTTCTCGTGAACGGCGTCAAGCTCCAGGGCGTTGTAACTTGGTTCGATAATTTCTGTGTTCTCCTGCGCCGGGATGGGCATTCGCAGCTCGTCTATAAGCACGCGATATCGACGATCATGCCCGGTCAGCCGATCCAGCTCGCAGAGATCACCGACGCGGAAGGCGCCGCTGAATAGTTGCGTCCCAAAGACCGTAAGGAGCTGAAGAGCAAGAAGAGGACGGCGCGGCCGGAGATCAGTGCCGCGCGACCCCACGATCGCACGAGCGCGATCGTGCTCGCTCCGGTACTGGACAAGGCACAAGGCAGGAGAGCGAGGGCGGCATCCGGCGGCACGTCCTTGCGTTCGCCGCAGGCTCGTCTCGAAGAGGCGGTCGGGCTGGCCGCGGCAATCGATCTCAACATCAAGGCGAGCGGCCTCGTGCCTGTGCCACATCCGCGACCGGCAACGCTGTTCGGCTCAGGGAAGGTCGAAGAACTCAAAGGCCTCGTGCGCGCCGAGAACGCTGGGCTCGTCATCGTCGATCACGCGCTTACGCCAGTGCAGCAGCGCAATCTGGAAACGGCCTGGAACACGAAAGTGCTCGACCGCACCGGATTGATCCTCGAGATTTTCGGACAGAGGGCGCGGACCCGGGAAGGGCGCCTGCAAGTCGAGCTTGCTCATCTCACTTACCAGAAGAGCCGCCTGGTGCGCTCATGGACCCACCTCGAGCGGCAGCGCGGCGGCTTCGGCTTTCTCGGCGGACCGGGCGAGACGCAAATCGAGGCCGACCGCCGCATCATCGGCGAGCGCATCGATGTGATCCGCAAGGAGCTCGAGCAAGTGAAGCGCACGCGTGCGCTGCACCGCGAGTCGCGTCAGCGGGTGCCCTATCCCGCCGTGGCATTGGTGGGATACACCAATGCCGGCAAGTCGACGCTGTTCAACGCGCTCACGGGCGCCTCGGTGTTCGCCGAGGATACGCTGTTCGCCACGCTCGATCCGACCATCCGGTCGGTACGCCTTCCCGGCGGATCGAAGGCCGTGCTCTCCGACACTGTGGGCTTCATCTCCAATCTGCCGACGCAACTCGTCGCGGCGTTCCGCGCCACGCTCGAAGAGGTGCTGGAAGCCGACCTGATCCTGCACGTCCGCGACATCGCCGATCATGCAAGTTCAAGCCAACGCGCCGACGTCATCGCAGTGCTGGAGGGACTTGGCATTGCCGCCGAGGCCGAACCAGACCGGATCATCGAGGTGTGGAACAAGGCAGACTTGCTCGATGATGTAGCCTTGAAGCGTCTTGATGGCGAGGCGCATCGTGCAGGCGCGGCCCTCGTCTCGGCCGTCACGGGGTTTGGGCTCGATACCTTACGCGCAGCGATCGAGAAGAAGCTCAATCGCGCGCGCGAAACCATCGAGATCAGGCTCAAGCCCGACGAAGGCTCGCTCTCGAACTGGATCTACGAGAATTGCGAAGTCGTCGCGCGTTTGGCGCTCGACGAGGGAATTACCGCGTTGCGTATTCGCGTGCCGCCGGAGAAGCGCGATAGGCTCGCGCGGCTTGCCGGACCCGCACGCCTCAGGCTCGCGGCAGAGTAGTTATTAGCCCTTGGCTTCCCCGGCCTTAGCGTCGTCCCAAAGCCGATCCATTTCCTCAAGCGTCGAGTCCCCGGGCTTACGGCCTTCCGCGGCGAGTGCGGCTTCGATGCTTTTGAAGCGGCGCGTGAACTTTGCATTTGCATCTCGCAACGCCGCTTCGGGATCGACGCCGAGATGCCGCGCAATATTCGCCATGACGAACAGCAGGTCCCCGAACTCCTCGCCGATCTTCTTCGCAGGCGGCTTGCTCGCGTCGGGGGGGCTGGCGTCGATCGCTGCTTTGACCTCGGCAATTTCCTCTTCGGCTTTGGCCAAGACCGGCGGCAAGCTAGGCCAATCGAATCCGACCTCTGCTGCGCGCTTCTGTAACTTCACCGCGCGGGTGAGAGCAGGGAGCGTCACCGGCACATCGTCGAGGCGTGAACTGTTCGCCGACGTGCCACGCTCAGCCTTTTCCTCGGCCTTGATCCGCTCCCAAAGATCCGCGTTAAGAAATTCATCTCGCAGCTTTTGATCGGCAAACACGTGTGGATGGCGGCGAACCATCTTTCGTGTGATGGCGTCGGCCACGTCGGCGAACTCGAAGCGTTTCTGCTCGGAGGCCATCTGCGCGTGGTACACGACCTGTAAAAGAAGGTCGCCGAGCTCGTCCTTGAGTGCATCAAGATCGCCACGAGTGATCGCGTCAGCGACCTCGTAGGCTTCCTCGATGGTGTAGGGGGCGATAGTGCTGAAGGTCTGCTTCACGTCCCAGGGACAGCCGGCGACAGGATCGCGGAGGCGCACCATGACGGCGAGCAGGTCATCAATCGTCTGCTTCTTCGAGGGCTTGTGAGGCATCAGCCGCGACGAAACAAGGGCGGCGGAAGTTCTGCTTCTCTATCGGGATTCTTCCCACTAGATCAAAGTGATAGCTGGACGCCCGCATTTTCCTGTCCAACCCGTGATTCGCATAAGGTATATTATGGAAAATTTCTGTTTGGACTGATTTCGTCGCGGCCCCTCAGTGCTGTTCGTAATGCTCGCTCACCAGACGATCGAGCAATCGCACGCCGAATCCTGAGCCCCAACTGCGATTGATCTCGCTGTCCAGCGACGCGAGGCCCGTGCCGGCGATGTCCAGATGCGCCCACGCTGTTCCGTCCTTGATGAAGCGCTGAAGAAATTGCGCGGCGGAGATCGAGCCGCCCCATTTGCCGCCGGTGTTCTTCATGTCGGCAACTTTGGAGTCGATCATCTTGTCATATTTCGGTCCGAGCGGCAGCCGCCAGAGTCTCTCGCCTGTGTCCCGGCCAGCATCGATCAGCCAGCCGGTGAGCTCCTCATTGTTGCTGAATAGCCCGGCGTGCTCCTTGCCAAGCGCGACCATCACCGCACCCGTTAACGTGGCGAGATTGATCAGCGCCTTCGGCTTGAAGCGGTCTTGCGCATACCAGAGGCAATCAGCCAGCACCATGCGGCCTTCGGCGTCGGTGTTCAGCACCTCGATGGTCTGTCCAGACATGGACGTGACCACGTCGCCCGGCCGCTGCGCGCGTCCGCTCGGCATGTTCTCGACCAGGCCGACAATGCCGACGGCATTAACTTTCGCCTTTCGCTCGGCCAGCGCCCGCATCAACCCCACCACGGCGGCGGCGCCGGCCATGTCGCCCTTCATGTCCTCCATGCCAGCAGCGGGCTTGAGCGAGATGCCGCCCGTGTCGAAGGTAACTCCCTTGCCGACAAAGACGATGGGATCGCTGCCGCGCGCGCCTAAGCCCTTCCATTGCATGACTGCGACGTGGCTTGGCCGATCGCTGCCCTGCCCTACGGCAAGCAGCGCATTCATACCGAGCTTCTGAAGCGCTTTCGGCCCCAACACTTCAACCTGCAGGCCCGCCTTTTCGAGCTCTTTCGTTCGCTCGGCGAATTCGGGGGGCCCAAGCACATTGGCAGGCTCGTTGACGAGATCGCGCGCAAGCGTCACGCCTTCGGCGATCGCACGATCTGCCGCAAAGGCCTGAGTTGCCGCCTTCGCGTCGGCAGAATGAATGACGATCTTCTTCAGCGTCTTGTCGTTGGCGTCGTCCGACGCTGCATTCTTTTTGCGCGCCTTGGTTTTGTATTTTTTGAACTTGTAGCCGCGCAGCAATGCGCCGAGCGCGAAGTTTGCGACGTCTGATGGCGGCACGTCGCCTTCGGCGGTCTCGAGGAAGATATGCGCGGCGGGTGCCTCCTTGCCGCTAAGCAGGCCTCTCACGATGCCGCCGAGATTGAGCCAGTCCTCGGC
>JBKPSQ010000096.1:0-9967 GCA_046735075.1 Pseudomonadota bacterium
AGTTGGTTGGTGCGGGCGGAGGGAGTTGAACCCCCACGGCCGAAGCCACCAGAACCTAAATCTGGCGTGTCTACCAGTTTCACCACGCCCGCTTTGGGTCGCGCCCAGCCCTCGACCTCGCGGTCTATAACATCCGGACTCGGGCGGCTACCAGTCTTGCGAATCTGCTGATGGGATCTCCCGGGCCGGTTCCCCTACAGCCTCGACCCGCTCCCGTCTATGATCACGCCTCGGCCGACGGACGGTACGGAATGGAGGTTCGATGAGTGCCCCGCCATCTCTCTTGCGCCTCCTTGCCGCCATCGTCTTGCTCGCCTGCCCTTTCGTGGCTGGGCGCGCTGAGGACGACACAAGCAGCGTCGGCGCCGTGAGCAAAGTCGAGAATGAGGCACAAGTCATCTCGGCCTCAGGCGCCGTTACCGCCACCGTCGGCACTCCGGTGCGTATGAAGGACGAGCTCCGCACCGGCGCAAATGCACGGCTCCAAGTTACGCTCCGCGACGATACCGTGCTTACCCTCGGCGAGCATGCGAGCGTAATCGACCGCTACGTCTACGATCCCGATCGCAGTGTCGGCGAAACCGTTCTGCAAGCGACCAAAGGAGCCTTTCGCTTCGCCACCGGGAGGATCAAGGAGATGAAGGATCACAAGATCGCCGTCTCCACACCCGTTGCCGCTATCGGCGTGCGCGGCACCGAATTCTGGGGCGGACCGCTCGACAAATATGGGGTCCTGGTCCTCGAGGGAGAAGTCACCGTGTCAAACCAGGCAGGAAGCGTCGTGCTGGCGGAGCCTGGACAGGGCACCGACGTCTCCTCGCCCCTTGACCCGCCAGCTCCTGCATCCGCCTGGCCCGCCGAGAAGGTTGCCCGCGCCATCGCGACCGTCGTCCTGCACTGATCGCCGGAATGAAAACCCCGTGAAACCAGTTTTGACGGGATTCCGGTGTCTTGCAGCGGCCCATCCCGCTCATTAGGTTGCCCGGTCAGACAGCTATTGGATGCGAAGGCCCCACCCGTGCGTCCCCGCAACGGCATCATCGAGGCGATCGGCAACACACCGCTGATCAAGCTAAAGCGTGCGTCTGAGGAGACGGCCTGCACCATTCTCGGCAAGGCCGAGTTCATGAATCCCGGTCAGTCGGTAAAGGACCGGGCGGCACTCTTCATCATCCGCGACGCGCTAAATGCGGGAAGACTCCAGCCCGGTGGCACGGTCGTCGAGGGCACCGCCGGCAACACCGGCATCGGGCTTGCTCTGGTCGGCAACGCGCTGGGCTTGCAGACCGTCATCGTGATTCCCGAGACGCAGTCAGCCGAGAAGAAGGACATGTTGCGGCTCGCCGGCGCGAGGCTGATCGAGGTGCCCGCGGTTCCTTATAAGGACCCCAACAACTACGTGAAATATTCCGGCAGGCTCGCCGAGGAACTCGCCGTGAGCGAGTCGAATGGCGCGATTTGGGCCAACCAATTTGACAACGTGGCGAACCGCCAGGGCCATATCGAGACCACCGCCCAGGAAATCTGGCGCGATCTCGACGGCAAGGTCGACGGGTTCATCTGCGCGGTCGGAACCGGCGGCACCCTCGCCGGCGTTTCGATGGGACTTAAGGAACACAATCCCGGCGTTGTGATCGGGTTGGCCGACCCGATGGGGGCCGCTCTCTATAACTATTACAAGCACGGCGCGCTGAAGGCGGAAGGAAGCTCGATCACCGAAGGAATCGGCCAGGGCCGCATCACCGCCAATCTCGAAGGTGCAAAGATCGACGAGGCGTATCAAATCCCTGACGCGGAGGCGCTCCCCATCATCTTCGATCTCCTGAGCGAAGAAGGGCTCTGTCTCGGCGGATCGAGCGGCATCAATGTCGCGGGCGCGATCCGCCTCGCTCGCGATCTTGGCCCCAGTCATACCATCGTCACGGTTCTCGCCGATTACGGCACCCGCTACCAGAGTCGCCTGTTCAACCCCAGATTCCTGCGTGAGAAAGGCCTTCCGGCCCCCGCCTGGCTCGACCAGGGACAGGCCGCGGCTCCCGAAGTGTTCGTTTAAAGCGAAGCGGAGATTTGACCTTGTCCCAAGCGAAGACCTGGCTGATCGAGACCGACGACCTCGCGCGCGATCTCGGGGCGCCCGACCTAGTGATCATCGACGCCTCCTGGTACATGCCAGGCGAAGGCAAGGACGCGCGCGCTGAATATCTCGAGGAGCATATTCCCGGCGCGCTGTTCTTCGATATCGATGAGATCGCCGACACCAAGAGCACGCTGCCGCACATGCTGCCGCCGCCCGAGAAGTTCTCATCGCGCATGCGCAGCATGGGGGTCGGCGACGGTTCGCGCATCGTGGTCTACGATTCGCGCGGGCTCTATAGCGCCGCGCGCGTGTGGTGGACCTTCCGGGTCATGGGCGTCGACGACGTGGGCGTGCTTAACGGCGGTCTGCCGAAGTGGAAACGGGAAGGCCGGCCGCTGGATAGCGGCGCACCCCTAAGCCGCACAGCTCGGCATTTTACGGCACGTCGAAATCTCGATCTCGTGCGCGACCTGACTGATATGAAGGCGTTGCTGAGGGACAACTCGGCTCAGATCATAGACGCCCGCGCTCCGGAACGCTTCGCCGGAAAGGCGCCAGAGCCCCGGCCGGGACTCCGGTCGGGCCATATCCCGGGTGCCCACAATGTCCCGTTCCGCAAGCTCCTCAACCGAGACGGCACGCTCAAATCCGCGCCAGAGCTGCAAAGACTCTTTGAGCAGGCTGGCGTCGATCTTAACAAGCCGGTGGTGACGAGCTGCGGCTCGGGCATCACGGCAAGTGTCCTTGCGCTTGGCCTTGCCGAACTCGGCCACCGCCGCACCTCCGTCTATGACGGGTCCTGGTCGGAATGGGGCGCAGATCAAAGCCTGCCCATCGAAACTGGTTAGGGCGCACCCCACAGCGCTCGGCCGACTTAGGCCCGAGATGAGTAAACGGACTCGGAAACAGAAGGATGAGACGAGGCTCGCCCATGCAGGCCGCGACCCCTCGCGTCAGCACGGCTTCGTCAATACGCCGATCTATCGCGGCTCGACGGTGATCTTCCCCACCGTCGCGGCGCTTGAAGCGAACGACCAGGACTTTACCTACGGCCGGCTGGGCACCCCCACTGTGCGGGCGCTCGAGGAAGCGATCGCCGAAATCGAAGGAGGTCACCGCACGCTACTCGCACCTTCCGGGCTTTCCGCGATCGCCACGTCGCTCCTCGCCTTCGTGCAGGCGGGCGATGAGATACTTGTCATTGACAGCGTGTATCGCCCCGCGCGGCGCTTCTGCGACAATGTGCTGAAGCGGCTCGGAGTCACGACGATCTACTACGACCCGCTGATCGGGGAAGGCATTGGCCGGCTGATCACCAATAAGACGAGGGTGGTATTCACCGAATCTCCAGGGTCGCAAACCTTCGAGGTGCAGGACCTTCCCGCCATCGCCAAGATTGCCCGTGGGGCAGGCGCGTTGGTCATTCTCGACAACACCTGGGCAACTCCACTCTACTTCAAACCGTTCGCACACGGAGCCGACGTCTCGATCCAAGCCGCCACGAAATATATCGGCGGCCATGCCGACATCATGCTCGGCTCGATCACCACAACGGAGAAGACCTTTGCCGCGGTCGCCAAGACGCATGAGGATCTCGGCCTCTGTGTCGGGCCTGAAGATGTCTATCTCGGTCTGCGCGGTTTGCGCAGCCTCGGCGTGAGGCTCGCGCATCATCAGAAATCGGCAGTCGAGCTCGCGGGCTGGCTTAGCCAGAGGCCGGAGGTGGCGCGCGTGATCTACCCCGCCCTTCCAAACGATGCGGGACATACGCTGTGGAAACGCGACTTCACCGGCGCGTCTGGACTCTTTTCTATCGTCCTGAAACCCGTACCACATGAGCGCGTTGCAGCGATGCTCGATGGCCTCAGTCTCTTCGGCATGGGCTATTCGTGGGGCGGGTTCGAGAGTCTCATCCTGCCCTTCGATCCGAAGGCCTATCGGACCGCGACCAAATGGAATGCGGAAGGGCCGGCGCTCCGCCTGCATGTGGGCCTTGAAGATATCGAGGATCTGAAGGCCGACCTCGATGCGGGCTTTGCGAGGCTTAACGCGCGCGCCTGACTCTCACAGTTTTAGACAAGGAACGCAGTCATGGATTTGAAACTCCGCGGCAAGCGGGCTCTCGTCACGGGATCGACCGCGGGAATCGGCTTTGCCATCGCGCAAGGGCTCGCTCGGGAACGCGCCGAGGTGATCGTCAACGGCCGCACCGAGCAGAAAGTGGCGGAGGCCGTTCAGCGCATCAGCTCAGAGGTCGGCTCGCGCGCTACCGGCATCGCCGCCGATCTCTCGAGCGCCGGGGGCGTGGCGAAGCTCGTAGCTGAAGCCGGGCGCATCGACATTCTCGTGAACAATGTCGGCATCTTCTGGCCCGTCCCCTTCGTAGAAATCAGCGATGAGGACTGGTCTCGTATCTTCGAGGTCAATGTGATGAGCGGCGCGCGGCTCGCGCGCGCGCTTCTGCCCGCCATGCTCAGTCGCAACTGGGGCCGCATCACTTTCATCTCGAGCGAGTCGGCCCTGCAGATTCCCGTCGAAATGATCCATTACGGCGTGACCAAGACGGCGCAGCTTGCGCTGTCGCGCGGCATTGCAGAGAGCGTTGCGGGAACCGGAGTCACGGTGAATGCTGTGCTGCCCGGGCCGACCAGGTCCGAGGGAGCGGTCGAGTTCCTCGGCAAGGTCGCCGCAGAGCACAAGACCAACATCGCCGCCGTCGAGGAGGAGTTCATCCGCACCATGCGGCCAACCTCTGTGATCCGCCGCTTCGCCGAGTCTGAGGAGGTCGCAAATCTGGTGGTCTTTCTGTGCGGCGAGGGCTCTTCAGCCATCACAGGTGCCGCACTCAGAGTCGACGGCGGGGTGGTGCGCAGCATCGCCTAAACTCGCGCATCACAAAGCGCGCATCATTCCTCCGGCAAGAGCCGATAGGATCACCACGAGCCAGGCCGGCGCCTGCCAGACGAAGAGCAGAAGAAACGCGGCGACGGCGAGTGCAACGTCCGCGGCGCTAGTGATGCCGACAGTCCAAATTGGATCATAGAACGCGGCGATCAGCAGGCCAACGACGGCGGCGTTGACTCCTTTGAGTGCAGCGCGGGCACCTGGCCGCTGGCGGAGATCGTCCCAGAAAGGCAAAGCCCCAATCACGAGCAGGAAGGACGGCAGGAAGATCGCAAGCAGGCAAACAAGTGCGCCCACCCAGCCGTTTGGCTCCAGCGTCATGACAGCGCCGAGATACGCAGCGAAGGTGAAGAGCGGCCCCGGCACGGCTTGCGCTGCGCCATAGCCTGCTAGAAACGCATCGTTGCTGACCCAGCCTTGCGGGACCACGGCGGCCTGGAGAAGTGGTAGAACGACGTGGCCCCCGCCGAACACGAGAGAGCCCGCGCGGTAGAATGCGTCGACGAGCTTGATTCCTTGAACCGGAAACGCTGCGGCAAGCATGGGCAGTCCGACCAAGAGGACAAAGAACAGCGCGAGAAAGACGGCGCCCGTCTTCCGGCTCACCGTTAGCGGCAGCTCGGAACCGGCCGCGACTTTCTCGGCCGGAAGGAACAGCGCACCGGCAAGACCGCCGAGTAGGATCACCACGACTTGGGCGAAGGCCGAGGGCATGACCAGCATGGCGATGGCTGCCGTCGCAGCTATGGTAGCGCGCTCGCGGTCGGGAGCAAGACTCCGCATCATGCCGAGCACCGCGACCGCCACCACTGCGACCGCTGCGACTTTCAGGCCGTGCAGCCAGCCACTGCCGACAGGGTCACCGAATGTCGAAAGGCCATAGGCGAAGACCACGAGCGCGATGGCAGACGGCGCAGTGAAGCCGACCCATGCGGCGAGTGCCCCTGCATAGCTCGCGCGAGAGAGCCCGATGGCGATTCCCACCTGGCTTGACGCGGGACCAGGCAGGAACTGGCACAAGGCGACGAGGTCGGCATAGGCGCGGTCGTCGAGCCAGCGAAGCCGCGCGACAAAGGCCTCGCGGAAATAGCCGAGATGCGCGACCGGCCCGCCGAACGAGGTGAGCCCAAGCCGAAGAAACGCAATAAAGACCTGGGGCCAAGTACCGCGCGGCGTCTTTTCCGAAACAGCGCCCTTGGCGTCAGGCTCGTTCATACGTCATCGAACTCATGGTCTAAGCCACGCGTTGCTCCTCCAGGAAGCCTCATCAGGGCAAGCTCAAGGAGGCCGCAATGGCAAAAGACGAACGCGACCCTATTCACCACACCCAGAAAATGCAGAAGCGTCTCACCGAGACTATGCAGCACTTGCGTGAGGACATCGAGAAGGTCGATGAGCCGCAGCTGAAGGCTATGTTCGAGACCTCAGCCGAAGTTCTCGGAGGCTTGGTGAAGGCGTTTCGCGATTACGAACAGAAAAACGAGCCTGCCTGGCGCTAGTAGGATCGGTGCGCTAGTTCAAACTGTAGGCGGCAAGCGAATTGTCGAGCATCATCGGGATGAGCAGCAGTTTGTTGCCCGGCATGTAAGCTAGGTCGGCGCTACCCTGGTTGAGATCGATGAGCTCATCCACCTTGCCCTTGGCGTCGACCCGATAGAGGGCGCCTTGTGCCCAGTCGGTGACGAGATAGACGCCGGGTTGAATGGCTTGGAGACCGTCAAGATTGCCAATGAGATCGCCCTTGCCGATCTTGCTGATCTTCTGATCCTCGAGCGAGACGGATAACAGACTCCCAAGCTCCTTTTTCTGCCCTTGGCTCTGGATCTTTCCCAAAGAGGCAACGATGAGAGTGTTGCCTTGCACCAGCAGTCCATTGGGGCCGTTCAACGCGTCACTGGCGAGCCAGGGCTCGAACCTGCCGTCCTTGAGCCGCCAGATCGTATTCATCGGTGTATCGGAGACGTAGACGGCCCCCTCGCCGTCCACCACGACGTCATTGAGGAAGATCGCGCCTTTGGCGTCGTAGCGTTTGAGGATTTCTCCAGAGGCGGCATTGATTTCAATGAGCTGGTCCACATCGGCCGCATAGAGCGTGCGGTCATGCAGGGCGAGGCCGGTCGGCGAGTTCAGCCCTTTGACCCACTGGCGCTCGAGCATTTTGCCGTCGGCGGTTAGCCTCGAGATGAAGCCGTTGCCGTCCTTTTGCATGACAGCGCCATTGATGTTGCTGACATAAATGACTCCGGTCACCGGGTCTTCGACTACGGATTCCGGTTGGGCCAGGCCTTTGGTTTCCCAGAGGAGCTTTGGCGCTCCGACTGCCGCGCTACTAAGGACAATCAGGGTTGCAGTGAGTGCGACGACGACGGGGCGCATGGTGCTTCTCGCCAGGTGGCTTGGCTCGGGTCTAGGTGATCGCGATTCCGCATCGCTTCGAACGTTGAACCCGCTAATTAGAAGCTTGCTCATTGAGTGACGCTTCCGCGCATAGCTCGGATGCTTTTGCAGAAGGCCCGCGGTCGTGAACGAGTGCGGATAGTCGCAAGGTGAGGTTGGTACCGTAACGAAGTCGAACGGATCTTAACAGGCAAGTTTTGTTACACCCGTGACCTGTTCATCATTAGGGTAAAACAAAGGTGGCGGAAACGGATCCTCACGCCGAAGCGGAGTTCGGAAATGTGAAGCGCGAACGGATTGGCCGAAGGGAACAGTCGCCGCTTACGGCTACTCGTCAAGCACGTTTGCCAGCGCCGTCATTCAAGGACGAGGAGGCAACAAATGGTTCATGTCGAGAAATTGACCGCCTCTGTTCGTCACGACCGTTTCGGTACACAACATTGAAGATCATCGCCAAGGCCTTTAGCCAATTAGCACGATCGTCTATGGTCCAAATGCTGTTTGGCTGGGGCAGCTTATCCACGAGTGCCTGAATTAATGGATCGGTCGTCGCGCTCAATCCAGCCTCGCTTCGCTGAGCAGTATCGACAAGCGTTAGAACTGTCTCGTCTCGTTCGCCGCCTCTCGTTACCAGACGGCTTCGTTCGTTCTGTGCGTCTACCCTGGCGCATATGTCCGATATGTTCATGACTCTGCCCTCCATCCTCTACTTGGCGCTGCGTAACCCTTAATTCTCACACTGCCCTGTTGATCACCCCTGAAGCGTAACGACGTGCTCTTTGTAGAGAGCCCCACAAGGCTCCACTGTCTCGCTCGAACTCGCCCCAAAACCAAAACGGGTCGGGCGATGAGTCACGTCCGATTCGTGTTGCTCGCTCTCTCTTTTCTCCGACGCTGGCGAGCAGATGAAACCAATCAGCCTTTCTCGCAAAAGCTGCTCTGGGCTGTACGGGAAGGCTCTCATCGGCCGCCGCTTTTGCGTACACCGCGGCGATTTGAGAGTGCTGTTCTGCCTTAAGGGACATTCGTCTGGCGTGCCGCTGGGAAATTGCCGCGGCAGCCACGCTCATCAATAGCGGTTCGTGATTCATGGGAGCCCTCCGTGTGGCCCCCGCCGTAAAACAAGAAACGCTGCTTCAGAAGCTAAGTTCCTGCTCCAAAGGCCCGGTGCATCATGGGCTCGGGACTAGCGGGTAACTCCATTCGTTACCCCCTGCCGGCACTTCCATTGATTGGGATCGAGGAGATGGCGGTCCCGCAAGGATTCGAACCTTGAACCCTCTGCTTAGAAGGCAGATGCTCTATCCCTTGAGCTACGGGACCACTGAAGAATCGCCCGACTATAGCCGAAACCGGTGTCAGTGCGTCCAGCGGTCGGGCCTACCGTACTTGAAATTCTCGGCGTAAGACTTCGGTCTTACTTCCGTCTCGCGCGGCTCTTCGAGACGGAACGCGATGCCCTGCCGCGTGGCGTAGGCGATCGCCTTCTCCTTAGTGGCGAAGGTCATGCGGACTTGTTGGCGCGTCTCGGCCGAGCTCGTCCAGCCCATCAGCGGCTCGATCGTCCGCGGGCGGTCGGGCACAAATTCCAACACCCACTCGCGCGAGGCGGCGTTGCCTTGCTGCATCGCCGTCCTGGCAGGCTTAAAGATGCGCGCCGACATAGGTTCTCCTTTGACACTAAGCCAGGCGATGGTCGGGGCAGCAAGATTCGAACTTGCGACCCCCTGCTCCCAAAGCAGGTGCGCTACCAGACTGCGCTATGCCCCGATCAATCGCCGGTACATGGCTGAAATGCTTCGCCACGAGGCAACAAGCCATGTCGCAACATACATAATTCGCCGCGGCACGGGTGACTAGCCTCAACAGCCGGTCCCGCACTCCTAGACTGAAGCCTTGAGCAAAGGGCTAATGCCTCGCGTCCTGGCTGACGAGGCCGGGATAGATGACCTTGTCACCGGGTTTGAGACCGATCTTGCCGGCCTCTCCGGCGTTCAATTCGAGAACGCCCGCGACGTCGCCTTCCGACGGAATGATCGTGGTCGAGAACGGCTCGGTGTTGCTCTCGATGCGATGCACCTCTCCGTCGGCGGAGATGAATACCATGTCGAGCGGGATGAACGTGTTCTTCATCCACATCGTCGCAGGTTGCGGCGGATCGTAGATGAACAGCATGCCGGCATTCTCGGGAAGCGAGCGGCGGAACATCAATCCGAGAGCACGTTCCTGATCGGTGGTCGCCACCTCGATGTTGAAGTTGTGATCGCCGGACGCCGTCTTTAGCACGAGCGTTTCCGTGCCCGCGGCGAAGCTGCCGTCCCACGGCATGAGAAGCGCGAGCGTAACAAGACCGGCGGCCGCCAGACGATAGAGCCGGTCGATGACGTCGATCGTCAGTGAGAAGATGGGCCTTGCGCGCCGTCCGGTTTCAATTCCGCGGCCATAAGGCCCTTCGGCCCGCGACCATAGCGCACCAGCACTGACTGGCCCGGCCTGAGCTCGGTGAAACCGCAGCGCCTGAGCGTTTCCATGTGCACGAAGATGTCCAGCGTCTGCGCGCCCCGGGTCAAAAAACCGAAGCCTCTCAAT